>CAXUEY010000225.1:0-8497 GCA_964250225.1 uncultured Ktedonobacteraceae bacterium | reverse complement strand
TTCGTGAAGGTGGTCGGACCGTTGGTGCGGGTGTCTGCACCACCATTGAAAAGTAGGCAAAAAACAGTCAGGAGTGTGCGGGAGACTTTTCTCCTGCACATTGCTGCTTGAAAACGCTTCTCGTCCATACTGGCCGCGACAGTTATTTGCCGACTTGCGTTTTAATGGTAGAGGGGGATGGTATTTTCACACAGCCAGATAGGTTTTTTGGGTGAGGGAAGGTGCGAACCCTTGTGAGGAATCGGGAAAACCTATATAATGCGTTGTGCAATCAATATTCCCATCCCTGAAATAAGGAGAAAAACATGGCCAGTAAAGGTAAAGAGAATCGCTCTGTTACGATCCTGGCTTGTACCGAGTGCAAGCAGCGTAACTATGCGACCTCGAAAAACAAAAAGAACAACCCGGAACGCCTCGAATTGAGGAAGTTCTGCAGAACCTGTCGCGTACACACGCCTCATCGTGAAACCAAGTAGAGGGTCACTCCTTGCCAATTGAACATCCGAAACAACGAGCAAGTTGTTTGTTCAAGCGGAATAGAGAGGGTCACTCCTTGCCGCTTGAACATCGAAAACAACGAGCAAGTTGTTTGTTCAAGCGGAATAGAGAGAGTAGCGGTCACTACTCCCCAGCAAACTGATCGAGAAAGGTTGAACGTGGCGAATAAAATGTCCGAGAAAAAGAGGGGCGCCAATCAGAGCGAGATGGAAGAGCCAAAGGCGCGCGCGACTGAGCGAGAGGCGAGAAGCGCAAAAGCGTCCGCTCGCGACGAGGGAAGGAGCAAACCGGTGCGGCGAGATACCAGGAGTGTATCCGCATCTTCAAAAGCGATAGCTGCGAAGAAGTCGGAAGGTTTCGCGAACCGACCTGCCGTGCGTTTTGTGCGTGAGTCGTATCGTGAGTTGCGCTATAAAGTCACCTGGCCAACGCTATTGGAGGCCCGGAACATGACGATTGCGGTGATTGCGCTCTCTCTGGTCGTTGGTATCATCTTAGGCCTGGTAGATGCGGGGCTGTTCCAGCTCTTCAAGCTTATCACCGGCAAATAGTTGTGCGTGCGACCCAGGGAATGAACGAGGGGAAATGCTGTGGTTACTGAACATACCAATGAATCTGAGCTGCCGGAGCCGCGTAAAAGCGATGGGACAGGAGATCCTGTCTGGTACGCCATCCATACCTATTCGGGCTACGAGAATAAGGTAAAGAGCCATCTCGAAGCGCGCATCGCCTCGATGGATATGCGCAACAAGATCTTTCGGATCATTGTGCCGATGGAAGAAGAGGTGGAGATCAAACAGGGCCAGCGGCGCACAGTGCAACGCAAGGTCTTCCCTGGCTATGTGCTGGTGGAGATGGTCATGAGCGACGAGGCCTGGTATGTTGTGCGTAACACGCCTGGTGTCACAAGCTTTGTTGGGTCTGGCACAAAACCGGTGCCCTTGCAGGAAGATGAGATGCGCTC
Source organism: uncultured Ktedonobacteraceae bacterium (assembly GCA_964250225.1). Lineage (GTDB taxonomy): Bacteria > Chloroflexota > Ktedonobacteria > Ktedonobacterales > Ktedonobacteraceae > Paraktedonobacter. The sequence goes on along the minus strand of CAXUEY010000225.1, from coordinate 7,035 downwards.
GATTCTGAAGCAGGCCACCAAAGAGACGGAGAAACCCAAAGCCAAAGTCAATTTCTCTAAAGGTCAGAGTGTACGTGTGATTGATGGACCGTTCACCGAGTTTATCGGCACGGTCAGCGATATTAATGTGGATAAGAACAAGGTGACCGTCCTTGTCTCTTTCTTTGGACGTGAAACGCCCGTCGTCCTGGATTTTCTCCAGGTTGAAAAAATTTAGCTCCCGTTTTCCACTCTGGCAGGACGCCACAACGCGTTTTTAGCTGGATCGGAAGCGAGTACGTCTATGTCTTTTTGTGAGAAGTGAGTAAGTTACATGGCAAAACGCGTAAAAGCTGTAGTGAAACTACAAATCCCGGCAGGGAAAGCGAACCCGGCGCCGCCAATCGGTACCGCGCTCGGACCTCAGGGCGTCAACATTATGGCGTTCTGTAAGGAGTACAACGAGCGTACCGCCAGTCAGGCTGGCATGGTCATTCCTGCCGAAATTACGATCTTCGAGGATCGCTCGTTTACTTTTGTCACCAAAACCCCGCCTGTGCCGGATCTGCTGAAGAAAGCGGCTGGCGTGGATAAAGGTTCGCCCACGGCGAACAAGGCCAAAGTTGGCGCTATCGACCGCGCCAAGCTGCGCGAGATCGCCGAAATCAAGATGAAAGACCTCAATGCGATTGACATTGAAGGCGCTGAGAGCATGGTGATCGGCACCGCTCGCAGCATGGGTATTACCGTTAACGATTAGTAGTCCGCCCGAAAGTCACTGCGGTTACTTTGCCACAAGGAGGGCATTTCAAGACAATGGCCAGACACGGAAAAAAATACCTGGAGGCGCAGAAGCAGATCGAGCCTGAGAGGCTGTATCTGCCCCAGGAAGCTATCTCACTCCTCAAGAAGATGAACTATGTGAAGTTCGATTCGACACTTGAGATCCATATGAAGCTGGGGGTTGACCCTCGTCATGCCGACCAGATGGTGCGCGGCGTTGCGATGCTGCCTGCTGGTACTGGTAAAGAGGTGAAGGTGCTGGTGTTCGCTCAGGGCGAGAAGGCCAGCGAGGCGGAGGCAGCCGGCGCGGATTTCGTCGGATTGGACGACCTGATTAAGCAGATTGAGGCCGATTGGCTCGGTTTTGATGTGGCCGTCGCCACTCCCGATGTCATGGGCAAGGTCGGGCGCCTGGGCAAAAAGCTCGGCCCCCGCGGCCTGATGCCCAGCCCCAAAGCGGGCACGATCACCTTTGATGTCGCCAGGACGGTGCAGGATGTCAAGGCCGGGCGCGTCGAATTTAAAGTTGATAAAACTGCGCTGTTGCACATTCCCGCGGGCAAGATGTCCTTCAGTGAGGAGTCTTTGATGTCCAACCTCACTTCTGTAATGGACGCGGTTTCCCGCGCCAAACCGTCCGGCGCGAAAGGGACGTACGTGAAGAGCGTAGTTGTCTCTTCCACCATGTCACCAAGTATTCACCTGGATATCCCGGCAGCTATGGCCCTCAAGCCGTAACAGCCGCGTAAACAATGCTGGCGTGATGCCAGTGGAACCGAAGACAGCAAGTATGCCAACAGGCATGTAAATGGTGCTCGCGTATGAGTATCGGCTTGCCGAGGTCAGATGTGACTTTTTATCGTGAGAACACGGGTCTTGTGCCGAGGCTCAAGTATGTCTGCGGCCCGCGCCTGGTGTGTGCGATAGAATAGCAAACAAATGAACTCGTCATGGTCTTCGGTGAGATACCGGAGACCATGTTTTTCTGTCCGGTGTTGGGTGTTTTCTTTACATGTCCCAGCCCAGGACCACATGAATTTCCTTCAGAAAGGAGAGCAAGATGCCTACACAGGCCAAATCAGAGAAGATCACTGAATTGACCGACAAGCTCAATCGCGCGAATGTCACCATTCTGGTGCAGACGCAGGGCTTGAAAGTCAAGGATATGAACGACCTGCGCGCGAAGATGCGCGCGGCCAAAGTAGAGTTCCAGGTCGCCAAGAATACGCTCCTGCGCATTGCCTCAGAACGTAATCAGATGACCGAGCTGGACACGAGCATCTTCAACGGTCAGACCGCGGTGGCGTTCGGCTATGAAGATGAAGTTGCTGCGGCCAAAGCCGTGAACGATTATATCGCGACCTCAAAAATCGCGGTGCTGAAATCCGGCATTCTGGGTGGGCGCACCCTGACCGCTGAACAGGTGGAGAGACTAGCCAAGATGCCCGGCGGCAAGAAGCAGGTGAAGGCGCAGGTTGTGGGAACCATTCAGGGACCCGCCGCCAGCCTGGTCGGGTTGTTTAACGCGCCTTTGCGCGATCTGTGTTACGTGCTTCAAGCGCATGCCGAACAGTTGCAGGGCGCTGAATAACATTACGCCTTTCCGATTTGGCACCAGAAACCCCGCTCCAGGGGTTTGCCAAAGCGGAATAAGAGAGTTACGCCTTTCCGATTTGGCACCAGAAACCCCGCTCCAGGGGTTTGCCAAAGCGGAATAAGAAATTTACGAGGAGGAATACATCCATGTCCGTTGAAACCATCATTTCTGACATCGAAAAATTGAACGTCCTTGAGCTGGTTGAGCTTTCCAAAACCTTGCAGGACAAGTGGGGCGTGAGCGCCGCACCCGTCGCCGCTGCTGGCGGTCCAGCCGTCGCCGCTGAAGCTGCCCCGGCTGCTGTGGTTGAGGAGCAGACCGAATTCGACGCCGTTCTCACCGAGGTTGGCTCTGAGAAAATCAAAGTCATCAAAGTCGTGCGCGAGCTGACCGGCCTGGGCCTGAAAGAGGCCAAAGAGGTCGTGGATAGCGCGCCGAAGGCCATCAAAGAAGGCGTCTCGAAGGAAGAGGCTGAGAAAATCGCCGCTGCTATGTCCGAAGTTGGCGCCAAAGTCACCATTAAGTAATGGGTCTCTTTGCTGTTACTGGTTGCGGGTCCAGCTACCGCGCGTGGTCGGATTCGCAGCCAGTGACCGTTTGAAGAAGGGCAGGGGCTTGTATTCGTCGAGCAGTTGAACTATAATGCGAATATAGCATTTCCCTTGCTCATCTTGGCACTACAGGAGGTGGAACAAACCGTGCCGTTTACTGCAGAAGATAAAGCGGAAGTCATCGCAGACGCCCGCATACATGAGGTTGACACCGGCTCACCTGAAGTTCAGGTTTCTCTGTTAACGAGTCGGATAAATCAGCTTACCGAGCATCTCAAAGTGCATAAACATGACTTGCACTCCAAGCGAGGACTGCTGTTGCTGGTGGGTCAGCGCAGACGGCTCCTGGCTTACTTGAGCAAAAAAAGCCCGGAACGCTATCGCGCACTGATCGCGAAGCTTGGCTTGCGTCACTAATCGCGAGATGGTTGTGTTGGGTGCGGTCGGCGCACAATTCTGGCCTGCGCCGCATTTCTAGCCGACCGCGGCTCCATTTTTCTCCCACCGTGGCAGACCCATTTGCTGTGAGAAGAGAGATAGTGTCACAGATTGTACCGGATAGACCCGCGTATCCCCCGCATACTCGTTGAGAAAGGTTCTACGAGTAACACCACACCAGAGATAACAGGATAGGCAGAGCGAGAAGAAGCAAACACATCGAGTCAGGTAGAGTAGAGCAGAATAAAGAAGAACAACCGGAAATGAGATCTCTATCCAGAAGAGCATTGGGACAGATGAAAAAGCACTGGATAGACAGCAAGGGAAGCTCATTAGCAAGCAGGGGAAGCTAGTTATTACAAGAAGAAAATGTCCCCCTGAGAGACAGGCTGAATGACAGTCTGCGCAGAGGAAAGCCGGAGAGTAGGCTGAAGGGGACACCTAGTAGTCGGAGGAAGTATGATTCACCGTCAAGAAGCTGTTATCGGTGGCCGCGTCATGAGTATTGAGACTGGCCGTGTGGCGGAACAAGCCAACGGCGCCGTGCTGGTGCGCTATGGCGACACCGTGCTCCTGGCCACCGCTGTTGGCAGCGAGTCGCCCCGCGAGGGCATTGATTTTTTCCCGTTAACCGTTGATGTAGAAGAACGTATGTATGCCGCCGGGAAGATCCCAGGCGGGTTTATTAAACGCGAAGGCCGCGCCACTGAGCACGCAATCCTGGCCTGTCGCCTCGCTGATCGTCCCCTACGCCCGTTATTCCCCAAAGGCTACCGCAACGATGTGCAGATTGTGGTGACGGTGCTTTCCACCGACCAGGAGAACGATTCAGATGTACTGGGCATTGTCGGCGCGTCCGCTGCCCTGAGCCTCTCCAATATTCCCTTCGCCGGACCCGTTGGCGCCGTGCGCGTCGGCCATATCGATGGCCAACTTGTGATTAACCCGGTGGAGTCACAACTGGCAGATTCAAGGCTCGATCTGGCGATCGCAGGTACTTCGGACGCGGTGATGATGGTTGAAGCCGGCGCGAAAGAGTTGCCGGAAGATGTGATGCTGGAGGCGGTGCGTTTCGGCCAGGAAGCCCTGCAAGACATCATTAAGATGCAAGAGAAGCTGGTGCAGGCCGTGAATGTGGAGAAACGCCCCTTCACACCTCCCACAGTCGATGAGGAACTGAAAGCCAAAGTCGCGGAGTTTGTGCATCCTCGTTTTGAGACGGCGGTCCACAATCCCAACAAGGCTGCCCGTTCCGCGGCTCTGAGCCTGGTGCAGGAAGAACTGGTTAATACGCTGGGCGAGGCGTATCCTGAGCGCCTGAAAGAGATCATTTCGTTCTACGAGAAAGAACTGAAGGCCTACGTGCGCAACAATATCCTGGACAGTGGGACGCGTGTGGACGGGCGTGATCTGAAGACGATTCGCCCGGTTTCGTGTGAGGTTGGCCTGCTGCCGCGCACACACGGCTCGGCCATCTTTACCCGCGGTCAGACGCAGGTGTTGAGCGTTATCACGCTTGGCTCGCCGGGTGATGAGCAGATCCTGGATGGTCTAGGTGCCAGCGAGAGCAAACGCTTTATGCACCACTACAACTTCCCGCCGTTCTCAACTGGCGAGAGCAAACCCATGCGTGGCCCTGGCCGACGCGAGATTGGGCACGGTGCTCTGGCCGAGCGCGCAATTGCCGCGATTCTCCCCACAAAGGATGAATTCCCCTATACAATTCGCGCGGTTTCGGATATTCTCTCTTCCAACGGCTCATCCTCGATGGGTTCGGTCTGCGGCACCACTCTCTCGCTGATGGATGCCGGTGTGCCGATCCACGCGCCAGTTGCTGGCGTAGCGATGGGCCTGATCACCGGTGAAGGCGAGCGCAACGGGAAATGGGCGGTGATGAGCGATATTCAGGGCATCGAGGATGCGCTGGGCGATATGGACTTTAAAGTTGCCGGCACAGCCGATGGCGTGACTGCCCTGCAAATGGATATCAAGGTCAAAGGCATCACCTATGAGATTATGGCCAAAGCGATGGAACAGGCGCGCGAGGGCCGCATGTTTATCATGGAGAAGATGCTGGATACCATAGACGCTCCGCGTGAGGATCTCTCGCCGTTTGCGCCACGTATCCAGACCGTGAAGATCAATCCTGATAAAATTGGCGCGGTCATCGGCCCAGGTGGGAAGACGATCCGCAAGATTCAGGACGAGAGTGGCGCGAAGCTCGACATCGAGGACGACGGCTCGGTCCACATCTCGGCGGTCTCTGGCGATGCCATGCAGATAGCTATCGACGCTGTACGCGCCTTGACCGAAGAGGTCGAGGTTGGCCGCATCTACACCGGCACGGTACGCCGCCTGGTGGACTTCGGCTGCTTCGTTGAGATCCTGCCCGGCAAAGAAGGTCTGGTGCGCACCTCGCAGCTGGCTGATTACCAGGTGATGCGTCCAGAAGATGTGGTCTCTGTTGGCGATGAGATCACGGTGATGGTCATCGAAGTAGACCCGCAGGGGCGCGTCAATCTTTCGCGCCGGGCTGCTCTGAGCGGTGAGATGCCGAGCGCGGCGGAGCTGGAGAGCGAGCGCGGTGGTCGTGGCGGTCCACGCGGTGGCGGTCGCCCAGGCGGCGGCTATGGTGATCGCGGCCCACGCCCGCGTGAAGGCTCGATGTCCGGTGGCCGTGGGCCTGGTGGCTATAGCGAGCGCGGCGGGTATGGTGACCGTGGTGGCTACGGTGATCGCGGCCCACGCCCCGGTGGCAGTGGCTATGGTGATCGCGGTGGCAGCGGAGGCGGCTACGGTGGTGGTCAGCGCCGTCCGATGGGTCCGAGTGGACCGGCTGGCCCTGGTGGCGCGCCGAACCGTGGCCCCTCAACTGGCCCCCGGCGCGATAACGGCTTCGGGCGTCCGCCAGATCGCCGCTGGTAATACCTGCTGAACTTTTCAGCGAAACACCTTCAGCCGGGAATGTTGCAACAGCATTCTCGGCTGAACTAATCAGCATACGAGGAAGATATCAAGCTGGAGAGAGAACTATGTCGTCCGAGGAGATCCTGAAGGAGATCGCAGACGAGGTCTCCATATGTGAAAAGTGTCGCCTCTGCCAGGGACGCAAGCACGCGGTCCCCGGCGAGGGCAGTCCCCAGGCCAGCATCATGTTTATCGGCGAAGGGCCTGGTTTCAACGAAGATCAACAGGGCCGTCCCTTTGTGGGCAAGGCCGGACAATTGCTGGAAGAGGCCCTGGCCAGTATCAACCTGAAGCGGTCCGATGTCTTTATCGCCAACGTTGTCAAATGCCGTCCCCCTGAGAATCGCGACCCCACCGTCGAAGAAATTGCCGCCTGCAACTCCTATCTTGACCGCCAGATCGAGGCGCTGAACCCCCGCACTATCGTCACATTAGGCCGTTTCTCGATGGCCAAATTTTTTAAGAAGGGCGAGAAGATCAGCGCGATTCATGGGCGGGCGCGCCGCGAGGGTGAACGTATTTGTATCGCCATGTTCCATCCAGCCGCGGCCCTGCGCGACTCACGCACAATGGAGATGTTCCGCTCCGATTTCAGGAAAATCCCCATGATTATCGCCGAGGGTGAGCGCCAGGCCAGAGGAGGGAAGCTGGCGCCATTTGGGGCTAAACCGGAAGAAGAACCACCAGGAGAATTGTCTTTGTGATGATGATTTGCGGGTA
>CAXUEY010000224.1:3678-8542 GCA_964250225.1 uncultured Ktedonobacteraceae bacterium | reverse complement strand
GGTGTTCCTCTCGCCGGATAGTGTGCAGGGCAACGCGCAGGGGATGCAGCCGTATGCCTATGTGGGAGGCAACCCGGAAAGTAGGACGGACCCGACGGGACAGAGGTTTGCGTGTCCTGATTGTGGTGGTGGTGGCAGTGACAGTGGAGGCGGCGGAGGCGGTAGTGGCGGGATGCCCGTCTGTAACTCGACGACCTGTAATGATGGCTCAGGTCATACTGAGTCGAATCCGACGCGTCACTGGCATCCTGTACCACCACCGCCACCATCGACGCCGCTGGCAGCGCCGAATGCTCCGCCGCCGCCAACACCAACACCAGAAGTGAACAACGATGGTTTTAATGACACCTGTCACATGGCTGCGGACAAGTGTAATCAGGCGGAAAACAACCGGGCAAAGCAGAATCAAGACCTTCAGAACAGCATAGGCAATCTGCAAATTGCGATGAGTGTAGCCAATCTTTTACTCGATGGGTTGCATGTTTGGAAAGACTTTGCTGGAGGGTGGAACTTTGATACAATTGCACGGGTAATAGGTGATGCAGTAAGTCTCATCGGAGATATAGCTACTCTGTTTTCTGGCATTGCTTCACGTTTCAACTTGAGTTGGCTGAAGCCGATTGCTGATGTGATTGGTGGAATAGCTAGTGGTGTGGGTGGCCTATATAGAGCAGCCACGGGGTCTCCATGGGGAATGGGGGCGTTAATCACCATCTTCTATACCATCAAGGCAACATTTGTTGAGGGCGATGTTGCAATCGAAGCAGAGAATGCCATGTTCTCTGTAATACAGGATATGACCCACTTCGATGCTCTTACTGCTGGTGCTTCAGCAATAACAGGTTTGATTCAAGCTGGTATTGACGGCTATCAGTATCGAATTGATTCAAACAATAACAGTTCACTTGACAACTTTTGTCCATGCTAGAGCTTATAAACTTGATTTGAGGCTCTCAACAGTTTATCATGAAAGCAGCCCGTTTTTTAGGAGGGCGGGCTGCTTTCTTTTTCGTTGATAGTTAACTATGAGTTCTGTATAATATACGAACTCGTGACTTATAGATCTGAATAATAGAAAATGAGCCTTTCTCTGATGCGTTAGCAGTCCGAGAATCACAGGGATTGTATTTCTGTATTCATATCTATAATGAATGTAGAAAAGAGAAGGGCATGAGTCAGGAATATAAGCAGAAAAGCAGAATAAAGCTCCTTTCCGAAAATATCTTTTTTGCGGAACGAAGTTATACATTCTGTTTTTTTATGGGTGTTATTATAGCTTTATACTTTATTGCTGTAATGCTCATTTGGAGTATAGTATCAAGCAAATATGCATGGTTTAATTTCATCATGAGCATTCTTTGCATCATTGGAATAGCTGTATTTATTTGGATTAGTAGGGTTTGCTATAACACAACGATATATATACGAAATTTAAAGAAATATGAACATCAGCATACATTAGAGGAGCCGCAAGAGATGTACCCACCTGTTAGGGAAGAATCCTGGCCTGACCACTAAAAGGCCATTTTTTAGTCCTCTTCTTTGGCGGTATCTTTCTTGTGCGCTTTATCTATACATTTTTACAGAGAACCAATACATCACCACCAACTTTTCAGCAGACTGCTTCTGAACAACGCTCCACTGAAGAGGGTCGAATCGTGTCCTGAGATGGTATAGATTGGGTATCCCTCCCTTGAAACCGTTATATCCCCTGCTCCTCCAAAAAACGCCGGAACGCGACAGGCTTAAAGCCAAATTGGGTCTCGACGCTGTTCAGTTCGGTGGTGTTGTCGAAGGAGAAGAGTGTCATGGCTGCTTTGGTGAGCGGCGGTTTGGGCAGGATCGCTTCCATGAGCGTTGCTCCCAGGCCGACCAGTGGACGCGGCGCGGGCGCTTTGAGGCGTTTTTTGTGCATGGTGTGCATCAGGGCCTCGATGATCTGGGTGAACGAGTAGTAGTCGGGTCCGCCAATGGTGCAGGTGGCGTGGCTGTAGGACTGCGGCTCGGCCAGCACTTTGAGGGTGATGCTCACGACATCCTCCACGTAAATCGGCTGGAACATGACTTTGCCGCCTCCGATCAGCGGTACCACTGGCGAGGTACGGATCAGGTCGGCCAGACCTTTGAGAAAGGGCGCGTCTTTGCCAAAGAGGACTGAGGGGCGAATAATCGTCCAATCCAGGCTGCTCTCTTTGAGAGACTTCTCGGCCAGGTAGCGCCCCTGCATGTAGCTGCCAGGCTTGTCGGGCCGCGTGCCCAGGCCGCTGAGTTCGATCATATGCTTCACACCGGCAGCTTCGGCGGCTTTGACCAGGTTCTCTGTTCCCTGTACGTTGGTTGCCGCGTAGCTGTTGCCCGGTCCCTCTTTGTGGTCGGCGGTGATAAAGGCCGCGTGTACCACTATATCTACGCCCTGCATGGCTGCGGCGAGCGTTTCCGGTTGCGTGGTATCGCCTTGCGCAACGTCAACCTGGTCGCCTGGGAAGAGACGGGCCGCTTTGTAGGGGTCACGCGCGAGACAACGCGGGCGTTCACCCTGCTTCACCAGGCGCCGTGCCACATGCTGACCAATATAACCGGTAGATCCTGCAATGAGTATCATATGTTTCTCTCTCCTGAATAGAGATTGTGTACCTTTGTCTGTTCTTAGCATAGGCGCGTTGGCAAGCAATTTCCAGTTAGCAGGCTCATGAATTTTTGGGAGAGGAGCAATTCCAAAACTAGACAGATGGCATTTTCAGCCGATTGTCTAAAAAGAGACGGGATTGTCTCTTGCCGTGAGCTAGCTAGACAGGTGATGAATTGTTATAAGGAGAAAAGTAAGTATGAGACGAAAAAAACGAAGCACGAGCTTCATGCTAACTACCCTCTGTACCCTTGCATTGCTGATGGCTGTGAGTGGCCTCAGCGCTTTCTCTTTCGCGCAACATCTCGGCGGGTCCAATTCTGCGCGGCACGGTGCGCGACTCGCCATTGATACGCCCGCCGCGGCTGCCACCGATACACCCGATGCCGTTCCAACGGATACGCCCAACGCGGTTCCCAGTGAGACACCGGGCGTGGCTCCAAGCGAAACGCCGGGGGTTGTGCCTACAGGGACGCCGGGTGCAACAGCGAATGCGCAGACCTATATGGGGGAGATTCCCAACGCGCAAAATGCCTCAGCACCTACCTGGGTCGCGCTCGACTCAAATGGGGGCAATATGGTAGCGTTTGTCACGGATGGCTCGAAAGACCATCCCGCGACCTTTGCGAACTGGTACAAGGGTGCAGTACAGGACAATAAAGCCACTGCGCAGGCATCTCAGGCCAATGCTGGCCAGATCACTGCAACCCTGACGCCGGATACAGCCACCGGTTCGGTCACACTGCAGGACGGGAAAACGTTGCCTTTCACCGCTGATGTCCTCAAGCCCGCGGACACCAGTACTGGGGCAGGGCTGTATAAGAGCGAGAAGACGGTGAATGGTGACGACTATGTGGGCGGCTGGATACTCGCGCCCAATTCTATACTGAATCCATCAGCTACGGCGACCCCGTCAGCCACAGAGACTCCTTCGGCTACGGAGACGCCTACGCCTATGCCAACCGCGACGCCTTCTGTTGGCGTCAGCCCGACCGCCACGCCAGCGATTGCTGGAATTACTCAGGCGGCTGGCCTCTATAACAAAAAGACCAATAAAGTTCAATCACTACCAGAACTGACCACCCAGGATTTGCAGGCCAAGAAGGTGTCTGTGCCTGGTCTGGATGAACTCAGCCTGGTTGCATGTCAGCAAAATCTGTGCTAGCTTTCTCAATGGTAATGCGTGTGGGCGAGACGCTTCGCCCACATTTTTTTGCGCGCTTCACTCCAGGGGCAGGCGCAGGACAAAACCCATCTGGTCAATGCGCACGAAGCCGAACCATTCATACAGGCGATGGGCGTGCTCGTTTTCCTGTTGGGTATTGAGCATGATGCGCGTCGCGTGGGCGTTCTGAAAAAACTGGACCGCCTCAGCCATCAGGCGCGCACCGATGCCACGGCTGTTATACTCTGGATGCACGGCGATGCGGATTAGATAGCCGTAGGAGCCGTCCAGCGCGTTAAACTGATAGCCCACCACCTGACCATCCAGCTCAGCCACGACAAAATAGGGATGTGTGTGCATGATCTCGACAAAAGAACCGGCATCGTAGCGCCAGAGCTGCTCGAAGCAGAGTTCTTCTAATGCGAGCAGGATGGGGATATCGTGCAGTTCAGCGCGGCGCAGATGGACATCCTGACTGCCAGAAGTGGGGATCTGGTAATCGAACTTATCGTAGGCATAGAGCTGGCGGAAAGGTGTAAAACCACGCGCCAGTAGCGGTTCGCGCAACCAATCGTTCTCCAGATCGTTGCCTGAATAATGCAGGTAGCGCACCCCGCGCTCCAATAGGCGTTTCGTCAGCTCCTCCAACTGAAGATCGAAGAAGCGCAGATACGCGTTGCTCTCGCTCCAATTGACCCCAAAGCCGCCAACCCAGGCCGAGGGCGGATTGATGGTCTGCGACAATAGAAAACTGCGCATGCTGGTATTATGAAAGAGGCCAACTGCGGGCGCGCTTCTGAGCATATGTTTGAGTTCTTCCGAGGTAAAACGCTGGTAGACATATTCAGAGGCGTTGAGCAGGCGCGTGACCACGGGCAGATCAACCAATGAGAGCGAGCGGACCTGCTCAGAACGACGTAACATGTTGTTGTACCTCTTGTGTGTTTTGTAACTATTCAGAACGCCGCTCCACCTATCGATCAAGCTGCCTGCATCATACCCCACATGCTGCTTGCCTGACGTGCGCGCGACCCATGAAAAAGCCCCCCGCAAGCGCGGAACGCCACCAATCC
>CAXUEY010000224.1:0-3668 GCA_964250225.1 uncultured Ktedonobacteraceae bacterium | reverse complement strand
GGCGGCCGCTCGCGCACGTCAGGCGTAGCAGGCCAGCTTGCCTGGCCTGTGTGGGGGGGGCGCCTATCCTACGGTCTTGTCTGGCCAGTGAGCGCTCGCCTGGCCTGTGTGACCTCGCGCCGCAGCTTGCTATTGAGCAACGGTCAGGCGTCGGGGCCTTTGACCTCGCGCCGTAGCCGTTCAACGTCAGGTTTGGGCGCGTTGCGCATCCGATAGCCTTTCAGATTGTGGATGCGGCGCAACTCCCCCACCAGCACATCCAGGTTGAGGGTAAATTCTTTATCTGGAGCCTGCCCCAGCGCATCGACTGCGGCATCATCGCCCAGCAGCAGGTTCAGGCAGGTCGCGACACAGCCAGCCATCGCCTCGATATTATAGCCGCCCTCCTGCACCAGGACCAGGCGGCCCTTGCAGAGCGTCTGAGCCAGCTCGATGATCTTGCGGTTGAGCACGGCAAAGGCCGCGGTAGAAAGATACATCTCGCCCAGCGGGTCGGTCCAGTGGGCATCGAAGCCAGCGGAAACCAGAATCAACTGTGGATCAAAGCGGTCAGCGGCGGGCGCCATGATCTGGCGGAAGATCGCTTCGTAGACGCCGTAATCCGTGGTCGCGGGCAGCGGCACATTGATCGTCGTACCCAGACCGGGACCAGCGCCCAGCTCCGTTGAGAGGCCAGTGCCAGGATAAAACGGCGCCTGGTGAGTCGAGAAATAGAGCACGCGTGGATCTTCGTAGAACGCGTCCTGCGTGCCATTGCCGTGATGCACATCGTAATCGATAATCATCACGCGCTCCAGCCCGCACTTCTCGATGGCGTAGCGCGCCGCGATAGCCACGTTGTTGAAGAGGCAGAAGCCCATCGCGCTATCCGCCAGGGCGTGATGACCGGGCGGGCGCACCAGGCAGTACGCGTTCTCAATCTCGCCGCGTAATATGGCGTCGATAGCCGTCAGGGGTGCACCAGCCGCGACCAGCGCCGCTTCATACGATTTGGCGGAGACGTAGGTATCGGTGGCGAAGAAATGCGACGTGCGCCCCGTCTCGGCCTCCAGGCGCCCCGCGCGCTCAGCCGCGTGCTCAACGCGCTGAATATAGGCGGGATCATGAATCAGGGCCAGTTCCTCTATGCTCGCGGCCCGTGGTGCCAGGTGAACCAGTCCCTCTCGCTCCATCCAGCCCAGCGCCTGTAATACTTCCATTGCCCGGCGCAAGCGTTCCGGCTGCTCAGGATGCTCGCCCGGCGTGATGTGCTCTAAAAATATTGGATCGTAAATCAGGGCGGTTGTCATAAATGCTCTTCTATCTATCCGCTAAGGGTGGGATTTTAAGGCTACTTTCTGTTTATTATAGACGAAAATGTGGCTCCAATGCAAAAATCAAAAATTGTGTGGTGGGGGGGGGGGTAAATTATTAATTTTTTATAGGAAGACACAAAAAATTATTTTTTCGGGTCGGCTCCAAACCCCCCCCCCCCCCCCCCCCCCCCCCCCACCACACAATTTTTGAGGTATTTATGCCAGTTTTGCCAACGCTTGCTGGACCAGTGGGGGGATATCAAAGATCGTATCCGCCACTGGCACGCGCGCGGCTTGCAGAGCCTCTACCTTGCCCTGAGCGGTGCCGGTATTGCCGGAGATGATCGCGCCCGCGTGCCCCATGCGTTTGCCTGCCGGGGCCGTGCGCCCGGAGATAAAGGCCACCACCGGCTTCTTCATCGAGGTCTTAATATACTCAGCGGCGTCCTCTTCGTCGCTGCCGCCGATCTCGCCGCACAAGACCACCACTTTCGTCTGGGGATCGTGCTCGAACATCGCGAGGTAATCCACGAACGTCGAGCCAATGATGGGGTCGCCGCCAATGCCGATGCAGGTAGACTGCCCGATACCAGCCTCACTCAAGAGCGAAACAACCTCGTAGGTTGCCGTGCCGGAGCGCGAGATAAAACCTACGGAGCCTGGCTGGAAGATCTGGTAGGGGATGATGCCGATCTTGCCCAGTCCCGGCGTACACATGCCGGGGCAATTGGGGCCAATCAGAGTCGCGCCATGTTCGCGCACCACCAGCATGGCCCGCGTCATATCGATCACCGGGATATTCTCAGTAATGCACACAATCAGCTTGATGCCCGCGCTGGCGGCCTCCATTATCGCGTCAGCCGCGCCAGCCGGTGGTACAAAGATGCACGACGCGTTGGCGTCCGTTTTCGCTATCGCCTCGGCCACCGTATCGAAGACGGGCAGATCCTCAACGCTTGTGCCGCCTTTGCCGGGTGTCACGCCGCCCACCAGGTTGGTGCCAGCAGCCTTCATATTGCGTGTATGGTAGTGTCCCTCGCGTCCAGTGATGCCCTGCACGATCACACGCGAATTTTTATCCAGTAAAATGCTCATATTTCCCTTTATCCCCTAATGAAGTTCGTTGATGGCCGCGACGATTTTCTGCGCGCCCTCACGCATATCCTTGCCCCATTGCAGACCGGCGTCCTTCAGCAACGCCTTGCCCTCTTCCGAACCGGTGCCGGAGAGACGTACCACGATAGGCATGCCTTTGGGCAGATGCGCCTGGGCTGAAATCACGCCTTTCGCCACCTCTTCGCCGCGTGTGATGCCGCCGAAGATATTGACCAGGATACCCTTGACATCAGGATCGCTGGCCACGAAGCGCAGCGCCGTCTCCATCACCTCGGCCTTCGCGCCACCGCCGATATCCAGAAAGTTCGCGGGCTTGCCACCGGAGCGCGCCACCATATCCAGTGTTGTCATGACCAGACCGGCGCCGTTGCCGATGATACCCACGTCTCCCTCCAGCTTCACATACGTCAGCCCTTCCTGCTTGGCACGGAACTCCAGCGGGTTGGACTCTTCCGGCTCGGCCCAGCTCGCGTACTCTTTTTGGCGGTACAGACCGTTATCGTCGATCACAATCTTGGCATCGGCGGCCAGCACCTTACCATCGCGTGTCAGCACCAGCGGATTAATTTCAGCGGTATTGGCATCGATTTCGATAAACGCTTTGGCCAGAGCGGTCAGAATCGCGCCGCCTTTGGCGATCACCTGCGAAGGCAGGCCCGCACGGGACAAAATATCGCGCGCCTCAAATGGGCGCAGACCGGTATTCATATCGATGGGATATTTGATAATCTTCTCCGGCGTCGTCGCGGCCACCTCTTCGATATCGATGCCGCCCGCTTTGGAGACCATCACCACCGGTGCCTGGCTCTTGCGGTCAATGATAATGCCCACATAATACTCTTCCGCGATATCGACAGCCGGGGCCACCAGCACCTTCTCGACGGTCAGCCCCTTGATATCCATGCCCAGAATTTTTGACGCAACCTCGCGCGTCTCCTCCAGGCTGCGGGCAACCTTGACGCCACCGGCCTTGCCACGTCCACCGACATAGACCTGAGCCTTGACCACCACCGGGCCGCCCAGCTCACGGGCAATCTCCTCGGCCTCCTCTGGCGTTGTCGCTACGTTGCCCGGTCCAACCGGGATACCGTAGCGCGCCAGAATATCTTTGGCCTGATATTCATGGATCTTCACTGCAAAAAGCTCTCCTTTGAGTACAAATATTTCACACCTTTGGGGGTCATCGCGGGGTTTTTCAGGTAGGTTGTGGGGGGGGGGGGGGGGGGGGGGGGGGGGGGGGGGGGGGGGGGGGGGGGG
>CAXUEY010000223.1:0-8654 GCA_964250225.1 uncultured Ktedonobacteraceae bacterium | reverse complement strand
GTGTGCCGTGACGGTAAAAGCTCCACAATGAATCAAGGTGATGAAATCATCTTCATTCATTGTCGAGCTTTTCTTATTCCACCATCGCGCGGCGAATCTCAATGACCTGGTCGCGCAACTGAGCGGCCTTCTCAAACTCAAGCTGTTTGGCAGCGGTGCGCATCTGCGACTCCAGGTCTTTGATCAGCCGCAGGGCCTCGTCTTTGGGGATGCCGCCCAGGACCGTCGAGGCCACTTTGCCGTCCGCGCCTTCTGGCGCGCCGCTCATGGCTTTGAGACGCTCGGAGAGGGTCTTCACGTCTTTTTTGATGCCACGCGGGGTGATTGCGTGACGCTCGTTATAGTCGGTTTGCAGGCGACGACGGCGGTTGGTCTCGTCGATGGCACGCTGCATCGAGCGCGTCATGTTGTCGGCGTACATGATGACGCTGCCCTCGACGTGGCGCGCGGCCCGTCCAACGATCTGGATCAGTGATCCCTCTGAACGCAGGAAGCCCTCTTTATCGGCGTCGAGAATCGCAACTAGCGACACCTCCGGCAGGTCCAGACCTTCGCGCAGCAGATTGATGCCCACCACAACGTCGTAGACGCCCAGGCGCAGGTCGCGCAGGATCTCCACTCGCTCAATGGTGTCGATCTCCGAGTGCAGATAGTGGACCTTGATGTTCAACTCCTGCATATAGTCCGCGAGATCCTCGGCCATTTTCTTGGTCAGGGTCGTGACGAGCACGCGCTGACTTTTCTCCACGCGTTTCCGAATCTCGGCCAGCAGGTCGTCGATCTGGCCCCTGGTTGGCCGCACACTGATCTCAGGATCGAGCAGACCGGTGGGACGAATGACCTGTTCGACGATGGCCTCGCTGTGTTCGTGTTCGTAGGGGCCGGGCGTGGCTGAGACGAAGAGGGCCTGGTCGATCTGTTTCTCGAATTCGCCGAAGGTCAGTGGACGATTGTCCAGCGCCGAGGGCAGACGGAAGCCATAATCCACCAGTACCTGCTTGCGCGAACGGTCGCCCGCGAACATCCCGCGCACCTGGGGCAGCGCGACATGCGATTCGTCCACCACCAGCAGAAAGTCCTCCGGCATGTAGTCCAGCAGCGTCCAGGGCTGCTCGCCAGCGCCGCGACCCGCCAGGTGACGCGAGTAGTTCTCCACGCCTGAGCAGAAGCCCGTCTCGCGCAACATCTCAATATCGAAGTTCGTGCGCTGCTTGAGACGCGCCGCCTCCAGCAGCTTGCCCTCTGCCTCCAGCTCTTCCAGGCGATTTTGCAACTCCGTTTCGATCAGTTCAACTGAGGCGTTCAAACGTTCCTGCGTGGTGACCCAGTGCTTGGCCGGATAGATATCCAGGCGTTGGCGTTGACCCAGCACTTCGCCGGTCAGCGGATCGATCTCGGTCATGCGCTCGATCTCGTCGCCGAAGAACTCGATGCGCACCGCAACGTCCTCGTAGGCCGGGAAGATCTCCAGCACATCGCCGCGCACACGGAAACGGCCACGAATAAAGTTGGCATCGTTGCGTTCGTACTGGATCTCGTTCAAGTGGCGCAGGATCTTATTGCGGCGTTTCTCCTCGCCGACCTTGAGTGTCAACACCACCTCGCCATACTCTTCCGGGCTGCCCAGGCCATAGATGCACGAGACTGAGGCCACAATCAGCACGTCGCGCCGCTCAAACAGACTGCGCGTGGCCGAGAGGCGCAGCTTCTCGATCTCTTCGTTAAGCATGCTCTCCTTCTCGACATAGGTATCGGTACGCGCAATATACGCTTCTGGCTGATAATAATCGTAATAGGAGACAAAGTATTCAACAGCATTATTCGGGAAGAATTCTTTATATTCGCTAAACAACTGCGCGGCCAGAGTCTTGTTGGGGGCCAGCACCAGTGTTGGTTTCTGCACCTGTTCAACGACCTTCGCCACTGTATATGTTTTGCCGCTGCCCGTCACGCCCAGCAGCGTTTGTTGGTGATACCCTTGTTTGAGGCCCCTCACGAGCTGCTTTACCGCCTCTGGCTGGTCGCCTGTCGGCTCAAATGGCGCCTCAACTTTAAACTCTGGCATGTCTCTCGCTCCCTCCGCCTGATGTGTCTCTCTCGTAGAATATCTTTTCCAAACGTCCTCTCATTATATCATACCCGCCTACGGCTTCGCTCGCGTACAGACGCGATAAATGCTCGTGTCTCGCTCATCCGTTTCAGGTGAGCTGGAGCGAGCGATACTATAGGCCAGAAGTCATGTTCAGCTTATCCCATTTCGTTTCCTGCCAGGACCATCGTCCTCATAATCTCTGGTGTTATTTCGCGTCCTTGATGAGTTGCCAGCATGGTAATATTGCCCTAACGCTAGATTTCTCTCGCTTGAGATGCTTCGTTTTCCACTACTGATAGTACTATTGTAAAGAAGTGCTTATCATGTGATGAGAAAGGACAGGCAAGAGAGCAAAAGCCTGATTTAATGAGAGAAATCAGGCTATTTGTAAGCCAGAGAAAGAGTTCCGGGTCTGTTCTGAGGAAATTGCTCTATGAAAGAGGTAACACATGATTTATTATCGGATCGCTACACCAAAATATCATTCAACCGCGTGGGAATGGAAATCGATGCCGGTCGACTCATTGGAAGAGCTATTTCGCCTGGGGCGGCAGTATGGTTTTATGCCCGCGGAGCAGATGCGTGTTTTTGCAGCCTCTTCGATTGAATATATGGACACCCTGCTGGTGCGCGAGAACCTGGGCCTGCCCTCGAACTCCCTGACGCTTGAGCAGCTCCTGCAGGATCAACAGAGCATCACGGACCAATCTGTGCGCCAGTTCGAGATGGGACTGGGCTGGCTGGAGGTGACGGAAGCGCAGATGCTGCTCTCCCCAGCAGATACAGAATCTGCAACGCCTGAAGCTGAACTACAACCGGTTGTCACATTGGATCGCCCCACTGATGACGAGCCGATGCTGGACCCTGAGCCGTTGGGCGGCGATCACGATGAGCCTTACACCTTTGCTCTGCCTGAGTTCACGCCGCACGCCCTGGCCTGGATCAAGCTGCGGGCAAAAGTGCAGGCGGGTGAACTGATCCCTTAAACTGCGTCGACTTGTTGCCTGTCTATGCGCTCTGCAAGAGCTGCGCAAGTTGCTCCACTGTGGCAACCATATACGTAGGTGTTGCGGCGACTAATTCATCCTGCGTGCCGTAGCCATAGCCGACGGCGATAGAGCGCAGGCCGTTCTCGTGCGCGCCGAGGATATCGTGCTTGCGGTCGCCGATCATGACGGCTGTATGTTGAGCTATTGGCGCCATTTCTGCCAGCGCGTAAGCGATAACTTCTGCTTTTGTGCTGTGTGTGCCATCCAGATTGCTCCCGATGACGCGCTCAAAATACGTGTCCAGTTGGAAATACGCCAGGATCTGTGCGGCAAAAATCGTGGGCTTGGCTGTTGCTACGCACAAACGCTTCCCCTGAGCTATGAGTGCTGCAAGCAGATCAGCTATACCTGTATAGACGGTATTATCGTACATGCCCCCATCAGTAAAATATTCACGATAAAAGAGCAGTGCTTGCCGCGCCTGCGCTGCATCGAAACCATACACGAGTTGAAAAGACTCGGTGAGTGGTGGGCCAATAAAAGGGGTGAGTTTATCCAGGTCGGGTTCGTGGATGCCAAAGTGGGCGAGCGCGTACTGCACAGATTTTGTGATGCCTGGTTTGGGATCGGTCAGCGTTCCATCAAGATCAAAGAGAAGCACCTGGTGCGCGGTCATAGAGTGATATCTATCCCTTCAGTTCTGTTTTTTCTTGCCATAATTATAGCTCAACCGGCACTCAGCCGCAAACAAAGAGAGTCAGCAGCGCTACCGACCGCTGCTGACTCTCTTTTGTCATACAGATGCTTAATGGGGGAGCAGATAGACTTGCGACCAATCCCCGAAATAGAGTCCCAGAGGAGTGAGGCTTATCCCATGCACGTGGGCAGGGAGCACCGCGCCCATGAGCTGGTGATCGAGAGGCAGCCAGCCCACATCTTGAAGCGCGAGCTGCTCGGCCTGAGCGTAGAGCGCGAGACGTGGCGCGCCGGTGGCCGCTTCCGCCTGCTGAACCAACTGGTCGAACGTGGTATTGGACCAGCTCCCGGCATTGCCTGAGGCGGATGAAAGCAGGTTCAGAGCCAGTACGTCGTATGGATCGGGGAAGTCCGCGTTCCACTGGGTAAAGCCGAACGGAATCTGGTGATTGGTCAGGGCGATATTGTACGCGTTCGTTTCTACCGACGTGATGGTAATCGGAATGCCGAGCGCAGTCTGCCACATATGCTGCAAGGAAGAGGCTGCGTCTGATGAGAGCAGCGCGTTGGGATAATAGAAGGTTACAGGTGGCACCTGGCTGACATCAGGGTAGGACGATTTCAGCGCATTTAACGCTTTTGCTCGATCAAAAGACAATGGGGTCAATTTCGGCTGATAGCCGGGCATCCCGTCAGGAATAATCGTCGGAGCTGGCACGACCGCATTGTTGAAAACGGACTGAGCCAGCGCATTTTTATCGATGGCATACGCAAACGCCTGACGCACCGCGGGCTGATCGAAGGGGGGCACCTGCGGATTGAAAAAGAGCGTGTCGGTCTCCAGCAAGGTTCGGCTGGTGTAGCCGGGCAGACCGTGGGCAGCGGTAAAATCGGGAGGGGCAAGATTCCAGACAAACGAATACTGGCCGCCCTGATAGGCCTGGAACGCCGTGTGTTGATCGGCCACAAAGATCATATCCACTTCGCTGAGGTGTGTGTGAGGTCCATAGTAATGGGGATTCGGGACCAGCACCATCTTTGTGTTGCGCTCCCACCTTTGCACCATAAACGGCCCGCTTCCCACAGCGTTATGCGCGACATGGTTGGACCAGTTGGCGTCCCCGTAGAGCTGTATTACCGCCTGATTGAGAGGAAACGCCAGCGGATTCGCTAAGATCTGGAGAAAATAGTCGGTCGGTTGGGAGAGCGTAATCACGAGTGTTGAGGCATCGATGGCCTGCACGCCGCTCAGGGTGGTCGCCTTACCGGTATTCACATCGGCGGCTCCGACGATATTGCCCAGAAAGAGCATCGCCTCGCTGGACTGCGTATTGGATTGCACGCTGGGCAGTAGGGCGCGGGTCAGGGTATAGACATAGCTTTGCGCGGTGACAGGCGTGCCATCGGAAAATGTCACACCAGAGCGCAAATGAAACGTATAGACTTTTCGATCAGGAGAGATTGTCCAGGTAGCCTGGTCCTGTACCACGTTGAGATTCTGATCCAGGCGCACCAGCCCGCTATAGAGCATATTCATCGCCAGTAGCGAATTCTGATCTGATGCCTGAGCGGGGTCAAGCGTATTGAAATCTTGAATGCCCACGTTGGGCAGAACCAGAACTTGCTGCACCGGTGGTTTGATAATAGGAGTTGGCGCGGGCGTTTTCCCACCACAGGCGACCAGCAGTGCCAGGCACAGACAGAGCCAGAGGGGGGTCAGCCAGCAAGGTCGTGATGCTTGAGAAAAATGCTGGCTCTGCATATGTTTGCCCGCCTTCAAAAAGTTCGCGTACATTGGCATGATACTATTTATCCGCACACAATTTTTCCAATCAACGGTGTTTTGTTCCCGGCAATGTTTTGATCATTTCTGTCAGAAACGGGGCTGCCCTCTGAGTACGTGTGGGAGTCCTCTCGATGGGTTAAGAACGAACCAGAACTGCTCTTAGTCGCATCGTAGCAGAATGCTCCCAGAGGATAGCACCTGGAGAGTCGCGATGGCAAGTGGTTGGCCCTATGGTCAGCCGGTCAACCACGCAGGCCAGGGGGCGTTGGCTCTGCCGGGTCGCTTGCTGACGGTTCACGCACAGGGTTCCAGAGGGGATAGGGAATCCCGGCCAGGCGATTGATCCCGATGGCTTGCAGGGTCAACACCACAACAGCGATCATCAACAGAGCGAGCTGCCAGGGTTTGGTCAGGATGCCCAGCGAGATAATCAACGTGGTGGCGCCGGCTGGCGGGTGAGGAGACTTGAGCAGAATCATCAAGCCAGCGGTCAGGCCAAGCGAGAGGGCAGCGGCAATCACGCGCGGCCAGCTCACGCCCACGGCCAGCGCAGGTCCGGCAGCGGTCAGTCCCGTGACGAGCAGGCTAAGATAGCCCATCGCTACTCCTACGGCGTGGCCAATCAAGGTGTTGCGCGGCGAGGCAGCGGGCGCCAGGGGTGTGTAGAAAAAGAGGAAAGCGGTTGGCCCCAGCGACGGGAAAATAAATGGCGAGCCAGTGACCAGCGCGAGAATCGACATCAGAGCGATGCTTATGCAGCCATTGATAAAACCGAACAGCGCCAGGATCGGGACACGCGCGTGATTCTCCAGCAACCAGGGCACGCGGGTTCTCTGAAACAGTCCGCGCAGCACATCGGACATCTGCCCCCCGATAGGGTGCTCGGCATCGATGCGTGCATATAAGGTGGGCCGCCGCAACCTGTTGGGGCCGCGCTGATCCTGAGGTCGGTTGTCCTTGTTGTTATCCATATTTTTGACGATCTTTCACCAATTCGTTTTGAGAAGTGACAAAACTATCATAGCATCGATGAACTACATGAGCAAAAGAAATGAGGAATACCCCATGCACGATCTCGATATGTCCCGCGTTGTGCCCGCAGCCAGGCCTGTGGTGGAGGCCGCAGCCAATGTTTATCTGCGCCACACAGATCAGTGGCTGCTTGGCCTGCTCATCCACGGTTCGGCGCTGAAAGGCGGATTTATTCCCAGATGTAGCGATATAGATCTCCAGCTCTATCTCAAGCCGGAGGCATTCACAACCTACGACCAGTTGCCGTTGGAGATCTGTAGCGCCATTCAAAGCGACCTCACGCGCATCGATCCTCAGCCATTCCAGTACATCCAGGGCTATGCTCGCCTCCCGACGCCGCGTCCAGGCTACGTCGGACCCATTCCCGGAGCTTATCACATGCTCATCGGCCAGTTGCCTGTACCAGAGGCGAGCGAGGAAGATTTGCAGAGCGCAGCCAGAAAAGGCCTGGCCACCATCGATGAGCGCATCGCCTATTATTGTCGGGGTCTGCTTGAACATGGTTCAGGCAAACTGGAACGGCTTGTGCGCTTCCTCTGTACCGACCTCGGACCCACGCTCTATCAGCTTCTGACCATCCAGGAGCAGGACGGTCTGCGCGTCTGGTGCCTGCCCAAACCCGCGGCCATCGCGCTGCTTCCCCAGGAGAGCCAGCTTGCGCAAACGGTCCACGCCTTCTATCAAGCATTGCACGTCTATTATCCGCGAGCAGTCTCAGTCGAGGACGCCATCCAGGTGATTGAGTCCGGCATCGCTTTCTTCGAGGTCGCGAAGTCCTGGTGGGCTGAACAGAACGCGGGGGAGCGGTCCCAGGCATGACCTCAAACATTGTATATGATATCCGTGAGTTGGTGAAAATCTACCCCAAACAGTTTATAATGTAATAATTTGTTCCAAATACACTATTTCCTGCAAGCCTTCATGCCCATTTTCCAATGACTATGAAGCTCGGCAAAAAATGATATCATAATCATAAAAATAGCCAGGGGGGGAATTTTCCTTATGTCAGAAGCAACGCCAGATTTCAAACAGCAACTCAAGGACGCCTTTGCCGAGATCGAGGTGGGCGCAACCTTCACCTATCGGCGCACCTTTACCGAGGGCGATGTCGCGCTTTTCTGCGGCGTGACCGGCGATTTTAACCCTTACCATATGGACGAGACCTTTGCCAGTCAGAGCTGGTATGGGCGGCGCAACATCCCCGGCCTGCTGACTGGCAGCATGCTGACCCACATCGGTGGCATGCTGGGTTTTCTGGCCACCGAGATGGATTTTCACTACCTGGCCCCCGTCTACGTGCAGGACACCATCACCTGTACCCTCACCTTCACCGAAAAAGATGAGGCCAAACGCCAGTTCCTCGGCACCGTGAGCTACGTTAACCAGGACGGTGTTGAGGTATTGCGCGCGAGTTTTCGGGGCTTTCCTGGGCAGGTGCGTTTGCGCCGCTGATCTTAAAACAGACCGATATCGTCCCCTAGCTCGCCCAACTCACCGAGCACACCTTCATGTCTGCGCTCACCATAGCCATAGCCATCGCGATCATATTCGTTGCGGCGCTCCATATTGTGCAGCAGCATCTCGCCTCCGATGACCGCAGCAGCTCCGCCCAGCGCGCCCATTGCCATGTTGCCACGGTTGCCCTGGAACATGCCGCCGAAAGCGCCCTGCTGCTGACCCTGCATAGGAACCGCGCCGGGCGTGGGTACGACCCCGGCCAGGCTGGTGCGACAACTGGGGCAGGCAGGTGTGCCTTGCGGGGACATGGCCATACAGACGGGACAGCGCAGGATCAGCGGCGCCTGCCCCAGCATAGGCTCAACCGGCTGATAACCGGGCTGGCCATAGGACTGTTGAGGATACCCAGCGTTGTACTGCGGCTGCCCGTATGGCTGGGCATAATTCGGGTTGTACGGGGGCTGCTGGGGATAGCTGGTGTTGGGCTGTCCATAGGGCTGGTACGTGCTGTTCTGCACGGGAGCGCCGGGAACCAGGGATTGGCCGCAATTGTTGCAGAATCGGGAGCCTGGATTATTATGCGAGCCGCAATTTGTGCAAA
>CAXUEY010000222.1:0-8852 GCA_964250225.1 uncultured Ktedonobacteraceae bacterium | reverse complement strand
CTTCTGGAGATGTGGCTGGTGGTAGCGTTGAGAGTGAAGCATCAGCGGCCTGAACGTTGACGCTTCCCTGATGAAAGGAGAAAAGCCGGTCTGGAGACGCCTCTGAAAAGGCAAGCTGTGGGTTCTACAACGGGCAAAGTAGATCCACAGATGCAAACGTCCTGACCGCTTTATTCCTGAAACAAACAGTTTCCGCACAGCTTCCAGTATGTCTGACTGTCGCATCGTTCAATAAGTCCTGATAGTGAATGATGCGACAGTACAATATAAATAGAATACATCCTTCTTTTTTCTCTTATCCAGTTTTAAAAATGATTTTAGGAAAGAAGGGTACACTCGATGAGAAAACTTGGCAAAATAGGCGTCACGCTTGCTCTGAGCCTGATCTTGAGCGTGACCATCTTTGCTTCCAGTGCTTTCGCTCAAAAGAGTAACTACGATTATAGAGCTGCACCAGCATATAGAAGCGGAGAAATAGGAATACTGGCCCCGGCACATTCGGCGCGCCAGAATTTCAGTATGCAGCGCTTCGGAACCCCGCAGGCCAGCGATCAGCAGACGAATTACCAGCAGAATAGCCAGGATGGAGACACGTGCAACTGGTTCGGCGATTGCCAGCATGCCGCCAGATGCACACATATCTTTAGAAGTCCCTGGGGCTGGATTTTCATCTGCCGGGGATGGTAGAGCACTTATACCCTGGCGAACGTTGTTTGATGCGAAAGCGAAGCTAGTCCCCACAGTGCCATAAGGCCTTGCTGTGGATTGGAGAGTTGAAGATAGCGACCATCGGGCGACCAGCTCAATAATGTGGCAGAGCCAGGAAGGAGAGGGTCTGTCTTCCTCGGCGTGAGTTGCCACAAAAGATGGCCGGTCTGACAATCGTAGAGATCAATGCGACCTGTCGGATCATCGACTGCAAGAAGAGTGCCTGCGGGGTTCCAGGCCAATGCTTGCGCGTATGCTGCTGCGGAGAGAAGCGCGAGATCGTGCGCGGGCAGGTGCGGCACAGCATCAACCCCCAGGGTGTGCAGCTCCTGATCGGACGGAAAAGCCTTCCCAGGTGGCTCCGCCAGTCCGCTGAAGGCGAAATTTGTGATGAGGTAGCGTCCATCGGGAGACCAGATGGCGAAGTTGGTGGACCAGAGATAGACACTGGATGCAAGGATAGAGGCGCGACCAGGTTGCCAGATAGTAAATGAGCGGCCGCCGTTTGGGGAACCGGGAGGAGACGTCGAGTAAGCCGAGAGATCCGTATGCGCGTCCAGGGGTACAAGCGAGGTCAACTGGTCCTGCGTATCCCAGGCATAGGCGAGCGCGGGTGGAAAGGCGTCGAGCGTTGTCACGTTCCCAAACTGCAGATCCCAGAGCAGTGGGGCAGCGGTATTTGGAGAGAACCCGGCGTGCTCCGGTTGAAGCAAAACCTGCGTCTGGCTACCATCGACGTTTGCCAGGAAAAGGCCAGCATAAGCAAATACATAGTTCCTTGCCACAAAGCTCAAAGCAACGCGAGCATGATTGGCAGACCAGAGAATGTGTTTGTAATAAATGACCGGCAGAGCGCCATGATTCTCGGCCCAGTTCGGTTTACGCGCGAGATCATTCTCCATATGTGCTGAAACCCCAGGAAAACGCTGCATGGCCTGGATGATCGTTTTATCTGGACTCCAATGGGCCGTCTGGCGGCCAGTAGACGCGTCGTAGAGATCGACCTGCGCGGGGATGTAGCCTTTTTGAGGGCACGCCTGCGTATAGCCCAGCAAAGCGACCAGAGAGCTATC
Source organism: uncultured Ktedonobacteraceae bacterium (assembly GCA_964250225.1). GTDB lineage: Bacteria > Chloroflexota > Ktedonobacteria > Ktedonobacterales > Ktedonobacteraceae > Paraktedonobacter. Next base: position 7,071 of record CAXUEY010000222.1, on the reverse strand, counting down.
AGTCGACCAGGCACTATCCACCGAGCAACGGATCTCGCTGACAGCGGGCGCAAAGGCCTGAGAAAGAGAGAGGCTATTATAAGAGGCTGAGGGGTGTAGCGGCCAGTACGCGGCCAACAGAGCCGTGAGACCAGTAGAGGGGCCTAGCAAAATCCCCAGCAAAGTAAGCACGAGGCATGCCAGTAGCCCATTGTTCAGCCAGAGTCGCGCCCGCCGTTTTTCTGGACGCTGCCAGTGCAGAAGCACGCGCCCTAGACGCGCAGACAGACCACTTTCTGCATGCTCAGGCGCATCAAGATCGACGATCTCAACCTCAAGGGAATCCTGGAACGCAAGCTGATCTTCATCAGACATAATATGTAGTCTCTTTTTACGCTAAAGGCACTCGTTTCTGGATAGTATAACATATGTTTGCATCTGATAACAAACAACATGTGCCAGATTGTCTCTATCTGCTTCAATCTGATGAACTTCTTCGGGTGAAGAGGAGGTGATGCATAGTTACACAAACTGTTGACCTTTATCGTCTTTGGTCGTAAAATATCTCCATACCTATGAGAAATGTTGCATTCTCACAATTATCTGGATTATTTAGAGAGCAAAAGGATGAATAACGTGGAAGAGCGAGTTTCAAATCTGGAACGTGATTACGATGCATTCATTGCTGACATCAGCGCACAGTATACTCAACACTCCCGGCTCCTGCACCAACTGGTACGCGACACGTATGAGACGAGATTGCGCGTGGCCGCGATAGAAGCGCGCCAAAATGGAGTGGATGAGAAGCTGGACGAGATGCGCGAAGACATAACGACAATGAAAGGCGATATCTTCGGCATTAAGGGTGATATCTTCGGCATTAAGGACGATATCTTCGGCATTAAGGACAATATCAAACAGATCCTACTTCTGCTCGGTCAAAGGGAAGAGTAGCATAGTATCAGCCTTGACAGAATTCTGAAAAGTCATTGAGAGAAAGAGGGAGGGTTATTCTTCCGCCTGGCAAGAGAAGAACACCCAAAACATCTCTTTCTCTCCTCAAAACAGGCGAGCAGCCAGTCCCCGAAGTGGGCATGAGCCGATCTCACATGCCGTTGTCAATCTGCGGGCGAGACAGCCAGCCATGCCCCCTGCATGCATTGTTTGAGCAAGAGCAGATTAGTCAGGGGACCGACGCCACCGGGAACAGGCGTGACAGCTCCGGCAACCTCCTGCACGGAGGCAAAGTCGACATCGCCAACGATCCCACCACTGCCATCGGGGTTCTCATTAATGCCCACATCAATCACCACAGCGCCCGGCTTGACCATCGCACCCGTGACCATATGTGCGCGTCCGGCAGCAGCCACTAGAATATCAGCCTGGCGAGTAAGCGTGGCGAGATCGCCTGTGCGTGAGTGGCATACGGTGACGGTGACGTTTTTTTGCAGCAACATCATGGCCAGAGGCTTACCGACGACGTTGCTACGCGAAATCACGACGGCCCGTTTGCCCTCAAGCGGTGTATGGGTGCGCTCCAGGATCTCCATCACCGCGGCAGCGGTAGCTGGTAAAAAGCTGGGCAGGCCCAGGAAGAGATTACCGGCGCTACGCGGGCTGATCCCATCGATATCTTTCTCAGATACGACGGTATCCGCGACCATTTGTTGCGAGAGGTGAGTGGGCAGGGGCATCTGCACAATAATGCCACGGGTATGGCCCGCGACATTGAGCTGTTGGAGAAGATCCTGCAACTCATCGGCGGTGGCGCGCGTGGGCATCTGTTCCAGGCGCGCGGCCATACCGACATTCTCAGCGGCGCGCAAAATAGCCTTGCTATACACTCCCGACGCGGTATCGCCCCCGACGCGTACCACAACTACTTCGGGCGTCAAACCCTGCTGCTGGACGTATTTTTCCACATCAGCACGCAATTCGGCGCGCAGTTGTCCTGCCATCGCCTTTCCATCGATAGTCTGTGCCATTACGCGCGCTCCCCCACAAGCGTAGTCACCTTCTGACAACGGCTGGTGATCTCATCCAGCGCGTGCGAGAGGCGCCGACTGAGTGTCGCAACGCGTTCTGGATCTTTAAGACTTTGCAGGTTCACGCGCACCATCCAGGCCGCGGCAGTCCCGGAGCTGGCGGCGAGCATCGCGGCGGCAGCGATATCACTAATCACGTTGGCATTGCCAATTTCAGCGACCCGCAGACAGATCTGCGCCACCGTATTCGCGCACTCAGCTATCTCCAGAGGCACCAGCGCGGCTTCAACCAGGGCTTGCTGGATCGCTGCGGTGCGAGATTCACGTTCTTCATCTGTGGCACGCGGGAGCTTAAAACTGGCGGCGAGTGTACCATAGGCGGAGATATCTTCGGCCAGCAACTGCTGAAAACGCTGGCGCTGCTCCTCGGACTGTTGGAGCAACGTCGCAATCTCCTCCTGCACACCCGCGTACTTTGCCTTGCCCTGTGTGAGCCGACAGACCATACAAGCCAGGGCGGCGGCCATTGCCCCACTCACTGCCGCGGCTGACCCCCCGCCAGGGGTCGAATTGGACGAGGCCAGGTCGTCCAGATACACATGTAACGTCTGATCTATATACACTGTTGGAATTCCTCATTTCCACGTTTATCTGATCTCATTCTAGCACCTGATGAGAAGAGAAGTCGAACATATCCGTTTGAGAGTGGGCATATATCACACCTATGGTATAATTGCCTCATGCTTAGAACACTGATCGCCACTCGTTACGTCACACCCCTCAGAGAGGGTGGCTCACTGCCTGCCATCGTCGAAGCTGACGACGATGGCATGTATGTCTTGAAATTTCGCGGAGCCGGGCAGGGACCAAAAGCGCTCATCGCAGAGTTGGTTGCGGGCGAGATCGGACGCGCGCTGGGTCTGCCCGTACCCGAAATCGTGTTTGTGGAACTGGACGCCATGCTGGGCCGTTCTGAGCCGGATTTCGAGGTCTACAACCTGGTCAAGAGCAGCGCGGGCCTCAATCTGGGGCTGGATTATCTGCCCGGCTCAACCGCTTTCAGCACACTGGATCTCCGGCATCTCGATGCGCGCCTGGCCTCGCAAATCGTCTGGTTCGATGCGTATACCAGCAATGTAGATCGCAGCAGTCGTAACACCAACATGCTCTACTGGCACCGACGTCTGATGCTCATCGATCATGGGGCCGCGCTCTACTTTCACCATGCCACCAGCGATTACATAGCACGTAGCCATGACCCCTTCAAACTCATCAAAGACCACGTGCTCCTGCCCGTAGCCAGCGAGTTGCTGGAGATTGATGGCACCTGCACGCGTCTGCTCACGCCAGAAGTGCTGGCAGCGGTAGTCGATGAAATTCCCGCGAGCTGGCTTGAGCAAGAGGAGCAGCGCGCGAAGTATCTGACATACCTGCAAGCGCGCCTGGACGTGTCGCACATCTTTGTCGAGGAGGCCCTGCATGCCAGAGCGCAGCTCGTATGACTACGCTATTATCCGCGTGGTACCTCGCGTTGAGCGCGGCGAGCGCATCAACGTAGGGGTCATCCTCTTTTGCCGCACGCGCGCTTTTCTCGGCGTTCTGACGCATATAGACGAGAGGCGCCTGCTGGCCCTGGCACCGGACCTCGACCTGGAGATAGTACGCCATCAGCTTGAGGTCTTTACCCTGACCTGCGCGGGCAAGGCAGAAGCGGGCAGCATCGGGCGTATGTCCCCTGCCGAGCGCTTCCACTGGCTGGTTGCGCCGCGCAGCACCATTATCCAGACCTCGCCGGTTCACTGTGGCCTCTGTTGCGACCCCGCCGCCGAGCTTGAACGGTTACTAGAGCGCATGGTTTGCATCTCAGAACAGATCTGAGCCGGAAGCAATGGAGCAGAGTGAGTCATAAAAGGGCGTTGGTGCACTGGAGAGATGGGTTTCGACGTAAGCGATACGGAAACCCGCCTCCAGCAAGGGGGCCAGGCTGGGATGTGGGCCAGGCACGTCGATGCGCAGGGTCTTCGCGTGTTGTCGCGCCCAGTCAGCCATTGCCAGCACACAGGTCGTGGCCGCCGTGGAAGAGCGCACACCAAGCGGACCAAGCACACATGCCTCAGGAGACCAGAACGTCCCGGCTCCCAGACGCACGTACCCATAACCAAGCGTCTCCACGCCGCTGCGAAACCAGAGCGGGATCGCGCGTTGTTCTTGTGTCCAGAAAGCGTGCTCGTGGGGGCGTCGTCGACCACAGAGATGCGCATCCCAATCCACAAGCACAGGATCAGCCAGATCAGCCTCAACAATTTCCACATCGGTACGCAGACTGTCAGGGGACGTGGCATCGTCCAGGCGCAGACAAAAATTGGGCCACTGCGGACGCATCCCCGCGCGGATATAGAGGGCCAATGCACGTGGATCTGTCGAACTCATCGTGCAGCGCACCTGACCAGCCGTCTCAGGCAACACGTGTTGCAGCAAGGTCTGCCCAAGACGCGTCGATTGTCTGTCAGGATGCACAAACAGATCGGTCAGATAAGCGATAGTATCGCGTGTGATGGCGCCAGCATAGCCCAGGATAGCTTCATCTTCCTCGGCCACCACAACGGTTCCAGTGCGCAAAATATGCGCCATAGTCGCCGAGGTAGTCGGCATAGGTGGCGGAGAAGGATTGCCTCGTATCTCGTTGAGATAGACAATCTCACTGCACCTGGCGAGATCCTGCTCGCACGCGGGACGATAGGTAATCATCGGACATACCCTCTGCATTCTTGAAGTCGTCTCTGTATTATATCTTATTCTGCCTCTATTTGCAGTGGCATAGAAAGACGGCAATTCCCTCTCCAAATAGAGGCAGAAGAGCAAATTCATAGGGTAACTACATCCCAGAAGTATGCTCATGCAAGGCTAACGCTTGTTTCTCAGGTTCTGAAGGAGCTTCATACGCCGGAGGGAGGGTAAACCAGAAGGTCGATCCCTGGCCGGGAGTGCTATCCAGACCAAAGCCGCCGTGGTGCGCCTCAATGATCGCGCGACAGATATGCAACCCCAGGCCCAACCCAGGACCCGCGTCGCCCTGTATTGGAATGCCCTTGACGCGATAGAAGCGCTCCCAGACGCGTTCCTGCTCTTCAAGCGACAGGCCTGGCCCTTCATCGCGCACAGAGACGCGCACATTGCCGTTTCGCATCTCCAGACTGGCGGCAACAGGCCGGTCCACAGGCGAATATTTCAGGGCGTTGGTCAGATAATTATGCACAACCTGCCCAAGCCGATCCGCGTCGCCAAGAACCGTGAAATTCTCATAAGCGGGCACCATCAGGGTAATTACGCGCTCAGGCAGAGTATAGCGCTGGTCTTCTACCGCCTCGCGCACAATCCCGGCCAGGTTACAGAGGCGCATAACCAGTTCCAGCTTATTGGCCTGGATACGCGATACGTCAAGAAGATCACTAATCATGCGGTTCTGCACGTTGACGCGGTGTTCAGCGTGGTGTAGATAGTCATGGACTTTTTCCAGTTTATCCACCAAAATCTCTTTTTCAGGGAGATCAGGGTCTTTCAAAAAAGCCAGGCGGCGCAGGGCAAGCTGAATATTACCTTTAATGCCAGCCAGGGGCGTGCGCAATTCATGGCTGGCGATACTGAGGAATTCGTCAAAGCGGCGGTTCGCCTCGCGCAGGGCCAGCTCGCTGGTATGGGCCTCGATCCACTCCTGCTGAATACGTTCACGTTCGATCACCAGCAAACTAAATTGGGCAACGGCTTTGACCACGCCTACTTCCTCCTGCGTCGCGTAAGCCTCGCGTTTTTTGATGCCCAGGACACCCATCAATTGACCATTCATGAGCATAGGAGCAAGTAAAATATAATATTGAAAATATCGGGGAGTGTGGAGAACCACTTCCTGCATCACCACCTCATTGTTGCGCAATTGGTTCATCGTTAGCTCATTTACATAGTCGGAGAGTAAGAAATGCGCAAAATTCTCTTGATACAGAAGCTTCTCTTCTTCTGAGCGACTGGCGAGAGCTATCAGGTGGAACTTGCCGTCTGTGAGGTCCAGCATGGAAATACTCACGCCCTGGTATCCCAGCATGTGGCAGGTCATTTCAACGAGATACTCACCCACCGTTTGAAATGACGATGGAACGGGTATTATACCGGGCGAAGCGGGTTTCTGAACGCGGGTTTCGCGTTGTTGCTCAGGAATATGCATCAGTTCCTCAGCCAGAGCGAGCAACGCCTTAAAAGAGCTATGGATACGGTCTTCCATACGCCGCCGTTCCGTCACATCGTGAATGACCAGAACCGCGCCAACAATCTGCTCACCCTGATCGCGCAGAGGCGAACCTGAGAAGCTCAGGTACACTTCCTGAGCGTCTGGCAGGACCAGGCGCATCTCGACTGCGCTTCCCCCTTGCAAGTCCTCTCCTTTTAAGAGACGCACCAGAGGCCACTGATTCTCGGTAAATCTCTGCCCCTGCTCGTTATATGCCTGCAGCAAGTTCAGACGCTGCTTCAGCGATTTTTGAGTATACTCTGGGTATTGATCCAGATGCATCACATGCCAGGCCGCTGTATTTGACTGGATAATACGTCCGTTCTGATCACAGACCAGAACACCATCAGTAATCGACTCAAAAATGGCCTCTAACTGGCGTGTGCGCGCCTTCCAGTACAGGGGGGATGCGGGATCACCAGACATTATTCTACCTCACCATCTCTGAATCACCCCGTGCCCAAGCAGCGGGGGTTCGTGCGCCAGCCCCAACGCTTCCTGTTGGCAGCCCACGAAGAGACACACAAGCTCTGGTCACACTCTTGCCGTAGCCTCTCTGCCAGCCTTTGAAGGAGGTTTTCTCGATCTGAAGGTGATTGCCAACACGCGCCAATTCATTGACCAGGCATCCATGCAGACTCTTGCGATGCGCGGCCAGCTTACGTTCAAGGGTCGCGAGGCGGCGGGGGGTAACCCGATAGTGGTGGCTCTCCTGCCAGCCGGGATCGGCTTGCATGCGGGGCAGGAGGTGCAGCCATTCAGAAGGCACGACGTTGTAGAACTGACGCGCCGCTTCCAAATGCGCGCGCACCCGTTTGGCTGGCCCTG
>CAXUEY010000221.1:0-8880 GCA_964250225.1 uncultured Ktedonobacteraceae bacterium | reverse complement strand
TGTGTGGGGATATGATGGTGTATTTCGCGAAATACACCATCATATCCCCACACATCATATTAAATGTATTCCCGCATGGGCTGGGGCAACGTTTTATCCATCGTCTTGCAATAGATCGTCGCTTTCCCAAAGAAGATCAGCAGGGCCTGGAGATAGACGTCGAGTTGAAGTTTCACAGGGCAGGCAAAGCCGCCGCGACCAATCGTCTTTTGAGTATCTTCATCCGAGAAAGCCTCAACCGTCGCTTTCATCTCGTCATCCAGCATCTGAAACCAGGCTTTGAGCTGGGCGACACTGCTATCCAGGCCCGCTTCGTCGTTGCGATAGGACCAATCTTGCTGAAAGGTTTTCAACGATTGGATATACGCGTACTGGGTCTCGCCCATTTCACGGCAGAGGGCACCCAGGGTCATATTCTGCCCGCCTGGGCTAAAAGCCAGTTCAGCGTCGTTCAGCGTATCTAACAATTGGGTACGCATCCCATGTGATCCCTCGATCCAGGGCCAGGTTTCCTGCATCAGACTGTTCATGCGTTTCCTCCTGATTGAGATCGTAATTGCCAGGTCATCTTCAGTGGCCTCGCATCGTTTCCAAACACAACCTTGATATGCCATATGGTAGCAGATCGGCCTCAAAAAGGATTGTAAAAACGCGACATCTTTGGAATGTTTGTGCTATCATGTAGGTATCGTGAGGAGGAAACAAACATGGTCACGTCAAACGTCGGGCCGCCCAGGGGAATATTAAACTCCGCTACCGGAGAAAAGAAGTTTCAGCTTTCACTGCACGCGCCCGCGCCGGACTTGCAGTATTTTGTGGAGCATTATTGGATCGTCAGCTGGGATCTCCGAGGACAGGAACCCTACCTCTCAGAGACGCTTCCCCATCCCTGCATCCACCTGGTTTTTGAGCACGACCAATCGCGGATCGTGGGAGTCATGCGCGGCAGGTTCTCCACCCTGCTGACCGATACGGGCCGCGTCTTCGGGATCAAATTTCGGCCAGGCGCCTTTTACCCTTTTGCACAAACGCAAGTTTCAACCTTCACCGATAGATCAACCCCTCCCTGCGAGGTCTTTGGCAACGAGAGCAGTGCACTGGAAACCACGCTGCTCTCCCAGGGCGACGAGCAGGTCATGGTTCAGCTGGTAGAGAGTTTTCTGCGCGCGAGGCTACCGGCAGAGGATGAGCAGGTCGGGGTGATTCGCCAGATCGTTGACCGAATCATCACCGACCGCGAGATCACCAGAGTTGACGACATCGTAAGCCAGTGCGCGCTCACCAAAAGGACGCTGCAACGGCTCTTCAGCCAGTACGTGGGCGTCAGTCCAAAATGGGTCATCAAACGTTATCGACTCCACGAAGCCGCCGAACGCCTGGCCAGTGGCGAGGTGGTGGATTGGCCAGAACTGGCTCTGGACCTGGGCTATTTCGATCAGGCGCACTTCATCAAGGACTTCAAGACCATCGTTGGTACAACACCAGCGGATTATGTGAAGAAATTGGGATTGAATTGTTTTTAATGGGTGCTGCCGATAAGTGCGGCGCCTGCTTGATATTCATAGTAAAGGATGGAAGAAGGTATGAATCAGCAACCTGATCATAAAAAAGAGGAAGCGTGGGATAATGAGGAGTATAGCGATATGGAAATCCTGGAGATGCTCGAAAGTGTGCGCGAGGATATGGAAGAATTGGGGGTCACAACGCTGCAGGAGGTGATTGCGCGCATTGAAGAGCTGCACAAGCGTCTGGATGCCCGATCCCGCTAGCCGTCTGTTTGCTACTGCAACGTCCGAGCAGTCACATCCCTCCAGCCAGGTTTGCCGCTCACCTCAGCCAGTCGATAGATAGTGATGGTTTTGTTGGTGGTGTCGCCATTGGCATCGAAGCTCTGGTGGCCGGTGATGCCGTTGTAGTCCGTTTGGGCGATCTGATTGATGACGGCCTGGCGAAATGTCTTAGCCGTATCGACATCACTTGCGTTTGCTGGCACTTTAGCACCCGCCTGAATAGCGGCCTTGATCGCGTTCAGTAGGATCTTTGCGCAATCATAGCCAGCAGCGCTATAGGCACCCGGCGGACCATAGGCTTTCTGATAGTTCGCAAGAAAGGCAGTCGCAGCAGGGGTCTTTGATGGGTCTGCTGTCGCCACCGTGCTGTAGATGGGACCACCACCTATGCCTATGGCCCTGGCAAAAGCGGCTGTGCTGAGGCCATCACCGCCCATAAAGGGGGTCTGTTCCAGGCCAGGCGTGCTCGCCATCTGTTTACGCATCAGGATACCGCCAGTGGCATCCTGACCCGCGAAATAAATCAGCGCGGGCCTGAGAAGCGCAATCTTCTTGAGTTCCTGGGTGTAGTCGGTGATCGCGGCGATACTGTCCTGCCCCAGCACATCCCCGCCATCGGCCTGGAACCTGGTGGCAAAAGCCTGCGCAATATCGCTGCCCGACTGCGTGGTATCATCAACCACAAACGCGCTGCTATATCCGAGCGTTTTGAAGGCATAATCGGCCCCAACCTCGCCCTGATGATTGTCGGTGGCCGCGAGACGGAAATAGGTCACTTTGCTGGTGGGGCGCACCTGGCCAAGCAAATCGTTCTGCTCAACGCACCCGGTGTCGGGCGTGTCCTGTGTCAGACACACATTGGTGCTTGACGGGCCAAGTTGAGCGAGCGGGGCGGGATTAGAGAGCGAGAGTTCGGATTGTGCCACAGTACTGTTAAACGGGCCAATGATCCCGGCTACCTCGGCATCCCCAATCAGTGTCGTCACGTTGGCCGCACCCACAGCGGGGTCTGCATACCCATCGGCGCCAGTGTTGTCCAGCGGCGTAAAGACAAAGGTATAGCCGGGAAGAAAGTTCTTATCAGCATTTGCTTCATCGACAGCCAGGTGCGCGCCGTTTTCAATCGGTTTGCCAGCGCCCGCAGCGATGCCGCTCACAGGCAGATCCGTGGCAATCTTGATGGTCACGCCCTGCGGAGGGGTGGCGTGCTTTGTGCCACCACCAGTATCACAGGCCGCCAACACACCCAACAGCAGGACGATCCCCATAACCAGAGCGAGGCAGTGCGATAGACGTTGCAGGCTTGCGCGTGAGCGAGACACTATTTTCATAAGGAACAGTATACCGCAACAGGGCTTTCCATCCAAGTTTTTCGACGCATCTCCTACTTTTGCCTCTTGCGCCGGGCCATTATTGAACCAGGGGTAGCATAAACCAGAAAGTGGAGCCTTCACCAGGGGTACTCTCTACCCCAACCTGCCCCTGATGCTGTGTGACGAGCGTCCGACACAGGTAGAGACCCAGACCCAGGCCTCTGCCCGTACCCTTCTGCGCTCGTACCTCCTCAGACTGCTGAAAGAGGTTCCAGATGCGCTGCTGGGCCTCTTCTGAGAGACCTGGCCCCTTGTCTTGCACCCAGACGCGGGCCAACTGCCCCTGCATACTCAACCCTATCTGGATGGGCTGATCGGCAGGCGCATAGCGAAGAGCATTGGTCACATAATTCTTGAGCACCTGACTAATACGGCTCTGGTCGGCGAGCACAGTGACGATATAGTGTTCTGGCAAAGTGAGCAGCAGTGAACGCGCAGGATCTATGGCCCGCAGGTCCTCAACGGTTTCGCGCACGATGGCAGCCAGATCACACGGCTTCATCTCCAGCTTCAACGTATTGGTGGTGATACGCGACATATCCAGCAGGTCATTAATCATCCGCGTCTGGACATCTACCTGACGAATAGCGACAGCCAGACGTTCCGAAAGGTTATCTATGAGTGTATGCATCTCTGGAGAGAGCGCCTCAGGTTTCGTCGTGAGGTGTTTAACGCGCCTCTGGGCCAACTGCAATGTGCCTTTCAGGGTGGTCAACGGCGTTTTTAACTCATGACTGGTCATAGCAAGAAAGAAGTCTTTCTGCCGTTCCACTTCTTTGAGCGCAGTCATATCCATAGTGAGTGTGATCCAGCACGGTAAAGAGTCTTTCCAGTGAAAGAGTGCGCCTGCAATCGCAACTGGCACGCGTTGCCCATCTTTCCTGCTATACTCTTTTTCATACACGGGAAACGCCCCCGTTCTCAGCAGATTCTTGAGAGCCAGAGCATCGCGCTCGCGATACTCTGGAGGGGTCATCGTCGGCCAACGGATGCGCCCCGCTTTCAGGTCCTGCTGTGTGTAGCCAACCAGCGAGAGAAACGCCTGGTTGGCCTCGTGGATCGTACCCTCCAGATCGGTGATGGAGACCCCAATAATATTGGCATCTATCAGGTGGCGCAAACGCGCTTCGCTCGCCCGCAGAGCCTCTTCAACCCGTTTCAAGTCATCAATATCGGTGCTGGTACCCACCCATTTGATAATCTGGCCGCTTTCATCGCGGACCGGCGTGCCACGCGTTAAGAACCAGCGATAGCGGCCAGTTTTCCCCTCTTGAAAACGATGCTCAACCTCAAAGACTTCACCTGTTTCCAGTGAATGCCCCACAAAAGAGAGCACCCGCTCAAGGTCATCGGGATGCAGAAAGTTGTGCCACCCAGAGTCTTGCATCTCTGCAAGCGTGGCCTGGGTATAGGTAAGATAGCGCTGATTGCAGTAGATCAACGAGCCGTCGGTCGAATCGCTCCACACCAGTTGAGGGATAGTTTCAGCCAGCACCCGAAAGTTTTCTTCACTGGCCTTGAGGATCTGCTCCACTCGTTTCTGCTCGTCGATATCGGTGCAAGTGCCCACCCAGAGCCAGACCTTGCCCCCAGCATCGCGTTGAGCTGTGGCACGGATGAGATGCCAGCGATAAACGCCATCGTGTCTTCTAAGCCGCGCTTCGCCCTGCATGTTTACCCCTAGCGCGAGCGCGTCTTGCCAGGCATATTGGAGTTTCGCCCGATCCTCCGGGTGATAGGTGGAGAGCCATGCCTGGAGCATTTCCTCAGCATTCGTGAAGGTGAGGCCAGTGTAGGCATACCACTGCTTATTCGCATAGAGTAGATGGCCGCCTGCCTCGGCAACCCAGACCATATGGGGGATGACGTCAGCGAAAAAGCGCAGGGTCTGGATATCCAGAGAAATCCCGGCAGGGACGTGCAGAGAAAAAGCTTCAAACATAGATCACCCGTCCAGTTATGTGCAATCAGCTGCTTTTTGGAATGTTCTGGAGCATGCACCTGTTTCAGGCTTGATGGCGTATACAAGCGCCAGGATCACAAGGCGCGACATTCTTTCATTTTCAGCTCGCCAGTGAGATCGATTCGTTTTGTCTTCATCTCCAGTGTAGAACGAGGGGTCAAAGTCAAGGGCATGCTGCTATGAACTGATGCGCCTACTTGCCTGGCATGATATAGTGGAGCCAGAAATTATAGCTTGCAGAAAGGTGCAGATAAAGTAGCAGATGCAGACGGATATCGTTACCATTGACCCGCTCTCCCCTGATGAAAGAGTGATTGAGCGCGCGGCGACGCTTTTGCACCGTGGTGAACTGGTTGTTTTTCCAACGGAAACGGTCTATGGGCTGGGAGCCGATGCGCTTCAGCCAGCCGCACTGGAGGGGATTTTCGTCGCCAAAGGCCGCCCATTGAGCGATCCGTTGATTGTGCATATCGCTGAACTGGCCGAACTGGAGGAATTGACCGCCTCAATTCCTGATGCGGCCTGGCAACTGGCGCGAGTCTTCTGGCCTGGTCCACTCACCCTGATCCTGCCGCGTGGGCCGCGTGTTCCGCACATTGTAACCGCAGGCATGGCGACGGTGGCCGTGCGTATGCCGCGTCACCCTATTGCGCGCACCTTAATTCACGCGCTCGCTTCACCCATCGCGGCCCCCAGCGCCAATCGTTTTATGCACGTCAGCCCGACCACCGCGCAACATGTCCTGGCGGACCTCGACGGGCGCGTCCCCTTGATCCTCGATGGCGGTCCCTGTGACGTCGGCGTCGAATCGACCATTCTGGACCTCAGCGCACGAGTGCCAACCATCCTGCGTCCCGGCGGCATCAGCCTGGAAGCGTTGCGCACCGTGCTGCCAGAAGTGCTCGTACCAATACGACGGGCTACCTCATCAGAGGAGCAGGCTCAGAAAGCGCCCGGCCAGCTCAGCACGCACTACGCCCCGGCTATCCCGTTGCTCCTCTTCGATGGCAGCGAGGAGGCCATGCGCGCCGCGATGCTCGCTGAACTCTCCCAACGCATTGCGAGCGGCGAGCGCGTCGGCGTGCTGGTCGCAGACGCCGATGTCGCAGCCTTTCAGGAAAGTGGTGCGCTGGTCCACACCCTGGGCGATGCCGCGAACCCTGCTCAGGTGGCTGCTCACCTCTTCGCCAGCCTGCGCGCCTTAGAGGAAGCTCACGTCCAGGTAATCCTCTGTCGGAGCTTCGCGGCGCGCGATCTGGGCCTGGCCATTCGTGACCGTCTGGGACGCGCCGCCGGCGGGCGGGTGATTCAGGTCTAACGTGCCGTGTCCATCCTGGTATTCCAGGGATCTTACACGCTCCTGGTGAAGATGGAATACGAGGATGGACACGCGGGAAAGTTGAGCCTAAGATGCTAATTTATACCAGGATGGAGTAGCCGCCAGCTATGGCCGCCATCGCGAGTCTGATAAAGATTGAGGTTGTTATTCGCATCTTTGATAATAACCCAACCTGTCTTCGCATTCAGAAATTCTGCACCCTGTATGACCGATGACGCCGGCTGCACCAATCCAGTAGGATTGAAGATTTGCCAGGTCCGACCACCGTTGGACGTATGATGCACAACATACTGATTGTTGCTATCAAGACCGAAGCTCCAGCCTTCCTGGGCATTGAGGAGAGCCAGGTCAATAAATGCTACGGAAGAGGCGGCAGGTGACGAGGTCCCCACCGTCCAGCTCTGGCCACCATCATGCGTCTGATAGGTTAGCAAGAAAGACTCGCCACTGCTATTCGCATCATAGCGGACAAAAAGTGTGCCAACGCGGCTATTGTGCCAGAACGGTCCATGACTTTCCACATAATAGGAGTCTTTGATAGCTGGAATATTTGCTTTGCTCCAATTTTTGCCGCCGTCACGCGTGGCATAAAAGTACACATCTGCAGAGAGGCTGATGCCCGTCACCCAGCCGTTCTGCGGGCTGACAAACGTGAAGTTACTGCTCTGGCCAAAGGGCAGCGGCAGAACCGATGGATTCACAGAGGTGTCAAACAATGTTTGCCAGGTTTTGCCACCATCGCTGGTGCTCATCAACAGGATGTCAAAATGCCCTGGCTGATTGTGATTTCTATCAAAAGAGAGCCAGCCATGTCGAGCATCTAGAAAGGTAATCTGGTGAATGTCGACAGGATTGGAGAGGATTGGGATCTCAAAGGGAGTCGTGCGCCAGGTCCGGCCACTATCCTGGGTGCTGAGAAGCAGTGTCTTGCCATTTTGCAAGACACCGAGGTAGCCGTGGGTAGCATCAGAGAAAAACGAGGCTGTGATTCGGTTATACGGATCGTTGCTCGTAAGGTTAAGGCCCTTTGGCGTCACACTGACCCAGTGCTCAGGCCCCTGTTTGGTTGAGAAAACATGGGTCTCATCCTGATCAAGCCCCCAGCCGTGTTGCTGGTCAATCATGGTTAGAGCCGAGAGTTGGATATTCGTGTGCTTAGCGGGAAGCGACGCTGCTCTGGCTACCGCAGGAGCAAAAAGACCCACGCTGGCTGTGAGCACAAGCAGCAGGCTGAACAGTAGAAAAAACAGTTTTCTGAACAGAGGTGAAACATGAAGAGATTGCATAGTTGATCGCATGATTTTCGTGGAAACTCCTTCTACAGCTCTATCCAGGTGGCTGGCAGACATGCAAACTGTGCAGGCGTGCTGGCAGGAAATCATTTCGTAGAGCTTATCCGATATCATCCTGATGATCATTCGTCATATCCAATATATAGAAACGTCTATTTTCCTTAAATCGTCTCGCATAGCTTTCCAGCTTTCCTCAAGGTTACTCTCTTTGTGACACTACTTCTTCTGATATGATCAATACCGCTTTACATTGTTTTCTATTTTATTATCCATATCCATTTTTTATCTGTATTTTCTAAACAGTTGCGATTTTCTTCGTCGCGTTGTTTTGTTATACAATAGGGGCAGAGTACAAAAAAAAGAGCGCACATCCAGAGGAACAGGCCCAAACAGCTATCTTGTATGTGTTTGATCCGCCTGGAGCGCGTAGAGAAGGAGTTCCCATGTACAATCCCTATGAACAACTACCGAAGGTGGCCTCATTTCGTGTGACCAGTTCCGATGTGCGAGACGGCGAGAAACTCGCTCTGCCCCACGTCAGTGGGATCTTTGGCGCAGGCGGCGAGGACGTTTCTCCTCAGTTGGCGTGGAGCGGCTTCCCGGAGGGCACAAAAAGCTTTGTCGTGACCGTCTATGATCCTGATGCCCCGACCGCGAGCGGCTTCTGGCACTGGGCTGTCGTGGATATCCCGGCGCGCGTGACCGAGCTTGCTCGTGGCGCTGGCAGCAAAGAGGATGGCTCAGGGCTGCCAGCGGGTGCTTTCCAGTTGCGCAACGACGCCTCCACAACGCGCTTTATTGGCGCCGCTCCCCCTGCCGGGCACGGGAAGCATCGCTATCTCACCGTCGTCCACGCCGTCGATGTGGAGTCCCTCGGCATCGGCAAAGATGCCTCGCCAGCGTTTCTGGGCTTCAACCTGTTCTTCCACACGCTTGGCCGAGGCACGATTGTTTCCTGGTACGAACAAGAGTAGTTGCCTTTATATGGTCAACATATGGTCAACGTTGAAAAACGCCTGAGACCACACGGGCCGACGCCACATGGGGCCGACGCCACGAGCCAGGCATCCACACGGGCCAGGCGAGCTGGCCCGCTACGCGTGACGTCCACCAGAGGCAAGCT
>CAXUEY010000220.1:0-9024 GCA_964250225.1 uncultured Ktedonobacteraceae bacterium | reverse complement strand
CTTCCCATAAAGAGGGCGAGCATGGATCTGGTGGGAACATGGAAGATCTTTCCTTTCTCGATATTTCTCACATCCGGCAACAAAAACGTATGCCACCCCATCCGTTGGCTGCTCCCCAAGAATGTTCATCGGGGCTGCCTGCCACAGAACGAGCGAGGTACCAAAAACCTGGGCCTGATCCACTGCCCCAGTGATTTGCCAGAGTTGTGACCCGTCACGTGCATGGACAGCAACAGTGGTTTCTCCACCAATCAAGCCGACCATCGCGATAGTCACGATTAAGGCGTCCGAGGTCACCTCAACATGGGAGATCCAATGATCTTGCCCGGCAAACGTGCGTTTCCAAAGAATCGTGCCATCTTTGGGGTCTAGCTGGACAAGGGTGTCGCCGTACCAGCCATAGACCTGCCCACGCAGGACTACCAATTGCCCGTCAGAGAGATCTCCCAGGGCACGCGTTCCAGGCATCGCTCCTCGCCAGCGTAAACTTCCATCCGTGTTGCTATATCCATACACGGTTCCCTGCCAACTCACCACAATGGTTCCCCCAAGCGCGACCATCGGGACGGGTGGGACATCGCTGACCATATTATTGTCCGAAGCAAGTCTATCGTGAAGATCAGTAGGGGCTGCAGCCCCGACCCATCGCTGGTGCCCCGTCTGCGCATCGACAGCGACTAAAGCATCCTGGCCCAGGATGTAAACTACGCCTGCATCCACAGCAATGGCATACGCGTGTTGGCCCACACTCCAGAGGAGGGCGCCATCGGCCTCGCGATAGGCTCGCACGGCTCCCCCTGGCTCATCCTCGTTTGCTCCTAAGACATAGAGTGTTTTGGATGGAATTGGCATGGGAGTCGCTGTAGCTGAGGGAGAAATACCATTGCTACAACTTACCAGGCTGCTCAGGATACTTAACAGAAGGCACAAACAAAGCGCGTGCTTACTTGTATAACTCATCAGAAAACTCCTGGAAAATTACTAGCTAAACTTCCTGATTGAAGTTATTTAAACTGAGGTCACCTTTTCTGAGGGATTCTAATGTCACTTAAACAGCCTTATCAGGTTGCGAGCTATCTCTATATGACCATGTTCTCATCCCATTGCACTAAAAGTAATCCACAAAACTAGGATAAAATATCGTATGCCCTGTTTGATTGTGCATTTTCGCGAATTGTGACGAATTTTCATAAGGAGAGGAGATTTCCCCGATGGAACGGCACGAGCTTCCCGCGCCCTCTACTCTTCCCTTTGGTGAATTGCTCAAAACCTTGCGCAAGCGGCGAGGGGTACGGCAACAGGCGTTAGCAGAGCAACTGGGTGTGCATCGCAACACCATTGGCATTTGGGAGCGTGGCGACGGGCTGCCAGACAGAAAATCGACTGTGCTCGAACTGGCGCGCGTGCTGCGGCTCGATGAGCAGGAGACCCGCTGGCTGTTCCAGGCGAGCTTGACCGCCCTTTCTCCTTTCTGGTATGTTCCCTTTCCACGCAATCCTTTCTTCACAGGGCGTCAGACGCTGCTGGCGCGTCTTCATCAGCAGCTCTCGCAGACACAAGCAGTGGCTCTCAGCCAGTCCTACGCCCTCAGCGGTTTAGGGGGCATAGGCAAAACACAACTTGCACTCGAATACGCCTACCAGTATGTCCACGAGTATCACGCGGTTTTCTGGGTGGCTTCCGAGACCCTGGACACTCTTTCAGCCAGTTATACGACTATTGCGGCGCTTCTCCAGCTTCCGCAGGCGCAGGAGGCCGATCAGTCGCAACTTCTCAGCGCGGTGAAGCGCTGGTTCTCAACTCACAAGGGGTGGTTACTCATTTTTGATAACGTCGAAGATCTCTCACTACTCCAGGCGTTTTTGCCGGCCGCCCGGCAAGGGGCAGTGCTCATCACGACTCGCCTGCACGCACTGGAGGGACTGGCGCATCCGCTGGAACTTGCTGGTTTTACTCAGGCTGAGGCTTTGCAGTTTCTGATGCTGCGAGCACGCCTCGCGGATCTGGACTTCCCACTGGAGGCATTACCAACAGATGTGCTGACAGCGGCACGTGCTCTCGTGG
Organism: uncultured Ktedonobacteraceae bacterium; assembly: GCA_964250225.1. GTDB lineage: Bacteria > Chloroflexota > Ktedonobacteria > Ktedonobacterales > Ktedonobacteraceae > Paraktedonobacter. The sequence continues at coordinate 6,960 of CAXUEY010000220.1, read as the reverse complement.
AGACGACCGATGGTTTGCCTTTAGCGCTAGAGCAGGCAGGAGCTTATCTTGAACGCACGGGGTGCAGTCTTGTTGAATATTTGCACCTCTTCCAGCATTACCAGGCGCGCCTGCTTGCGGAGCCTTCTCTTTCCGCAATCCATCCCCACTCGGTGGTTCAAACATTCTCACTCTCCTTTGAAATGCTTGTTCAGACCAACCCGGCGGCCATCAACTTGCTCCGACTGTGCGCTTTTCTGCACCCTGATGCCATTCCTGAAAAGCTGATTCGGGATGGCATAGCCCATTGGAGTGCCGAATTCCAGCACACAACCACAGATCTATTCGCTTTTGATCAGATGATCGCTGAATTACAGCGTTTCTCGCTCGTGAAGCGTTCCGCAGCAAATAAGATCCTCAGTCTACATCGGCTAGTACAGGTTGTGCTCCATAGCACACTGGATGAGGAGGAACAGTCCACCTGGGCAGAACGAGCAGTTCTCACGGTGAATGCAGCATTTCCAGATGTCGAGCAAGAGGAGCAGCACACCTGGTCGCAATGTGAACTGGTGCTGCCCCACGCCTTGCTGGCCGCTCAGTATATCAAAATCTATCAGATCAATGCAGCAGCAGCGGCACGTTTACTCTCTCAGACCGCATATTATCTCAAAGCACGCGCGCGTTACTCTGAAGCAGAGCCGATCTTTCGCCAAGCAGTCCATATGCAGGAACAGAACCTGGGAAATGAACATCCCGTTGTGGCACGTTTGCTGACTGGATTGGCGGACATGTATCTTCTGGAGGGTGAGTATGGCCAAGCCGAGCCACTTTTTCGGCGCGCATTGTCGATTGTAGAGCAGAGTATGGGGACACACCATGCTGATGTCGCTCCTCCACTCAACGGATTAGCAGTCCTCTATAATCGGCAGGGCAAGTATGGAGAGGCGGAACCGCTCTACCAGCGGACTCTCTCTATTTTAGGACAGAGCTTAGGATCTCAGCATTCTGCTGTAGCCACTGCTCTCAACGGATTGGCGAATCTGTATTACGAGCAATGTAAGTATAACGAAGCGGAACCGCTCTACCAGCGGGCGCTCTTCATTTTGGAACAGAAGCTGGGGCCTGAACACCCCCAGGTTGCAGATTCGCTCAACGGGTTGGCATATCTGTACAAGCAGCAGGGTAAGTATGAAGAAGCCGGGTCACTTTTCCAGCGAGCACTTTTCATCTGGCAGCACACCCTGGGCATCCAGCATCCCGCTGTGGTCTCCGCGCTCACTGGATTGGCACACGTGTATCGCGAGCAAGGCAAGTATGAGCAGGCGGAGTTTTTCTATCAACATGCCCTCTCCATCACAGAACAGAACGTCGGACCCGAACATCCACAAGTGGCCTATTTGTTACGTGGATTGGGGCAACTCTCTTACGAACAGGGCAATTATGAACGTGGAGAAACGCTCTACCGCCGAGCATTGTCGATTGTAGAGCAAAGCCTGGGATCTGCGCATCCTCTGAGGGTTTATCTGCTCACTGGCGTAGCAAACATTTACACCAGCCAGGGCGCAGACGAGGAGGCGGAGCAGCTGTACCGGCAAGCGATCTCCATGTGTGAGCAGCAGTTCGGACCAGAGCATCTCGATGGGGTTCCTTCGCTCGCAGGTCTCGCGAACCTCTATCGCAAGCAGGGAAAGTATCTGGAGGCCGAACCATTCTTACAGCGTGCTTTGTGCATTCGGGAACATCTGTTGGGGACCGAACATCCTGAAACAGCGAAAATCATATATGATCTTGCACAGTTGCGCGCGGCACAAGGTAGATATGATGAGGCTAGAAGCTGGTTTACCCGCGCATTGGCAGTTCTCGTGCAGGTACTTGGAGAGGACCACCCTTATACAGCAGAGGCACGCCAACGTTTTGTCAGTTTGCTACCAGGCAATGGGGCAGATTGAAAGAGCGGGCAAAATCCTCGATTCATGAGGTGGTGTTCCTGAATTTTAACACTCCGCCAAATCATAAAAATATACCTCAAATGAGCCATATGTGCGTTCAAAATTCCTTCCCAAATCATGTTCCCCCCTACTCATATTTGTGTATTTACAGAGTAGATTGTATCGATTATAATGCCAGCGGTCAATTCTCTCATGTTGTGATCAGTCCTATGTTGTCAGGGGGAAAGAATTGTTATGGAAAAGCAATGGCAATTTCAGAATTTCGCGTTGCAAAAAGATATTACTGAATTCCCGACCACTATCCAGCCGAGCATGACGTTACCTGTGCGACATGCACCACTTATACCTGCGACGCCGCCTCTGCTCTTTGTGGATGAGCAGGAAACCTCAGTTATGCTGGATATGCCGAATAGAGTGGAGGCGGCTGTCGAGGCATCGGCCCCGGAGCCTATTTCGCGCAAGAAAAAGCTTCTGCGTACCCTTGCATTGGTCCTCACGCTGCTGCTGGGGGTAGCGATCTATTTCACCTGGCGTTCAGCCAGTGCTACTGCGGCGCCCACGGTGGTGCAACAGAGCTACGGCAACACGACCTCGACTTCTGGTAGCACGGCCAGCACCACCGATAGTGGGACAATCATGGTGTACATTCTGGGCGCGATTGCGAAACCCGGCATCTACAAGCTGGCGGCGGATGCGCGCGTTTACCAACTGGTGCAGGCCGCAGGTGGTCTGCTCCCCAACGCCGACGCAGTGGCGCTGAATATGGCGGCCAAACTTACCGATGGTGAGGAGATCTATGTACTGACCGTGGGTGAAACTGCACCACCAGGCATAAACTCGCCCCCAGGCTCCAACAATGGCACGCCCGGTACATCTGGCACGCTCGCCCCTGGCCAGCTTGTGAACATCAATACCGCAACTGAAGGGCAGATGAAGCAGGCACTGCATATTAGCGCGACCACTGCTAACAAAATCATTGCGTATCGTACACAGCACGGCCCATATACGGCGGTCAGTCAACTCTTGCAGGTGGTTAGCAAGGCGATCTATGACCGAATCAAAAATATGGTTACTGTTTAATGGTTTCAGATTGACGAGAATGCGAACGATACAAGATAAAAGCTGGACAATTATGGCTTTTTACTAGAGGAGCTTGTTCAAAACACGTGGACTAATTTTGCCTTTTCTGTTTGAGGTAAAAAGCCGTCAGCGCGTTTTCGAGAAGCCTGGAGAAATGGAGGGTGTGATGGAAGGGAAATCCATCGTCAGGCATATCAGGCAAGGCAACCTGGATATGCGCGGTTTGTTGCTGGTTGGGCTGGCTATGGGCTGGCTGACCGGGATTCTTCTCAGTTTCTGGCTCGCGCTGCCACCAATTTGCTGGCTGGTTGCGGCTGGCCTTGCCCTACTTGCCAGTAGCCTCTATTGGGGCAGATCGACAACACGCGTGCTCGCTCTCGCGCTGCTCTGCCTCTGTCTCGGCGCGTGGCGCTACACGACGGTTGCGCCCGGCAACGATCCAGCGGCTGTGCGTCAATGGCTTGGCGCTGGTAAGCTGACCATCCAGGGCAGCATCGATGATGAGCCGCGCCTGGAGAAAAACACGACGTTACTGACGGTCACTGTGCAGAGTGTGAGCCGCGATCAGGGAAAGACCTGGCAGCAGGCAGATGGCATGATCTCTGTCCTGGTGCCAGGTGCGACCTTTGATGACGTCTATGGTCCACGCTACGGCGATATTATCGAATTGGCGGGTCCGCTCACTGCACCCCCATCCTATAGCACGCCAGAGACCCAGGCGAGCATGGCCTTTCCGCGCCTGACCATCAAAAGTCGCGATGGTAATCCGCTGCTGGTCGCGCTCTACCAGTTCCGCACAACTTTGGCTGGCATCATTTTGCAAGCGCTTCCACAGCCCTTCGCAGCGATTCTGATCGCCATCTTCCTCAGTTTACGTACACCAGCATTAAAGTCGTTGCTTCCCTATTTTAATGTTACAAACACTGCACACCTCGTCGCGCCTTCCGGGTTTAAAGTCACATTACTTGCGGGGCTATTTGCAGGCAGCACACGCTGGCTGCTACCCAGACGCGGGCCACAGGACTGGCAGTTGTTACCAGCAGAGAGGCGCCGGGGTAACTGGCAGCGCTGGCTGCACACTGGCCTGATCATGCTGGGCATCGTTCTCTATACCATCCTCAGCGGAAGCGGGCCAGCAGCCCTGCGCGCTGGCATCATGGGCTGTCTCCTGGTACTCGCGCCACGCCTGAGACGTACCTACAACGTCTACAACGCGCTGGCTCTCGCTGCACTAATCATGAGCGTGCTCGACCCATTTGTTTTGTTTGATGTAGGTTTCCAATTATCCTTTATCGGCACATTAGGTATTGTGATCTTAACGCCATTTTTTCAGCATTGGCTGCGTTTTCTGACGCGTCTGCCATTGCCGGGTCAATATGTGACGGAAGTGATAGCAGTCACATTGGCCGCGCAGGTCGCCACGCTGCCAATTTTTGCGATCAGTTTCCAGCAAATATCGTTTATCGGTATTCCCGCTAATATTCTGACCGTTCCATTGCTGGGTATACTGCTTGGCCTGGGTGCGTTGATCTGCCTGAGTGGGCTGCTCTCAATCCAACTGGCCATACTTGCCGGTTGGCTGGCCTATCCACTACTCTGGTATGTGAGCGCGGCTGTCAATAGGTGTGCGAATCTACCGTGGGCGTATCTGTCTGTTACGAATGTGAGCCCACTGCTAGGCTGGGGCTATTACGCGCTACTGGCCTGGCTCACCGCGTTCCTGTTGTTACGCTGGCGCCCACCCGACCATGAGCACACGAGTCCGCTCCTCTCACGCCGCACTCGCCTTGTGCTCTATAGTGGCCTGGCTCTGCTGATGCTTCTCACGACGAGTGTCATGGCCCAGGCAGCCAGATCTGATGGGCATCTGACAATCACGGTACTCACTAGCGGCCAGTCAAACCAGGGTCAGGCGCTGCTCCTGCGTACAGCGGATGGGCAACTCGCCCTGTTCGACGAGGGTGCGGACAATTCCACGCTGGCTCAGATGTTGGATACGCAGTTCCCTTTCTGGCAGCGCTCGCTCAGTCTAGTTGTGCTGACGGATACCAGCGCAGCCAACATAGCCGGCTTGCAGGACGTTATCAGCCGCTACTCGGTAACTCAGGTCGTGGACGCGGGCATGCTGCACCCAGGCGTGGCCTATGCTCGTTGGCGCCGCACGTTAAGAGAACGCAATATAACGTATATGCAGGTGCGCCAGGGCGCAAACATCACGCTGGGGAGCCAGGTCGCTTTACAGGTGCTCTGGCCGCCCGCGCAACTCCACAAAGGCAGCGACGAGATACACGATAACGCACTCATTCTACGGCTGCTTGCTCCAGGATTGCGTCTGCTTCTGCTCAACTCCACTTCTCTGAGCAAATATGCCCTGAGTATGTTGCAGGAAAGTGTGGCGCCCAACTATCTCCAGGCCCAGATCGTACAGCTCAGCGGTGCCGCAGGCAAAACGTTTTCCCCCGCGCTCGCATCTGTACTCGCGCTGGCTAATCCTACTCGTCTTTTGATAACGACCATACCCGCGATCAAAAAGAAGCAAGCAGCGCCGCCACCAACTCCACCGGCGGGTTCGTGGCAAGTATGGGATGTCGGCCAGCACGGTTCTTTTGTGATCAGCGCTGATGAACAGGGGTGGAGTATCAACTCGACATAATAATTGTATAGGGGGACTCTCTGGATAGTTGCAATACGTGCTGGCAGCAGTTGTTCTTCGGCAGGTAGAGGCTATCAGGCGCAACGTCTGCTGGTTGGAGCAACCCTTTTGTGAGTGGAAGCTATCATGAAAAGGGGAGCGCAAAAACCGAATGGAGGCCGAATCTACGAACGATGATCACCTGTGAACGTTGTGGTAACGTCATGCCCAATAGCTCACTTCTCTGCTTGGTTTGTGGCACCCTTTCCGTTTTGAGCAGGCCAGATATCCATACACCTGTGCAGAACGAGTCAGGTTCGGTGCCGTTTCCCATCCCAGGAGAAGGGCAGAAAGCGTATGAGCAATGGATACATAACCCTCAACCTGACTATGCACCGTCTCCTGGCGAGCAGCCCTATGATGCACCCTCCCCTCTCTATCCAGTAAGGGTATCTCACTCCACCACAACACCCATTGCGTCAATTACCACCTCCAGCAAAAAAGGTGCTCTGTACGTCGAAGTGGTGCTCAACCTCTGTTTGGGCATCTTTGGTATTGGCTGGTTGATCGCAGGTGAAAACGTCACTGGGCTGGTCCTGCTGGCGTGTAGCGTCATCGTCTACTGGCCAACTCTGCTCATCGTCTTCTTCCTCAACGTTACCTTCTCTATTGGTCCTGGCCTCTACGGACTCGTACCGCTGGCATTGGGTGTGAGTAGCTTGAATATCCTTCTCTTGAAAAAGGTTACTCGGTGTAAAACCATTTATGAGCCAATATAAAAGAATGACTGAAATCTATTCAAAAGTTACTAATACAAGTTCAAGAGACTGTGTGCGCAAATAAAGGAGGGGAAGATCATGTCTAGTCAGGACGTGCCTAAATCAGGACCGCCTGCGTATAAGTCCACATCAACCGAAAGATTCAGAATAGCCAACCCCCGGATGATGTCTGTTCCGAAGTGTATTCCCCACATTTGGTCTTTATACCCCCAATAGGCAACACTTATTCCTACGTGAGCAAGAGCAGATAGAGCACGGATATTTGCGGCATAGGGTTGTAATGAGCTGATAAGGGCCTGTAACTTGTCTTCAACCTCGCCTGTCTCTTTGGAACAAGGTTGGACCTCGAACCCATGATGCCTCCTCTGCTTTCCTTTCTCCCACGTTCTGGTCGGTTCGATACCAGCGACAGCGATCAGTTTCTTGTATTGATGCTCTTGAGATTTTGCATAGAAATAGACGCGGTTTCCCGCAGACATCCCTGTCCACTATGTTTGCACTTTTTGGAAAGGAGGTAGCAGGAAAGGACACCATGTGGTAT
>CAXUEY010000219.1:0-9033 GCA_964250225.1 uncultured Ktedonobacteraceae bacterium | reverse complement strand
CAGATCGACAGTGGTTTCAAAGTCACCCAGGCCACCGACGCGCTGGGCCATATCCGTTCCGCGCAATACTCGCCCAACGACGATGTGACGCAGGTGACCGATGAACTGGGCAACACCAGTCAGTTCCAGTTCGATGCCAACAACAACGTCACCTCCTCTACCGAGTCCACCGGGGCGAAGGACACATTTAACTACCAGGACAGCAACCACCCTTTCTTCTCCACCGGCTCGACCGACGCGCAGGGGAGTTCGCTGGCTTATACTTACGACGCGCCCGGAAACATCATCTCGGTCAAAAACGTCACTTCTGGCGGCGCGGGTGAAACTACGACCAACACCTATAACAGCAACGGCACCCTGGCCACGATGACCGATGGCAACGGCAATAAAACCACGTATAGCTACGACAGCGCGGGCAACCTCATCAAGATCACGCCCCCCAGCCCCCTGGGAGCGACCACGCTGCAACACGACGCCCTCTCGCGCACTACCAGCCTGACCGATGGCAATGGGAACACGACCAGCTTCACCTACGACGCCCTGGACCGCATCAGCAAAATCAGTTATGCCGATGGTTCAACCATCAGCTATGTGCGCGATGCGGCGGGCAACGTCACCAGCTTCAGCGACAACACCGGCACCACCACCTTCCAGTATGATGCCGCCAACCGCCTAACGCAGAAGGCCATTCCCAAGAGTGCGACGCTCAGCTATAGCTATGACGCAGTGGGCAACGCCATCTCCTTTACCGACGCGGGCGGCACGGTCAAGTATAGCTACAATGCGGTCAATCTGCCAGCCAGTCTGACCGATCCCAGCGGCGCGCAGACCACCTTTGGCTACGACAACAAAAATCAGCGCACTAGCGTGAATTACCCTAATGGCGTCGTGATGAACCTCACATATGACAGTGCAGGCCACGAGACGGGGATCACGTCCACCCATAACGGCACTACCCTGTCTGGCTACACCTACACCTACGGGACCACCGATCTGCGCCAGACCATGACCGATCAAGTGACCGGGCTGGTCAGCACCTATCACTATGACACCATGAACCGGCTGACCCAGGACGTGGTGACCCAGGGGTCCAACCAGACCAGCAATTTCCAGTACAGTTTCGACAAAGCGGGCAACCGCACCTCGCAGACCATCAATGGTACATCCACCAATTATAGTTACAACGCGGCCAACGAGTTGACCTCGCTGAATGGGGGTGGACAAACCATCAATTACAGCTACGATGGCAATGGGAATCAGACCCAGGCCAATCAGTCTGGAAACACCACGCGGAATGTGAGCTACGGCTATAACGCGAAAAACCAGATGACGAGTGTTATTGTCAACACAAACCCACTCAACGGAGATTCAACGGTTTTCAAGGACACCTACACCTATACTGGCCCGAATCAGACGGAACGCGTGCAGATCACCCCCAATAACGGAGGTGTCGAAGGGGGTGGCCCCACGTCGTTCGTCAACGCGCCCTTTGGAGTCAGTAGTCAGAATAACGGTAGCGGACCAGTCTACTTCACCCGTGAAAGTAGTGGAGCACTTATTAGTGAACGTACCTCAGGGGCGACATTCTACTACCTCTTTGATGGACAAGGTTCCGTCGTCGGACTAACCGACAGCAACGGCAATCTGGTGGGCAATACACGCTATGTCTACGATCCCTATGGCAACGTCTTGAGCGCTCCAAACGTGGAGAACCCCTGGGCTTTCGACAGCGGCTACTTTGACAACTTCACCGGCTTCACCAAATTCGGCATTCGCTACGACGCCACGAGCCTGGGACGCTGGACGCAGCACACGCCGATTGGGGGGAGTTTGCAGGAGACGGTCAAGGCCAATCCGTATGTGTGTACGGCAGATAATCCGGTCAACGTGGTGGATCCGAGCGGGGCTGGTTTACCCCTGGATGTCTGCATAGCTAAGGCCGCATCACTCATAGGCAATGATCTCCTCAAGCTTGCAGGTATCGATCTTGGCATAGAAACTGGTGTTGCTGGTTTACTTATTGCAATTGCTAAGGTGGGTATTGCGGTTAGCGGAAGAGCAATCCCAGTTGTTGGATGGATTTTGGGTGGCGTTTCGGCCATTATAATCATCGCCGATGCTTACTCATTCGTCCGGCAAAACTGTTGATTGCCGAATAATTTAGCCTATCACACTTTGGAGACTTACTGCTCGCTTATTTAGCACAAGGGAGAGAAGTATTGTAATGCTCATTTTTGAAGCAAATCAATCTTCGAGCAGCACCTCATAGGAAAGAACTGTTCGTCCTATGTCAATCCGCTGTTAGAAATGAGCGAGCTGTAAGCCCCAAACTGGGCATGAACAGAGTTATTCGGCAATCGACAAAAACGGCATCTGATAAACTGTTGGTGTTTAGACTAAATCGCATCGGAATCGCTACGAAGCCGCTCCAGAAGAGGATCGAGAAAAACAAATCGATATATGGCGCGAAGCCGCTTCTCAGGCCGATCTCGCCAAATTAGTCTAGACGCCAATAAACTGTTCAGATGAGAGAAACTGAGAAATCACAAGTACTGGAGACTGGCAGTAATCCTCCCAGTCTCCACCCTCGCTTGGGACATAATATTTAGCTTTTTCGAAAGGTGACCTTATATGGCATGGCGAATTTTCTTTAAAGGATGTGCATTGATTACTGCTATAGTGACCCTTTACCTGGCTTTAAATGAACTTTTACCAGCATACCAAACACATATGCCAGCTGATGTGTTTATTGCTAGAAATATTGCTGGTTGGCTGTATATTGCCCTAGGCATTTTTTGCTGTATTATACTCATTATCATGATAATCAGTGATAAAAAACTTCTTTAGCCGTTGCCAGAAAATACATGTTGTATATATGATCCCACGCAGCACACCCCGATTGGCGGCAGTTTGCAGGAGACGACCAAGACGAACCCATATGTGTGTACGCAGAACGATCCGGTCAACGTAGTTGATCCGAGCGGAGCGTGGGATTGGGGATGTGCGCTTCTTGCTGCAGGAACGTTTATTGCTTCATTAGCAGGTATAGGAAGCGTAGCTGGATCTGGTAATGCCTTACTGGGAATTGCAAAAATACTTGCATCAGGCGAAGAAATTGCAGGGCTTTTAGCATCAGCAGGGCTAAAAATTGCGGAAGATGCGTTCCCTGTCTTAGGGTGGATTGCTCTTGGCGTTCAGGCACTGTTAGCGGTAGGTGCGGCTGTTGTCGCTCTTAAAGCAGCACACTGCATTTAAATCAGAAATGCTAAAAAGCTTTTGATGAGGTTATGGAGATATAACATCACTTCATCATTTCATCAAAACTTGACTCTTCATAGAAGGGTTTGACAGAGGAGGTCCGTTTTAAAATGGATGTAGACAGGCTGAAGTAACAAAGCTCCAGCCTGTCCTACTGAAATAGAGAGGCGAAGATCACTAGCATCCAACCACCCTTAGGAGGCATACACACATGAGAAAAAAAAGAGAAGGAAAATGGTATTTCTTGGGGATCGCGATCATAGATCTAGGTATTAGCCTACTCTGCCTTTTCACCTTTTTCAGATTTCAGCCAGGCACATTTTTCTATTTCTTTGTACTAATCATAGGAATTCTTGCTTTTCTGGTGGGCATTTTCTATATCTTTTTGTTTCTCCTATCGAGGGGAAGAGCGCGTTCTCGCCATTGACCGCGACATATCCTTTCTTCACCACAACAGCATTCGCTACGACGATACGAGCACTGGTCGCCGGACCCAACACACGCCGATTGGCGGAAGTTTGCAGGAGACGGTCAAGGCCAATCCCTCCTCAATGCTCAGATAGCGACTGTTCTCACTGGAGTTTGGAGGTGCGCGGTATCATTCAAACGCGCAATGACGGGTAATCCCTGACCGAAGCGGATCTCGGTGATGGAGGTATTCTCGGCGCGAAAGCAGCGGCGATAGCTCAGATCGAGGTTGAGTATGTGGCAGAGCATGATTCCGATCAGCCCGCCGTGCGTGGTCCAGAGTACCGTCTGGTCCGCGTACTCTTTTTGGCAGCGTTGCAAGACCCTGGCTGCGCGTTCGCATAGTTGCGCGAGGCTCTCGCCTCCAGAGGGCGCGTGATGCGCTGGATTGCTGCGCACCATTGTCCAGGCTATGCTGTTACGTTCCTGGATCTGCTTGATGCTCTGACCTTCCCACTCGCCCAGGTTGATCTCGCGCAAATCGGGATCTTCCAGTACTGGCAAGTTGTGGTAGCACGCGATAGCCCTGGCCGTGTCTCGCGCTCGTTGCAAATCGGAAGAAAGAATAACATTCAGTTTTTCACGCGCCAGATATTTGCCGACCGCTGCGGCCTGGCGTTCTCCCAGTTCAGCCAGGGGAGCGTCGGTGTGGCCCGTGTAGCGCCCTTCTATATTATGTTGTGTGATACCGTGACGGACCAATAATAAGCGCATCAAAGTTCTCCCTGAAGATAGTGAGCGATGATCAACTCTTCTTTGCGCTTGTATTGTATCACAAACTCTGCTTTATTTTTGGACGATATATATCGATGAACGAGAGATCCAGGCTCTCTCGTTCATCAGCAAAGAGCATTATTTGCCCAGCACCTCTGGATTGAGAATATTGGGTGGGAGCTGGCCGTGGAAGTGGGCCACGAGATTATCGCTGGCCATCGTTGCCATCAGGGTGCGCGTCTGGAGCGAGGCGCTGGCGATATGCGGCAGAAGCACGGCGTTCTCCAGACTGAGCAACTCGCGTTCGACGGCTGGCTCGTTCTCGAAGACATCCAGGCCCGCGCCGGCGATCTGCCCATGTTGCAGCGCTTTGACCAGGGCTTTTTCGTCCACGATGGGGCCGCGCGCGGTGTTGATGAGAATGGCGCCCGGCTTCATCAGGCTCAGTTCGCGTTCGCTGATCAGGTGATGCGTCGAGGGCATGTAGGGCGTATGGACGCTGACGAAATCGGCCTGCTTGAGCACCTCGTCCATTGGCAGGTAGGTGAGGTGATATTCGGCCTCTTCTTCGGGTTTCATGCGATAGACATCGTAGTAGATGACGCGCATATCGAAGCCATGAGCGCGCTGAGCCATGATCTTCCCGATGCGGCCAGCACCAATCAGACCGAGGGTGGAGTGGTGGACTTCCGCGCCACAGAAGAGCAGTGGACCCCAGCCGGTATACTTGCCGGCGCGCAGGTAGCGTTCCGCCTCTGGAATACGGCGAGCCGTGGTCATGAGTAGCGCGAAAGCCAGGTCGGCTGTTGTTTCTGAGAGCACGCCTGGCGTGTTGCTGACCGCGATGCCCAGGCGGGTTGCGGCCTCGGTGTTGATATTGTTAAAGCCCACCGCCATATTCGCGATCATTTTTGTGCGCGGGTTGGCCGCGGCACAGGCTTCCAGGAAGCGTTCGTCGATAGTATCGGTGAGCAGGCAGTAGATATAGTCGTGACCGGGGCCGCGGCGCAACAGCTCTTCGTATGGCCAGATGACCCCCTCTTCACGATTGGCCTCAACCTCGCCAATGGCTTCCAGCAGCGGGTAGGCGGCCTCTGGCACCTTCTGTGTGACCAGAATTTTTGGACGATCCGTCATAGTGACCTCCACAAAAAAGATAGGCCCTATATTCCGCTTTGGCGAACGCTAGCGTGCGTTTTTCTTGCTAAAGCGGCAAGGGCAAGGAAAGTACTCTCATTGTACCATCTTTTGCAGATCGGCCACGTTCGTCTCGTCACTGGCTGCGGTTACACTTTGCGCGGGCGCAGTATAGTGGAAGCGCCTGGTAAAGCGGCGGCTGAAGAGCATGGCCAGAGCGGGCCAGCCATCTTTCCAGGGATTGAGCTTTTTCTCTTTACGCGGATGATAGCTGATGGGAACTTCCAGAATCTGGCAGCCGGCCTGCACCACACAGGCGGTGATCTCCGGCTCGATCTCGAAGCGGCGTCCCTCCATCGGCAGGGCGCGTGCCAGAGGGCCAGGTAGTAGCTTGTAGCAGGTCTCCATATCATGGATGCGGCAACCGAAGAGGATATTTGTCATCATGGTCAGGAAGCGGTTACCCCAGCGCGTGGTGAACTTTTGCCCGGAGACATCGCGTCGTCCATACACCGCCGTCCAGGGATTGCCCGCTGACTCCCATGTGCGTACCAGCGCTGGCAAATCCTGGGGATCATACTCCATATCGGCATCTTGAATGGTCACCAACTCGCCGCTGACCAGGCCGAAACCTGTGCGCAGGCCCGCGCCTTTGCCCATATTGCGCTCGTGCCGAATATAATGATAGCTTTTGAATGGTTCTTGTTGGCGCAGTTCCTGGAGAATTGGCCACGTTGCATCTGTCGATGCATCATCGACCACAATCACTTCCATATCCAGTGCCACCTGGGAGAGTGCTTGCAGGAGATGCGCTATGGTCGCCTGCTCATTATAGACCGGGACGATAATCGAAATACGCATGCATACAACCTCGTGAAAAACTCCATCCTGCGCAAATCTCCCTGCTTGTGAACAGGGGGGAGAAGCAGGAAAAATTCTGCTGATGTGAACGTCTGGGATTGTCCACATTCATAATGCTCATTATTAAAACGTATGTCTGACCAACAAGCAACCACTCTATTACTTTAGGTCAGCACATGTCTGGAAAACCTCAGATCCAGCTTTGAATGGTGCCGTCAGTCAAGGCGACGAGCAGACGTTGCCCAGCAAAGTGCAGCGCGCTGACCTGCCAGGGATGATAGAGTTTCTGAAGGAGCTGGCTTGAACTGGTCGACCAGAGATCGACCACGCCTTCGTTGATCTCGCTATCCTCGCGCGCGACGGCGATCCACGCGCCATCGGGCGAGATAGCCAGGCGCGAGCTGGCGCCCATGCTGCCACAGGGCAATTCGCTATACAGGCCCGTCCATGTGTCGTGCAGGCGCAACGTTTTTTCGGCGCTGGCAAAGGCAATGGCGCTGGCATCGGGTGTGATGGTGTAGGGCGGCGTACATTCGGCACAGCGTCCGGCGGTGATAGCCATGCTAATCTGGGGACGCGGCTTGTGTCCAAAACGCGTAGTGCTGGTCAGATCCCAGCGCCGCAGTACAATCATCTGCTCGCTTTCGTCCGCGACATTGGCGCAGGAGAGCGTAAAAAGAGTATGCAAATCCCGTGAGAGCGCGCGCAGACGGATAGCCCAGAACTGGCGCTTCTCCAGCTCATTTTCGACACAGCTCAGCGGTATACCCAGTTCGCGCATAGGCAGTTCTGGCGTGTGCGCGACCACATCGGTGCCGCGCACACCATGCACACGCGGAGCCAGCGGATCTTTCAATTGTAGTGGCAGCGCCATCCAGATATTCGCCGCGCCATCATTGCGTTCTTTGAAGGCCATATCCAGCGAATAATGCGCGGAGACGGCACGCTGGTCCAGCGGATAGCTCCATTGGACCAGACCATCTGTAGTGTGCCACACGTGTAGACTCAAACGGCCCCACCCGGCCAGCAGGCCGCCTGTAGGGGAGAAACGCAGTTCGCGCAGCGATTCAAGCGTATGCCCGGCGTCCAGGGCAAAATGCACCAGTTCGCCATTGCCATTTGCGCGCCAGATGATCCCCTTGCCATCCAGTGAGCCTGCCGCGATAGCCAGACCGTCGGGCATTTCTACGCTGGTCAGCGCGGAGAGCACGCCCAGTTCGCTCTGCAAGCGCGTTCCTGTGCGCAGCGGCCCTCTGGTGCTAAAAATACTCAGGCCTGCGAACTCCGCCTCTTCCTCCGGGCTAAACTTGCGTGCCACCGGGCGTGGACGCGCCAGGCCGCCCTTACGCAGATCGATGCTCCCTCCAATCAGCGTATCATAGTTCAGGCGCTTCTCCGCGTCGCTCAGCACATCGTAGGCGCGATTGATGCGCTTCATCTGGAGCGCACCATCGGGTCCAGCCAGGTCGGGATGATAGCGCCGCGCCAACTGGCGGTAAGCGCGTTTTAGCGTATCGTTATCGGCATCCAAAGGGACGCCGAGTGTCGCGTAATAATTGTCGGGTGTATCCATGATACTCAGTATCGCTCACAGATCGGCCTCTCGCAAATCTTTCTCTTGCTTATAGGGAAACAATCCTCGTCTTCTCCTTCGCAACCTTCATTTCCAGTCGCCGCAGCCCCCACATATACCACGTGGCAAAAGTGCGATAGGGACACCACTGCTCGCCTCGTGCGCGCATCTCTTTGGGTTTAGGACGTTCTTCCAGACCATAGGCGCCACGCACACCCTCGACAAAGCCCAGATCGTCCACAGGCAGCACGTCGGGACGACCCAGCGAGAAAATCAGCATCATTTCGGCGGTCCAGCGTCCAATGCCCTTCACCTTTGTTAATTCCTCGATCACCACTTCGTCCTCCAGCGTCTCCAGTAGCTTCAGATCGAGCTGGCCACTGCTCACGCGCTCGGTCAGGTCGCGCACATAGCGCGCTTTGGGCGTGGAGAGACCGACGGCTCGTAGCGCGTCGTGCTCAAGGGTGAGCAGGGCCGCGGGCGTGGGCAGTCCACCGGGCGTGGCGGTGCGCAGACGGGCCATAATCGCGTCTGCGGCCTTCACAGAAATTTGTTGCGAGACAATGGCATCGACCAGCGTCTCGAAGAGGTTGGGGTTAGGTACCAGCGTACATGGCCCAACGCGCTCGATGGTTGCGGCCATCACAGGATCGCATGCACTGAGCATGGTAATCGCGGCTGCGACGATCTCCGGCCACGGTGCGGCTGGCGTATATGTCGTTGTACTGATGAGAGAGGTGGACACTTCTGGTTGAAATTCAGTCATCAAATCGTGCTCTTTCCTGACTTATCGGATCGCGCTGCTAAACCCCTGCCTTCGGCCTGAGGAAGTGGTCACGGTATGGAGATATGCGCGATACGCGCTTGCGCTGCGCGGACCATTTGCTTGTCTCTCAGTATAGCACAAAAACTCTGTGCCTATTCCGTATCCGGTCCATCGGCCAACCTGCCTGCAGCATGCCCTGTCTGCGACTTGCTCGTCACACCCGCTCTGCAAGCTCGCACTGACGTCCCCCCGAACT
>CAXUEY010000218.1:7133-9046 GCA_964250225.1 uncultured Ktedonobacteraceae bacterium | reverse complement strand
CTATCTTGATAGGTGCTGGTGCGCTGGATGCTGGTCCAGAGGTGACGGAGGTTGCTGACCTGCTTGGCTGTGGCGTTGCAAAGGCCCTGCTGGGCAAAGCGGCGTTGCCGGACGATCTGCCCTTTGTCACGGGCGGGCTTGGACTGCTGGGAACGACACCGAGCTGGAATATGATGATGAACTGCGATACCCTGCTCATGGTTGGTTCCAGTTTCCCCTATTCAGAGTTCTTGCCCAAAGAAGGACAGGCGCGTGGCATCCAGATCGATATCGACCCACGCATGGTAGGCATTCGCTACCCTATGCAACTCAACTTGATTGGTGATAGCGTGCAATCATTGCGAGCGCTCCTTCCGCTGCTCAAGCGAAAAGAAGATCGTTTGTGGCGCGAGAAGATTGAGTCGGATATTCGCGATTGGTGGAAGACGACCGAGGCTCGTGCTAAGGAGAGTGCAGACCCGATCAACCCGGAGTTGGTAACCTGGGAACTCTCACCGCGCCTGCCTGACAACGCCATTCTCAGCGCAGATTCGGGCACAACCGCCAACTGGTATGGGCGCACCATCAAGATGCGCAAAGGCATGAAGGGGTCTGTGTCAGGCAGTCTTGCCTCGTTAGGCGCTGCTGTTCCCTATGCCATCGCCGCAAAATTTGCCTATCCTGAGCGCGTAACTATTGCACTGACAGGCGATGGCGCATTTCAGATGAACGGCCTGAACGAGATGCTGACCGTAAAGAAGTATTGGAAAGAATGGGCCGACCCGCGCATCGTCTTCATTGTGTTCAACAACCAGGATCTCAACCAGGTGACATGGGAGCAGCGCATTGAAGCGGGTGATCCCAAGCTGCCGACCACACAGAGCATCCCCAATATGCCGTACGCAGCCTTCGCAGATGCACTGGGACTTCAGGGAATTCGCGTGGATAAGCCAGAAGATGTTGGTCGTGCGATTGACGAAGCGCTTTCTGCCAACCGCCCAACCATTATAGATGTGTATACCGATCCAAATGTGCCGACAATTCCGCCACACATCACCTTTGAGCAAGCGAAGAACTACAGCACTGCCTTACTGCATATGGACCCCGATGAAGGAGGCATCATTAAGGAATCGGTTAAGAGCGTTGTTGAAGGGATCATACCAGGATTAGGTGAAAAGGATAGATAGAGATGGCGAGCACAAAATTTGGCGACAACGGCGTCGCCATTGAGCGGCTTGATGTCTCAGTCTATACGGTGCCAACCGACTCTCCAGAGTCGGATGGCACCTATGCCTGGGACAAAACAACGATGGTCATCGTTGAGGCGAGCGGTGGAGGGAAACGCGGCCTCGGGTATACTTATGCCGATCTGTCGACCGCAACACTGGTCAAAACCATGTTAGCTCATATCGTCGTAGGACATGACGCTATGAATGTTCCTGCCTGCTGGCTGGCTATGGTAGAGGCTATTCGCAATCTGGGGCGCCCTGGTATTGCCTCGATGGCGATATCTGCTGTAGATGCAGCGCTCTGGGATCTGAAGGCACGTTTGCTTGATCTCCCGTTGGTCTCGCTACTTGGTGCAGTACGTGATGCAGCCCCAATCTATGGCAGCGGCGGCTTCACTTCGTACTCGCGCGAGCAATTGCAGAAGCAACTGGGCGATTGGGTTGCGGCAGGTATCCCGCGTGTCAAGATGAAGATCGGAACGCATCCTTCTGCCGATCCTCAACGGGTAGCCGAAGCCCGTGAGGCGATTGGCCCTGATACTGAACTCTTTGTTGATGCTAATGGGGCTTACAGCCGTAAGCAAGCCTTAGCGCTGGCTGAACTCTTCGCATCCGAGTACAACGTGTCGTGGTTCGAGGAGCCGGTCTCCTCGGATGACCTCGAAGGTCTCCACCTCTTACGAGATCGCGCACCCGCTGGCATGG
>CAXUEY010000218.1:0-7033 GCA_964250225.1 uncultured Ktedonobacteraceae bacterium | reverse complement strand
CCGGTGCACGGAGAACTGCGCCCTGATCACTCGCGGCCAGGTATGGGCCTTGAGTTGAAGCGAGCCGATATCGCAAAGTACGCGGTGTAGAGACAAGAAGATCCGGGCAATGTAAGTGATACCTCTATCTTAAAGAGAGCGGATTTCGATGAAACAGGTAGTAGTTCTCAATGAGAATGCAAGTACGCATGGAAACAATAGCAATGTACACAGTGTGCCAATGACGAGTATAGAGATTGATGTCGATGCATTGGAGCACGAACTGCGCACAAAGGTGCGTGGCGAGGTCCGCTTCGATGAGGGAAGCAGAGGACTCTATACAACAGATGCCTCCAATTACCGGCAGGTGCCAATAGGGGTTGTACTTCCCAGAGATGTGGACGATGTCATTGAGGCTGTCGCGCTCTGCCATAAGTATAATGTTCCTCTCCTCGCCCGCGGGGGAGGGACAAGCCTGGCAGGGCAAACATGTAATGTGGCGGTCGTTCTTGATATGTCGAAGTACATGAATGGCATTCTTGAACTGGATGCTGGTAAACGCCAGGCGTGCGTGCAGCCAGGCATTATCCTCGATCACTTGCGCAAGGCAGCAGAAGAGCATCACCTGACATTTGGCCCTGATCCTGCTACGCATAATCACTGCACGCTTGGTGGAATGATTGGCAACAATTCATGCGGTACGCATGCCTTGATGGCAGGCAAGACCTCCGATAATATCGATGAGTTAGAGATTCTGACGTATGATGGCGTACGTATGCGCGTTGGCAAGACCAGCGATGAAGAGCTTGAACGCATCATTCAAGAAGGTGGTCGGCGTGGTGAGATATACGCCAGGCTCAAGGCATTGCGCGATAAATATGCTGACCTCATTCGGCAGCGCTATCCCAAAATTCCACGGCGCGTCTCGGGCTTCAACCTCGATGAACTCCTGCCGGAAAACGGCTTCAATGTAGCCGGTGCACTCGTTGGCAGCGAATCTACCTGCGCAGTAGTTCTTGAGGCGAAGACGCGCCTCGTCGATAGTCCACCTGCACGTACGCTTGTCGTGCTTGGCTACTCAGACCTCTATAGCGGTTGCGACCGGATTCCAGATCTCCTGAAGTATAGGCCAATAGGTCTGGAAGGTTTTGACGATGGACTTATTGACGATATGCGGCGCAAGGGCATGCATCCCAACGAGGTTGCCTTATTTCCAGAAGGAAGAGGGTGGCTCATTGTAGAGTTTGGGGGGAAGAACAGGGAGGAGGCGAATAAACAGGCCCAGGGTCTTATGAATGCATTGAAGGGTAAGGAGCATGCGCCAAATATAAGGATGTATGACAGCGCTGCCCAACAGCACCAGGTCTGGGCAGTTCGCGAGGCTGCTCTGGGTGTGACTGCTATTGTGCCAGGGAACAAACCCAGGTGGGCCGGCTGGGAAGATTCGGCGGTGCCTCCAGACAAGCTGGGCAATTATCTGCGGGACTTGCGCAAGCTTCTGGATAAATACCTGTACGGTGCCAGCTTTTATGGTCACTTTGGGCAGGGGTGCCTCCATACCCGCATTGACTTCGACCTGGAGACGCACGAAGGGATCGAAAAATTTCGCTCGTTTCTTAACGAGGCGGCGGACCTCGTGGTGCACTATGGTGGTTCGCTTTCAGGAGAGCATGGCGATGGTCAGGCCCGCGCCGAATTTACGACGAAAATGTTTGGCAATGAGCTGATTGAAGCATTTCGCGAGTTTAAGTCAATCTGGGACCCCGACTGGAAAATGAACCCTGGCAAGATGGTGAACGCTTTTCGTGTTGATGAAAATCTGCGCCTCGGCACAGAGTATCGTCCACGGCCCGGCAAAACACATTTTCAGTTCCCTGATGACGAGGGCAGCTTTGCTCGTGCAACGACCCGTTGCGTTGGTGTTGGTAAGTGTCGCCGTACAGAGGGTGGCACGATGTGTCCCAGTTTTATGGTGACGCGTGAAGAAAAAGATACAACGCGTGGACGCGCGCGCCTGCTTTTTGAAATGCTCCAGGGTGATCCTGTTACCAGAGGGTGGCACAGCGAGCAGGTGAAAGAGTCGCTTGATCTCTGCCTGGCCTGCAAAGGCTGCAAAGGCGATTGCCCGGTCAACGTCGATATGGCGACCTATAAGTCTGAATTTCTTTCGCACTACTATAAAGGGCGACTGCGCCCGGTTACTGCATATGCGATGGGCCTGATCTACTGGTGGTCCCGGCTTGCCTCGCTCATGCCAGGTGTCGTCAACTTTTTCGCGCAGACGCCGCCGTTTAGTGGTATTGCAAAGTCTCTGGCCGGCCTCGCGCCGCAACGCACGATTCCAGCATTTGCGCCACTGACCTTCAAGCAGTGGTTTCGGCAGCGCCCTTTACGCAATGTTGGGAATGCCCAGGTGATTTTGTGGCCCGATACCTTCAACAACTACTTCCACCCGCAAACAGCGATTGCAGCGGTTGAGGTGCTGGAAGCCGCCGGCTACCAGGTTGTTGTGCCTGAGCAATCGCTCTGCTGCGGTCGTCCGCTCTACGATTATGGTTTTCTCGACCTGGCAGAGCGTCTGCTGCGACAGACCCTTGATACCCTGCGCCCGCACGTTGAGGCTGGCGTGCCCCTGATTGGTCTGGAGCCCAGTTGCGTAGCGGTTTTCCGCGATGAGATGAAAAATCTCTTACCACACGATGAAGATGCGAAAAGGCTGGCACAGCAATCATTCTTGCTCAGCGAATTTCTCGAAAAGGCGCAGTATCAGCCTCCACAACTCAAGCGTAAGGCGCTTGTCCACGGGCATTGTCATCATAAGGCCATCATGAAAATGACCGATGAGAATGCGTTACTGTCGAAGCTCGGACTGGATTTCCAGGTACTTGATTCTGGTTGTTGCGGTATGGCCGGCTCCTTTGGTTTTGAGAAAGATCATTATGATGTGTCTATCAAAGTCGGTGAGCGCGTGCTGCTGCCTGCCGTGCGCCAGGCTGACCAGGAGACGCTCATTATCGCCGATGGCTTTAGCTGCCGTGAGCAGATTGCTCAGACGACGGATCGCCAGGCCCTCCACCTGGCACAGGTCTTACAGATGGCAATGCACGAAGGCGAGAACAAAGCGGCGGGAGCGTACTCCGAAGCGAGCTATGCCTCTGCTCTCCAGGAACAATCTGCGCAGATTTTCGCGAAACGGCTGCCGGCACTGCTTTTGGGCGCTGTCCTGGCACTTGTCGGCGGCATTCTGCTCTGGCGCTGGAAAAAGACCAGGTGAAGAAGGATATTTGTTTGAGAAAGGGAACGTATTATGGCACTCAAAATGCCTGTGAATCCATTAAGCGAGAGGCAGCAAACGGAAGGCGTGAGAAGAAGACGCTCGCGCAACGGGCAATCAGCTCTCCCGTCCCTCAGAAACCTGCTGCCGCTACTGTCCCACGATGAGACGCTGGTGACGCAGCATATTCGCGAGGGACGATTTCAGCGCAGCCTTGCGTTGATCACGGCCTTCTCCAGCCTGCTCAGTGGATTGGAGGTGACTTATGAACACTACATCGGCAGTTACAGTCAGCAGATTATGTATACTCCGGTCTTCCTGAGCCTGGCACTATGTATCGCAGGCGTCTGGGGAGCGTTCAACCGTTGGATGGCTCGTGTTGCCTTGCCCATTATCTCGCTTATCACAGTGCTTGATGGGATGATCGGCTTCTTTTTGCATGTTCGCGGTATTCAACGCAAGCCGGGAGGCTGGCGCATTCCCGTTTTCAATATCGTCATGGGGCCACCCGTGCTGGCTCCGCTGCTCTTTGCTACGAGCGGCTTTCTTGGCTTGATCACAGCCTTTCTGCGCCGCGAGGATGATCTGGACCAGGCCAGTCGCTCAAAGACACACCAGCGGAAGCGCTCTCTCTGGCTGGATGTCCTCCCACAGGAGTTCACCCAGGATGTCAGCACTGTAGAGCAGGATATCCGAGAAGGACGTTTTCAGCGTGTGATGGGCGTGGCCACAGCCATCTCGGCGTTTTTCAGTGGCTTTGAGTCGCTCTACTCGCACTACAAGAACAACTTTACCTATCGTATTGAATGGGTGCCTATCGTACTCACCCCTGCCATCATGCTCGCCGGCATTGGGAGCTGGTGGAGTCGCAAACTGGCGCGCACGCTGCTGCCAATCACCTCCGCGTTGGCTCTGATCAGTGGAGGTATTGGTTTCTTTTACCACGCTCGTGGGATATTGCGCCGTCCCGGTGGAGCTAAACTTCCTGTCTATAATCTTCTTTATGGCCCGCCGATCTTCGCGCCACTCTTATTTGCCGCCACAGGCTTTCTCGGTCTACTGGCGAGCCTGCTAAGGAGGGCTAAATAATGAAGCTACGCAATAAGAATAACAGGACTCATACGATGACATCCACGCAGCGGCAACAGGGAGATACGCAGCGTTTACCAGTAGATGCCAGGACGAACGAGCCGATTATGCCGAGCCCCCAGCCCGGTTACTATCCGGGCTTCCAAACCTTGAGCCAGCAGGCGTTTTGGGACGAGGCTACGCGTAAGGTGGTACGCGCGCGTGTGGAGCAGGTCCCACCAATTCGCTTCTTCTCACCGGAAGAGGCAGCCCTGATGCAGGCCGTGTGTGATCGCTTGATGCCACAGGATGACCGTGACGAGGCGCATAAGATTCCATTAGTAAATTATATCGATGAGCGGCTGTATAGCAGACGCATCGATGGCTACCGTTTTGAGGATATGCCTCCTGATCACGAGGCTCACCGTCTTGGATTACAGGCTATCGATGCCATCGCCGGGCATATGTATAACAAACCCTTTGTACAGCTTGCTCCGCTGGAGCAGGATAGCGTCTTGCAGACAATCCATGACGCAAATCCCCCTGCCGCGCAAGAAATCTGGCAAAAGATGCCTGTTCATCGCTTCTGGTTGCTGCTTGTGCAGGATGCTGTCGATGCCTATTATGCGCACCCTTATGCCTGGGACGAGATAGGTTTTGGCGGTCCCGCCTATCCCCGCGGCTATATGCGTCTCGAAGGTGGCAAACCGGAGCCGTGGGAGGTTGAAGAGCAGCGTTACGAGTGGAAAGCGCCTGCCTCCTCGCTCTCTGATACCTACAAACCGCTTGGTGGCCCTGGTGGTCACAAGCAACAGACTTCGGGACAGGAAGGAACGCATTAAGCGACGTGCGCGCTGAAATAGAGACAGGTGAGGTGAGAAGAGTATGAAAAATCCAATTTTAGGGGCATTCAAGGAAGAAAATAACAACAAACACCACATGTTGGGACCGGTGCAGAAGCTCGATTTTCCCATGCGCCGCTTCGCTCCTGATGAAGAGGTCGATGTCTGCATTGTTGGTGTTGGCTCGGCAGGAGGGGTTTTGCTACAGCGACTGGCACGTGCGGGCTTTCGGGTTGTGGGCATAGAGGCAGGGCCATTCTGGGATACGGAGCGGGACTGGGTCAGCGACGAGGCGGGCTCGTCCAGGTTGTACTGGAACGACTTGCGCGTCACGGGTGGAGAAGACCCGATCACGCTTGGCGCGAACAATAGTGGGCGTGGCGTTGGCGGTGGCTCGGTTCACTGGGCTGGATTTACGCCACGCTTCCATCCCTCGGACTTCCATGTGCTGTCATCCGATGGACTTGGCGCGGACTGGCCCATCTCCTACGAGGAACTCAAGCCATATTATGAACTGCTGGAGAAAGAGATTCCTGTCTCAGGTCCTGCATACTACCCCTGGGGTGAGCCGCACGGCTATATCTATGGCCCTCACCCGTTAGGTGGTGTGGGCGATATACTGGTGCAGGGGTGTACAAAACTGGGTATACCAGTCGTCGCAGGCGGCCCTGTCGCTATCCTGGAAGGCTCTCACGGAGATCGTCAGCATTGTATCTATCGAGGCTTCTGTATTCAGGGCTGCAAAGTTGGTGCCAAGCAGAGCACATTGATCAGTCACGTCCCCGACGCTATCCAACATGGCGCGGAGATCCGGGCAGATTCTCAGGTTGCACAGATCACGATGGGCAAGCATGGGCATGCCACAGGGGTGATCTATCTTGATGCCCAGGGGAACGAACATGCGTTGAAGGCAAAAATCGTCATTGTCAGCGGCTATGCCATTGAAACGCCTCGTTTGCTCTTGAACTCGGCCTGCCCCGGTTTTGAGGACGGCCTCGCCAACTCCAGTGGCACTGTAGGGAAGTACCTGATGGTGCAGATCGGCAATGTCGTGCTGGGACGTTTTGAGAACCCTGTTCGTATGTATAAAGCACCGCCAGCGCACGCTCTTACCGAGGAGTTCTACGAAACCGATCCGAAAAATGACTTTGTGCGCGGCTTCGCCATCCAGACGGTAGGCCCACTTCCCATTGCCTTCGCTAAGCAGATGATGGTAGCGAAAGGCGCGTGGGGCTGGGGGATGCGCCGTATCATGATGGACTACAACCACTGGGCTGCGCTGGGTGTGCTTGGTGAGATCCTGCCCTGGGAGGACAACCGGGTCTCATTAGCCGACGAGAAGGATCGCTTCGGCCTGCATGTCGCGAAAATCACCTTCCGTTTACACGATAACGATAAAAAGATCGCCAAAGCAGGCGTCGCGAAAACGACTGAGGTCATGCATGCCGCGGGTGCGCAGGAAATAGCAGAGGAGCCACGCTATGCTCACCTTGTCGGAGGCGCGCGCATGGGCAATGATCCACGCACATCCGTCGCGAATAGCTTTGGACGTACCCACGATATTCCCAATCTCTTCGTATGCGATGGCAGCTTACTGCCAACGCAGGGCTCGGCCAATCCTGGCCTGACTATCCAGGCTCTAGCAGCGCGTACGGCAGACTACCTCATCTCGAATAAGGCCGATCTGCTTTCCAACAATCCAGGCAGGGTTTCCATCTCGCAGCCACCTGTGCGCTACAATCTTTCACCGGCGGGCACTTCCGGGAAAGGTGTGCCACGCCTGAAATCACGTCTAAAAGTATAAATGAGGAGGAACAATGATGGGAAGAACAGGACAGGCAGAGGTGGTGGTCGTCACAGGCGCTTCTGC
>CAXUEY010000217.1:0-9215 GCA_964250225.1 uncultured Ktedonobacteraceae bacterium | reverse complement strand
CTGAGCATGACTTCGACCATCTCTGGCGTTTTACCACCTTTCGTGAATGGTAACAAAGGCAACAGTCCTTCCCAACTCAGGCTGAGGATTACCTCTGCGGGCAGTTCCCACAGTTTGACCACCCGATAGAAGAAATGATGGGTCGGATGCCCATCCACAAACCTACGTTTATACGGCGATTTCGAGACGTTGCGCTTGCGCAAGTACACCACAAACGAACTGAAACGTATTCCTCTCTCGCTATTATATTGAAGCGACCAAATATGTCCATTAAAGACTGTATCGTTCTCTCTCACTATCAGACTTCCAGGGGAAAACTTGTCTGCTCCCTGGTTGCCTGTTATAGTTTAAGACAGCAGTGACTATACCATACCGACGACGCGGCAGTCCTGCATCGTTCAGAAACAACACACCCTTCTTCTGAAAGGCACACACAATGCTATGGCAGCTCATATAGATCTTCATTTCTGGCTGACCGAGTGGAACCTGGCTCCTTCGCTGCTCATCGGCGCGGCGCTGGTGCTTGGCCTGTACTTTTACGCGCTTGGTCCCTATCACACCCGTTTTTATCCTGATAGAGCGGTGAAACGCGGCCAGACCGTCGCGTTTGTGCTGGGCGTGCTGATTATGCTTCTCGCCCTGATCTCGCCGCTGGACGCGCTGGGCGATGACTATCTCTTCAGCGCCCATATGCTCCAACACCTCTGTCTGACGACCTTTGGGCCGCCACTGCTATTGGTTGGCATACCGGCGTGGATGCTTGAGCGTTTGCTGGATAAACGCGCGTTCTTTCTCGTGCTCAAGGGCCTGACATGGGCGCCGCTGGCCTTTGTGCTGTATAATGCCGATTTCTTGCTCTGGCACATCCCCACGCTCTATGACGCGACTCTCGCCAACGATACCATCCATATTTGTGAACACCTGACTTTCATCGTCTTTGGCATCTTGAGCTGGTGGCCGATCCTCAGCCCATCGCCCCGGCTGCCCCGGCTCTCTCTGGGTGGCCAGGTGCTCTATATCTTCTTTAATGGCATGCCTGCTGTACTGCTGGGTGCGGGCCTGACCTTTATGCAGCCACTCTACGCGCCCTACCTGGCTGCTCCTCGCGTCTGGGGACTCGCCCCCGCGACCGATCAGCAGCTCGGCGGTCTGATTATGTGGATACCTGTGAACCTCTTCTACATCGCGATTATGAGTGGCCTCTTTATTCGCTGGATGCAGAAGCAGGAGGCGAAACAGAGCGAGGCTGAACGCCAGGCCGATGAGGTCGCGAACAAGGTTGGTCTGTTGAAATAATCCGGACAGACACCTCGCAAACATCTTGTAAGCATGTTTGTGCTATGCCAAAACATGCTATAATCGCCTTGATCGTTTCCACTTTCCCAGAGCCTGGGAAGAATGGGCAGACGAGCAGGTTTGTTTTCGTGTACTGGGAAGGCTGTGTCAGTATGCTCATCACGCGTATTGAGTTAGAAAATATCAAAAGTTACCAGAATATCACCGTTCATTTTCAGCGCGGCACCACCGCCATTAGCGGCTCCAACGGCGCGGGCAAAACGACGCTGGTGGAGGCGATTGGCTTTGCCCTCTTTGATTCGATGCCCTATAAGCAGGATCAGTTTGTGCGCGAGGGTGAGAAATATGGCCGTGTGGTGGTGCATCTGATCGGCAATGACAACCGTCCCTATACCGTGGAACGCCGCTGCGGGGCCGGGGCGTTCTGGACGCTCTACGACTGCGAAGCCGACCTGCGCCTGGAACAACGCGCTGACGTGCAGGACAAATTGCACGAGCTTTTTGGCATCGAACGCGAACGTTCGCTAGAAAATCTCTTTCACGACGCGCTCGGCGTCCCCCAGGGCGCGTTCACCGCGATCTTCCTGCAAACGCCGCGTATGCGCAAACAGACCTTTGATTCTCTCCTCCAGATTGAGGATTATAACACCGCCGCGACCTATCTGCTGGAAGCGCAGAAACAGTATAAAGAACAAAGCGCCACTCAGGAGAACGAGATCCGCCGCCTGACCTTTGAGACGCGCGATCTGGACGAATGGCGCGCCTCACTCAAAGCGGCTCGCGAGCAGGATCAGAACTTGAAAGCGCGCAATGTGACCGGCGCGCGTCTTTTGGGCGAACAGAAGGCGCGTTTTGAGCAATTGAAACAGCGCCTGATTCTGCTTCAGCAGTACGAAGGCGAGCGTAAAGAGTGTCAGCATCAGCACGCCAGTACCCGGCAGCAATTTGCCCAGGCCGAACAAAGTCTGAACGAGGCCCGCGCCTCTCAACACGCCGTAACAGAGAACCAGGGCGCCTATCAACGCTACAACGAGGCCGAGACAACCCTGACGCGATTGCGCCGCGATGAACGCCAGCGCAACAGCCTGCGCCAGCGCCACGCGCAACTCGATAACACCCTGGCAACCACCCGTGCCACGCTTCAATATACCCAGCAACATCTGGATAAGGTCGCGCTCGCGCACCAGCGTATTCTAGAACTACTGCCCGCCGTTGAGCAACAGGGCGCGCTGGAGACGCAGATCGCCACCGTGACCCAGCAGGTTCAGCAGTATGAGTATCTCAGGAAAGAGGGTGCGCGCCTGCAACAGATGCGCGAGAAGTGCCAGCAGGAGCAGGTCGGCACGCGGCGGCGTATCGCCGAGATTGAACCGCTGCGCACCCTGGCCGAGCAGCTCAACGAGCGGGTCGCCCACGTGGCCCAGTTGGAGGAGCAGAGCAAGTTGCGTGGGCAGAAACGTCTGCAACTGGAGGAGAAGCAGCAGCTTGTGCAGGAGAAGAAAAACGAGCTGCAACAAACGGCGGCCAAACTGCGCAAGGCCGAGGATGCCATCAGCAAAATTGAAGCGCACCGTCAGGAGGCTGAGGAATATCCGCGTTTGCAGGATGAACGGCAGGAACTGGCTTTGCGGCAGAGCCAGTTACGGGGCAGCATCGATGGGTATAGCGATTCACGCGAGCGTTCGGCGGGCGGCCAGTGTCCCCTGCTGCACCAGACCTGCCTGAATATCAAGCAGCAGGGCCAGCTCAGCCTGGAAGCCTATTTCGATGACCTGCTGACGACCGAACAGGCGCAACTCGCTATGGTGACGGGGCAGATCACGCATCTTGAGCAGCGTAGTGCGAACATCAAGAAGTACGCTGAGGCGCTGGAGAAGCTGGGTCAGTATATCGAGCGTCGCGACGGGTATGCCGAGCATATCGAGCGCCTGAACGTCGATATCCGGCGTATGGAACGCGAGGCGCAAAGTTTGCAGGATGAGTGGGAGACGCTCAAGCAGATCGAGCAGCAGATTGCGCGAGCCAAAACCGAGCAGGAGGAGAGTCGTCGCGCCGATCAGCAGGTGCGCCAACTGGCCGGCCTCACCAGCCAGGTCGAGCAGTTGCAGGTGCAGGTCGAGCAGTATCAGGCGGAATTCGACGAGCGCCGCCGCGAGGCTGAGCCTTTCAAACAGAGCAAAGAGCAGTTACACACCTTGAAACAGTCTCTGACCGCGCTGGACGACCCGCGTTCGGCGAGCAAGGCCGCGCAAGAGATCATTCAGCCCGAAGCCAGCTACCAGCAACAGTTGCGCCAGGCTCAGGAGACGCTGCGCGAGACAACTGAGCAGATGGATGAACTGGCACGCCAACTGGCAACCTACGCCCACCTGGACCACTCGATCAACGAACAGGAGAGTATTCGTGAGCAGGCCGCAGCTGGTCATAAAATCTACTGGGAGAACAGCAAAACAGCCGCACTTCTGCCCGAACGCGAGCAACTCTACACACAGGCTCAGCGCGCCACCGAACAGGCCGCCGGGCAACTCGCGCGCGCCGAAGAAGCCTACCAGCAGGCCGCCGCAGCCTTCAACGAGCAGGAATTTCTCGCCGTCGAGAATGAGATCAGAGAATTAGAGCAGGAAATCGCCGGCCTCGCGATCCAGATGCAAAATTTGCAGAAACAGCTCAACGAGTGGGAACAGAAGATCACCACCGCCGAGGCACTGTTGCTCGAACTGGAGGCCGCGCAAAAAGAGCAGCAGACCCTGAACGACCTGACCACGATGATAGAGCACTTCCGCAAACTGATCAAAGAGGCCGCGCCATATGTGTTGCGCGCGATGCTCAGCGATATCTCAGCGGAGGCCAACCGCATCTTTGGCGAGATTATGGGGGATCGCAGCGCGCAACTGAGCTGGACCGAGGACTACGAGATTACCCTGGTGCGCCAGGGACTCAAACGCTCGTTTGCCCAGTTAAGCGGCGGCGAACAGATGAGCGCGGCCCTGGCTGTACGCCTGGCTCTGCTGAAAAAGCTCTCGACCATCAATATCGCCTTTTTCGACGAACCAACGCAAAACATGGATGAGCAGCGCCGCAGCAATCTGGCCGAACAGATCAGGCGTGTGCGCGGCTTCGACCAGTTGATTGTTATCAGCCACGACGATACCTTTGAGCAGGGCCTGGACAGCCTGATCCGTTTGCGTAAGCAGGATGGCTCGACGCGCCAGTTGAACGAGGACGACGAACTACCCGTTGAACTGGTGGAGGAACAGGAAAACGTCACCCTGCCAATCTGGTAAAACAAACGCGAGTGTTCTTTCCATGATATGAGCAGGTAGTGGCACACGCTATTTTCAGAATAAGACATAAGAATCGGGGATGTATGCTGCATAAAGGAAAATTGCTGACTGCCCTGCATGCCAAGCGGGGGCAGTTCAGCGCGTATGATGGATCATTTGGCGATCAACTCAACGCCTATCGTTACGCTCTGGAGACGCTCTACACGCGCTATCCATCGGGTGAGCAGTTGGAATTTGTCCTGCCGCCCGACCGTAAGGGTGCGCAGCCTGCCGGGGCGCGTCCCAGCATCGAGTTTGACCGCTGGCTGGTCTACGCGCCCCAGAGCGAGTATCACGGCCCGCTCTTTCCCTTTGGGCGCGAGTTCGCCAACCACGAGCAGGCGCGTCAGTGGGCCGAGTGCATCGAGGGTGTGACGACGATTGCTGTGGATGGCAGCCAGCTCCAGCCCTGGCGCGACGCCTCGATACCCGTGGCCCTGATCCAGGTCGGCCTCTTCGTGAACCCGCACGCGCAGGGTCGGCCCTACACCAAAGATGTCTTCCTGGAGATCCTCTCTCCCGACGAGATTTCAGAGGCCTCGACGGTTGAGAGCAAAGACCCCGACAGCTATCCGTATTCGGAGATACAGGTCAACCTGCGTCGCTATCAGTTGGAGGTCGAGACGTTGCGGCGGCAGATGGAGCAGCACGCGCACACGCGAAGCACGGGTCAGCCAGCACACAGTCCCGTGGTTTTCTTTGATGGCTCGCTGATCGTTTCTTTTGCCCTCACCATGCCCGAACCCTATCGCAGCGCCTATATCCGAGCGGCGAAAGCGCTGTTGCAGACCTCGGAGGAGCAGCGCGTGCCCTTGATCGGCTATATCGACACCAGCTATGCCCGCGACACCATCACTATGCTGCGCCGCTTGGACGCGGCGCAGCCCCAGCCGGTCCTGCGCGACACCAAACGCATCCACGACGCGCTCCTCTGGCAGGGCGTAACGCGTTGGGGAGACCGCACGCCAGCCATGATCTGCGCGCGCGGCGATATTCTGGAGGACTACGGCCCATATCGCGAGAGCGTGGCCTTCTGCTATCTGCAAACGACAGCCAGACGACCCCCGGCGCGCCTGGAATTTCCCCGCTGGCTGCTGGATGATGGCCTGCTCGAACCGGTGCTGGATGTGCTACGCGCTGAGATCATTGCTGGCAATGGCTATCCTTACGCCATCGAAACAGCAGATGCCGTCGCGGTCATCACCATGCAGGATCGTCAGGAGTTTTACGGCCAGTTTCAGGAATTCATGCAGCGCCAGGGCATGAAGTTCAGCGTCTCCACCAAAGCCGTCAGTAAGAGCCGCCGCCGCTAAGAGCTTTGGCTGAATGTATGAGCGTGAAAAGACGAAAAATTGGGTGAATCGTCTTTTCACGCTCATACATTGTTTCTCCGGGTTGAGGCTAATGGATTTGATATGGTATACTTGTCTGCAAGAACCAACGTCGTAGCGAAGTATGAGAGAAAAGGACCGATGTCTCGCTCAACAACACAGACGCTCACCTGCGCTTGTGGGGAAGTCTTTAGCCATACCATTTATGAATATGTGAACGTCGCCAGAGATCCGCAGTTGCGCTATACCGTGCTGGCGGGCCTGCTCAACGTCGCGACCTGCCCTATCTGTGGCAGGCGGGCTGCCTTTGCGCGTCCATTTATCTATTCGGACCCCGAACGGCGCCTGCTGGCCTACGTTCATCCACGTAACGACGCACCCCAGGAGGCGCGGCTGATGATTCTGGAGAAGTTGCGCAACGTCTACGAGAACATTGTGGGAGAAAGCGAGGCGCCATGCCCCAATGGCAGCCCGGTCTCAGAGGCGACGGCGGAACAAATTATGGCCACGCCACCGCTCCAGGTTGTCTTCGGGCTCGACCAGTTGCACGAACTACTCAATGCCACGCTCAACCAGGACGAACGCCTGGGCAAGCTCGCGCTCAGCACCAAAAGCCGGGCAGAGGCCGAACGCGGGCAGATGCTCGATATCGCGCGCAAACTGGCCGGCGAGATGAACTGCCAGGTGGAAGTTGAAGACCTGGTGGATGAATATACCGTGTGGATTTTCGGCCCACGCCGCCAGATTGGTGCTCTGATGCGCGACCTCGCCCCACATTAGCTCGCACAAGAGGAGCATCCTATGATTACCATCGGCGTACTCACCATCAGCGATAGTGGCGCGCAAGGCACGCGCCAGGACACCAGCGGCGAGGCTATCCGCGCCCTGTGCGCGCAATTGCCGGAATCGGTCATCAGCGCGGGCGCCATCATCCCCGATGAGCGGCCCCAGATTGAAGCCACCTTGCGCGAATGGTGCGACGAAAAGCATCTCAACCTCATCATCACCACCGGAGGCACCGGCCTCGCCCCACGCGATGTCACGCCCGAAGCCACGCGCGCGGTGCTCGAACGCGAGGCGCCCGGTCTGGCCGAGGCTATGCGCGCCGAAAGTCTGCGCCACACCCCCTTTGGCATGCTCTCACGCGGCGTCGCTGGCACACGTGGTTGTACGCTGATCGTCAACCTACCAGGCAGCCCCAAAGCTGTCAAAGAGTGCCTGGAGTGTATTCTGCCCGTGCTGCCCCACGCGATTAACCTGCTGGTTGAGGGGCCACGGGAGCATTAAACGAGAATGCGTGACGAGGGAGGATAGCATGGAAGAACTTGTAATTATCTCAGATCCCAAGATTATGCTTGGCAAGCCTATCATCAAGGGAACGCGTATAACAGTTGAGCATCTCTTACATAAGTTTGCCAATGGCTTAACTATTGAACAAGTCCTGGCTGAATATCCGCATTTGACGCGTCAGGGAATTATAGCTGCCTTACGTTTTGCTGCCGAATCTCTGCGCACTTCTGAAACTCCCTCGGATCAATTGGAGGGGTTCTTTCGTCGTTCCAACGCTTCCTCCCCTGCGGGAGGCTCTAGTAGGTCAATGTACAAGCAGAATGAGGATGTGTAGCATTGTGCCAGTTCCCTCTTTTCCACTCATCTATCATAATCACAGTGACAACGTTTTCGCGCTGGCCTGGTCGCCTGATGGACGCTATATAGCCAGCGCCGGACGCGACCAGACTGTGCGCGTCTGGGAAGCGTTGAGCGGCGAGGATGTGTGCATCTATCGTGGCCAGCATAGCCCTGTGCTCTCGGTGGCCTGGTCGCCGGATAGCACGTGCCTGGCCGCTGGCGATACCGCTGGCGAGGTGCATATCTGGCGCGCGCTGGATGGTGAGCAGTTGCGCGTGTATCGGGGTCATACGCGTTTTGTGCGCAGTGTGGCCTGGTCGCCAGATGGGAGGCTGATAGCGTCTGGCGGTGATTTTGGCGATAGCATGGTCCAGGTCTGGCGTCCTGACACGGGCGAGCTGCTTTCCACACGCACCGAGCAGTACCGCGTCTTCGCTGTTGCCTGGTCGCCGGATGGTGTGCGACTCGCGGCCTGTAGTTTCGCGGGTGGCGTACAGACGTGGGAGGCTAGCAGCGGCGCGGACATTTGTAGCTATCAGGGGCACGTCGGACCGGTCTATACGCTAGCCTGGGCGCAGGATGGGTCCGCGCTGACCTCTGCGGGCGAGGATGGGCAGGTCCACATCTGGGCTGACCGCACTGCCAACGTGCTCAACGTTTATCGCGCGCACACTCAACCCGTGAAGGCGCTTGGTTGGTCGCCGGATGGCGCGTTGATCGCATCAGCAGGAGAAGACAGCGTATTACGCATCTGGCGAGCGGCGAGTGGCGAAGATATCCACGTCTACACAGGCCATGCCCACTGGATACGCGCGCTCGGTTGGTCGCCAGATGGGAGATCTATCGCGAGCGCGAGTGGGCGCGTGGTGCATGTGCTGTCATTCATCGACGAAACTGGCGGCGCGAGCATGTACTAAGTTTTCCCCAGCATGTTGATAGATGAATTCTGCACCAACCTCAGCGTCACCGGCAGGATGATGGAGCGCCAGACTTTTTCCAGCATACGGCTAGATGGATGCCCCAAAATTGTTCCTGGTTAAGATTTCTACGGCTATCTGGGAGTTTCATCCTATTTTTCTGCTGCTTCCCCGAAAAAATTGACGCCTGCCGGTCTATTCCGGTAGACTTCATATGAGTCGTGATAAAAAATGACATTGTTTGATATACGGTTTCACCAGGATTGGGCCAGCAATCACGTGGCAATGGATGGCATGGTGCGTCCGCTCAGTTAAGGCTCGCTACTAGCTCCGGTGGCTGTTTTGAAATATAGAGTATGAGGTAGGTATGCAACAATTCCGTCCGCTTCCGCGTTTCGATGAGATTGAGGTAGCAGAACCGGCTGAGGCGCAACCCACAACAACTGGCGCATTTCCTAAACACACACAGTTTGCAAGTGTCGATGTGCTTGCCAGGCCAGACCAGCCTGTCATCACTGGCGCTTTTCCCAGGCTGAAATTGCCCACAACCCCCACCGATGGCCTCTCCAGGCTGAAGCTGCCTACCACACCAGCGGATGTGCGTATCAATGTGGCTCAGCCCACTACGACGACGGATGCGTTGACTAAAGTGGCTCAATCCATTCCAACGACGGATGCGCTGACCAAAGTGGCCCAATCTACCCCAACGACTGGCCCTG
>CAXUEY010000216.1:0-9219 GCA_964250225.1 uncultured Ktedonobacteraceae bacterium | reverse complement strand
TCGCGAGCACGTCACGTGTAGTCGGCCAGCTTGCCTGGCCGATGGGCGGGGCCCTCACGCCGTAATGGATAGAAGGACGGTTCCTTTTTCCTCCGACGAAACATTTTACAAAGTTCTGACAACTTTCGCACATTTTCTTCAAACTCCCCAGCTATAGTTATACATGTACAGAGAACGCTGTATGGATCAATCGCAAAAATGCCTGGGGCACAGCGCCAAAGGCATCTATAATGGACGATACCTTTTGCGAAAGGGGGAGATACCATAAACAGAAGAAGCTGTGCATAAAACCAACATCGAGGCCCTTCTAAAGAAGTGCGAGGTAGGAAGTCAGGCGCCTACCTCGCACTTCTTTGTGCTCTCCTCCTCCCAGGCTTGCCACAGTACACGTGTTCCTGACGCGACCACTTTTTAGGAAGATGGGAGAGCTTTGTCAAGATTCAATGTCGCCAGTTCAGTCGGATCGAGTTTGAGCTTGAGCGCTCCCATCAGCTCGCGAGTCTGTTCGGGCGAGGTTGCACTGGCAATAGGTGCTGTGACACCAGGGCGCGTGAGCAGCCAGGCCAGGGCAATCTGCGCGGGTGTCGCGTTGTGTTGAAACGCGAGGGCGTCCAGGCGTTCCAGCAGTGCGAAACTCTGGTCGTTCCAGTAGCGCTGCTGGACTCCGCTGGCGCGCTTGCTGGTGGGCAGTTCCGCGCCCTTGCGATATTTGCCGGTCAAAAAGCCGGAGGCCAGCGATGAATAGGTGACGACGCCGAGCTGGTGTTCAATGCAGAACTGCTCCAATGCGCCTTCATATTCATCTCGGCTCAGCAAGTTATAGCGTGGCTGCTGGACCTCGAAACGCGGATAGTTATGCTCCTCGCAGATACGCAGGGCCTCGGCCATGCGTTGCGCGCTATAATTAGAGGCGCCAATGGCACGCACTTTGCCCGCGTGAACCAACTCGGCGAAAGTTCCCAGCGTCTCCTCCAGCGGCGTGGTGGAATCGTCGGCGTGCGCAAAATAGAGGTCGATACAATCCACGCGCAGGCGGCGCAGCGAGGCGTCAACGGCATGCAGTATATGCTCGCGCGAAAGATCAGAGCGATTGCCCTTATCGTTGAGCATCCCAACTTTCGTAGCAATAATCACATGGTTGCGATTGTGGCGTCGATGCATCCACTCGCCCAGGATCGTCTCTGATTCGCCACCGTGATGGCTCGGCGCCCAGGCGGAATACACATCGGCTGTATCAATAAAATTCCCCCCCTCTTCCACATACGCATCGAGAACCTCAAAAGAGGCATGTTCATCAACAGTCCAGCCAAAGATATTGCCGCCAAAGCAGAGCGGCGTCACGTTCAGATCGGTGTGCCCAAGATTCGGCATGGGAAAAAGTGCTCCTTATGTTGTGTGTATGGCCTGTACGGTGCAGCGTGCAGGCTAACGAAAATGGCTCCTCTCCGATGTGGCACATCGCAGGAAGAGCGTTGCTTGTAGCGTCAGTATACGAACAGGGGAGACAGGGTTGGCAAGCTGAGCTACAAAAGATTGCAAAGAGATCGGGCGTTAGTCTTGGATGCGTAGATTTTATGGAGAGTAGCCGAAGCAGCGTTCTTTGGTATGCTCGGCGCCTTCTCGCAGCCAGGTGAGAGCATGGTCGTGCTCCTGACAGGGATTGACCCAGGCTATGTGCTTGAGTTGATGCGCCTGCTGAGAGAGATCATGAAAACAGCCCCGTACTATCTCATCCATCGAAACGACAATTTTATCGGCCTGGAACGCTGCTTCAACCAGGTAAACGTCTTTGAGCATAGCTTTGCATTTATTTTCACTGGGCGCGCATTGCTCGATACCATTGCGCAAATCCTTATCTGGAGGAACTTCGAGCAAGCACACACGCTTTTGCGCAATCATCGTAAGACGCCATCGTACAGTGACTCTCGATTGGTGCTTATTCCACTCAGCCTGAATATCCCTGGTGAGAACCACCTTCTGTTTCGTCTCTTCCAACATCGTATACATAAAATCGCGACAACTTTTTGAAACGACGCTGGATGAAACGCCTTCACCAGCCGCGCGAGCAACGTCTGTATCAATTACCAGACATTGAGAAACCCTCTTCCTTGCCACCTTACTCTCCCATTAAACGCGCCTCCGCCGCATTCAGATAGCGGTTCTCAGCATTCAAAATGACAGTATGAAAATCTTCCGGCCATTCGCCAAATGCGCCAGCAGTATCCAGATCAGCGCTGGTGATCTTTGTAGAACCATCTGAAAGTTGTTCAAACCAGTGTAACTTCACCAGTTCAGGCGGCAACGTACCCTCCGCGACAAGCGTTTGAATACCCGAAAGCACCAGATCGCTATGCGTTTCAATAACCACACGCTTTCCCGCAAGCGCGGCATCAGCCAGAATTTCAGCCAGAGTATGTTGCGCGCGTGGATGCAGATGAAGCTCTGGCTGCTCAATATACACAAGCTGCCCTGGCTCAGCTATGTGAAGTGCTACAACGACGGGCAATGCCTGAGAGACACCGAAGCCCACATCGGCAATGTTGACCATATCTTCGGCGCCATCGCAATTGTGGAGAAAGCGGTTGACCAGTAGCTCTACATGCGCACTCGTAACCTGGCGCGCCATAACTTTATTCGTCAAACCTAAACGCGCGAGATCTTGATTTAATTGATGTAAGGTTTTTTGCATCTTATTCTTCTGCCAGTAACTAATAACGCTCGCGGTATAATTCTCAAATGTGCCAGAGAAATTGGTGAAATTGGGGCCGAGCGGGATCAGGGGATAGGTCCGCTGCGGATTGCCACGAAAGCCCGGTAAGTGAAGCATTTGATGTAAACTATTTGTGATATTCTTTAATAGATAAGAGGAAGATGTATATTGATGTTCTCTTGTTTGATCAGATTTAGAAGTATAATCCAGAAAAGAACGCTGCTGAGATAATATAAAGGGTTGTTGGTCTCTTATTATTGCCGAGATTAGTATTGCCAACTCTTTTTGAAGCTTATCTGATGAAGAAAGGGCTACCCGCTCATTGTAGGATAGAATTTCTTTATTTAACTCTTCTGACAGCATATCCAAGCGAATACAATATTCTCCGAAAAAGAATTTATAGATCGTCTTCTCAACTTCAAAAATTCCCTCTTCTCCTTTTCTCAGAAAAGTTACTACACGGGAATCTTCGTTAAGAACGATTCCTACGGAGAAGGTATCTGCAACATGTCCATCAATTCCATGTGCCAAAAGTTGCTCTGCCTGCGAGAAATTCACGTTTGGGCCATCCAACAACAATGCACCTGGATCATATGGCGCTTCCAGCGTTTGTTTGAGCAGAAGCAAGGGTTGCATCATACTTGATTTGCCGGAACTATTCGCGCCAGCGAGGATAGTTAGTGGTTTGATATCAATACTCTGTTCAGTGGTGATAGATTTGAAGCCGCCAACGGTGATGCGCGTGATACCTTTTTCCTCAGTATGATGGGATAGAGGCCCTTGTTTAGCTTTTTTGCTGGTCATAACCATTGTCCTCTTCCTGACACAATTGAAAGTATCTATAAACGCGATATCACCTATTTACAGTGTACCACGTGTTACAAGGGCTGAAGCAAACTGACAGCAATGTAGTTTACAAGAAAGCCTTTTCCGCATTGGCAAATGAGGTGAGCAAGCGCAACGGCTGGGGAAGAGCATGGCCAGATGCCATGCTCTTCCCCAGCCGTTGCGCTTGCTTTTTACGGCGTTGAGGTTGCAGGGACGGTCGTGACGCCACAGGACGGTCTGCCATTCGTGCAACCGACAAGGACAAATTGCCAGTCGTTGTTCGCACCTGTCGTGATGAGTATCTGATGGACTATCTTACCTTCCCCTATGGTGTTCATCTGATTAAAACGTGGTTGTCCATCACAGCGATCAGTAAATCCGATAATGTCAGGCGTTGTGTCAGGTGAAGCGGGCTGTGCGTTTGACCAGAGGCTAACCTTGAAAGTACCTGTGCCATGACAGGTATAGACCAGTCCCCAGGTTTTGGGCAAGGTTGCATCTATGCCGCTCCATGTTGTAGATCCGGTACCGTCGATCTCTTCGTGCAACGTCTGCCAGTTTGCCTTATCGATGCTCAGCGGTGGATAGTATACCCCTTTGAAAAGCAGGAGATCCCAGGAAGTTGAGGCGGGCGCCGTCACTTCGATTGAGTAGATCGGTGGCACATACGCCGCAGGCGATGTATAACTTCCTATTGGAGCAAGCGGTCCCACTGTTTTCGTCGAGCAGGGCATATCCCCGGACTCCTGCCCATTCAATTTGAGGGAGAGCAGGCCGGAAGAGGTATTAGTGCAGTTGATGAGCCAGCCATATTTGTTCCCCACGTCGATGTTTAACCCGGTGAGCGTCCGGTTGCCTGTGCCGCTGAATCTTGCTATGATGCTCCAATCATGTGCAATGGTTGGCTGGTCCGAACCGATGCTTGTCCCCTGCCGCAGTTGGAGCGCCAGAACGGACGCGCCGACCAGCACGACCAGCAGCACTGCCGCCGCCAGGGTATTCAGATAGGGATGGCGTGCCACCCTCTGTGGGATTTTCATCCCTCTCTTCTCTTGAGAGGGGGTCTGTGACATTGTAGGAAATGGGGTTACATTGCCAGTGCTGGCAGCAGGCAAAGAAGCGGACGCTTTTTGTAAGAAACGCGCGCGCATCCGTTCCATAGATGCAGCATCATCAGAACGAGTATCATAATAATGACCGAGATCCTGAATGAGGGGCTGGTTCTGTGACTGTGCTTCTTCGGGTGTGAGCTGATCGGGAGTTAACATGCCCTGCCTCCTTCATGAACCGGGTGGCTATACCGGGTGCGCAAGGTTGCCAGTGTGCGCGAGAGGAGCTTGCGCAGGGCATCCTCGCGTTTATTCAGTAAAACTGCGATGTCAGCGAAGCGGAGGCCATCACCGTAACGCATGCGTAGAAGTTGCTGTTGCAGTGGTGGTAGTTGCTGCACTGCCTGATGGAGCTGCGTGTACTTTTCGCGTTGCAGGGCAGCCTGTTCCGGGTTGGCCATCTCGTTCGCAAAGAGTTGCTCCACGACTGTATCCAGCACGACGACAGGATGGCGTGTGGCGCGGCGATATCCATCGATCAGCCTGTTATGGGCCACGCGCCTCAACCATGCCAGTTGCTCACCAGCACTCAACCCGGCGAGGTTATCCTGTTCCAATGCCGTGGTAAAAACGTCCACGGTCAGGTCTTCAGCGTCTTCGCGCGAAGCGGTATGCAAACGCACATAGGCCAAAATAGCCTGTCCATAGCGATCATAGAGCGAGGCATCATCGGTTGTGTCACTCAGCATTGCTCCTGTTCCCAACGGTTGCATATGACTCCTTTCCCATCCTGTTCTTGATTTCACCACCTATAACGTCGAGCTAGCAGAAATGTGACATCTTTCGTAATGGATGAGTAAAATTGCACCATCCCGCACTGACAGGCGTGATAATTACGCTTGCGCCGGTTGTTTTTTGAGGAATATCCATACACCAGACATGATCAGCGTGAGCGCGAGCACGAAAGGGAGCAGTGTCCAGAAACCGACGCGTTGGATGAGGTTGCCGGCCAGCCAGGGAAAGAGGGCCGTCCCCGCGCTGGCAAATGAAGTGAGAAAGCCAATAGCGCTGGGAAGCAGGCGCGCGGGTATGAGTTGCGGCATGAGGGCGATCATAGTAGGGAAAAGCGGTCCCAGGCAGAAGCCGATCAACCAGAGACCGAGGGCAGCTCCCCCAAACCCAGGAATGACCCAGGCCAGCAGCAGACCGAGCACAACGCCGCCCAGACAAAGCGTAATCAGACGACGCACACCCAGGCGCGGGGCAAGATTGGCCAGGGTCAGGCGGCCAAGCGTGAGGCCTAACCAGTACCCGCTAATGATCCAGGCGGAGATAAGGACTGGCCCGGAACGCGCAAGGGTGAGAAAGCTATAGCCCCAGTTGCCCAGGCCCACCTCGACGCCCACATAGAAGCAGAGGAAGAGCGTGGCCAGCCAGACACTACGCAAGTGGAGCGCCTCAAAACGCACATTGCTCGTTTGGACGGCAAAGTTGCTTTGTAATGGATGTTTGAAGGCAAACCAGAGGCCGACAAACAGGACCAGAGCCAGGGCTGCCCAGGCCAGATACGTGCTTTGCCAACCAAACTGTAGAGCCAGCAAGCTGGAGGCCACCAGCGGCCCCAGCAGCGCGCCAACACCGTAGAACGCGTGGAGATAGTTAAGCAACGTGGCGTTGTTGGGCAGCGAGGCCACATAAGTATTGAGTCCAGCATCGATGATCCCGACACTAAAGCCCAGCAATATACCTGTACAGAGGAAGAGCACAAACGGCGGGTGCAGGCCGAACAATCCCGCGCCACAGATAAACAGCCCGATCCCTAGCAGGAGAAAGCGCCGGGTCCCAAGCTTTGCCATCAACAACCCATTATTAAACGAGGCGCTGAAATAGCCGATGATCGACATCAAGAACAACCACGCGATAGTCGCATTATCGACATGATAAAACGCGCGCATACTGGGAATGAGCACGCCGAGCGCGCCATCATTTGCACCGATCAGAATAAATGCCAGAAAAGCCAGAACAAGATGCATGCGCGGAATACGAGGCGTGTGGCCTGCTGCCTGAGTATAAGACGACTGAACCATCATTTAAATTGTTCGTCCGCTAAAGTTTCAGCAACGAAATATGCGGCTAATCCCATTTCAAAACTTCTTTGGAGGCCACTTTTGAGAAGAGAAGCTTCAATCGGGTCAACTGAAAAGAGTGGCAACGATATCTCTTTGGCAAAACGTTCTGCAAGCATACTTTTGCCAGAACCTGGTAAGCCAGAGACAAGAATTAACTGTAACATATTCATGCCCTTAGTATAGCAGATGTTGCTCTGCCTGGACAGATCCAGAGAACCGTATCTCATTATGTCACCTCACTAGATGCAAAACAGCCACAGGTTGTTCAACCCTGTCTGTTTTGTTAAACCAACGGATTTCCTTTTTGCGAAAAGGTTATAATCCAATCCCCACGCCGCGCAAAATCATCTCAATAGCGATAGCGGTGATAATCGGGATAAAAATGATACGTACAAACTTGTTGCTCATACGTGTCAGCAGGTGCGTGCCCACCAGCGCACCCACGAGGATGCCCAGAGCGACGGGCGCGGCCACCAGTGGGGGAATATCGCCGCGTGAGAAGTAGATGCCGGCGCTGGCAGCAGCTGTTACGCCAATCATAAAGTTGCTGGTGGTGGTTGAGACCTTCATGGGCAGGCGCATCACAGTGTCCATCGCCAGCACTTTAAAGACGCCGCTACCGATACCAAGCAGGCCAGAGATGACACCGGCGCCATACATCATGATCAAGCCAAAGGGAGTACGTGTCACTTCGTAGGAGATTTCGCGACCCAGGTAGTGATCAGGATAGGTAGCGGATAACCGCAGCCATTTGGCCCAGCGATCATTGCGCACATTGGCGGGGAGTTCTTCGCCCAGCTTAAAGGCCAGGGGCGCGACTGAGATAATGAGCACCAGGCCAAAGATCACAAAGAGCACTGAATGCGCGATAATTGTGGCCAGCAGCGCGCCCGTTATCGCGCCGAGGGTCGTGCCCACTTCCAGGAACATCCCCAGGCGAATGTTAGTGAGGTGGTCCCGTACATAGGCCGCGGCAGCTCCACTGGAGGTCGCGATCACGGCGATAATGCTCACCCCAATAGCGTACTGGATGGGCAGTCCAAAGGCCAGCGTGAGAATGGGGACAATCAGCACGCCCCCACCCAGACCGACCAGCGATCCAAGCACACCGGCCAGCAGCGAGCAGCCGAAGATGAGCAGCATGCTTAGCAACGTCAAATGCATTAGCTTCCTCCTTTTCCGCTCAGGAAACTGATAAGCAGAATTGCCAGCACGATGCATGTAATCACCACGTACCGTCGATCATGTTCCAGAGCGAAAGCGAGAATAGAAATCGCCACGCGCATTACAGGCGTGGCGACCAATAGAAGCAGACCCAGCGCTACAAACGCCTGGGGTTGGAGCTGCAACAGACCGTCTTTAATCTGACCCAGCGAGTGGGGAAAAACTAGAAATTGCTGGTCCGATAACTGTTCAGGATGCAAAAAAAGCAGGAGCAGTCCCACACAGACCACCGCTGCACTGATCAGCACCCCACCCTGCAAAATCCAGCTGATGACGACATTCATGTCAAACGGCGTATGCCCAGGTTTTTCCGGCAATTGCGCCGCGTTCTCGTGCACCGAGATCCGAGATGGCATGTTTTCTGGTGTGGAAGTCTCCGAGCCGGTTCCCCCCGTTGTGTCTTTACTCATTATGCTTGTCTCGCTTCTGCTGCATTATTGCTATGCTCATAAGAGAGTTTTATCCCTACTTTTAACGATACCTGAGAATCACCCATAATTCAAATATATGATTATTATATAAACCATGACGAATAGGAATAACTTGTTGAGATGGCACACTCATTGCTTTTCCAGGGAAAGAGCATGCCTCGATCTGAGAAAAGGGATTGTGGAGTCAGGACTATTGGGGGAGCGCGCATCCAGGTGTTACCAATGTGCGGCTATTGCGTTGAAGGTGATGAGAGGGAAATAACCTCTCTGTCATACAGGCTATTTGGACGTAGTGCCTTTCAGTAGTGCGTTTTGTAGCGTGTTTTGTAGACAGTCTCAAAAATTATTGCAATCTATGGGGAATCGGGGCAACCTGGTTCCCCTTTCCAGGTTTTTGGGCACTAAATATCAAACCTGCTGATCTCGCGCACAACTAACTCATCCATAGACGGCGGGTTGGCGGATATGGTATACTGTGTTGAACGCAGTGTGGACAGGATCGCTCTATCCGGTACCCATTGCCAACGTGTGTATAACAACCACGGATTCCTGACAATCCAGATAGACAGAAGATAGGCGAAAGGGGTCTTATAACTTATGCCAAAAAAGGGTGAACTTTCAAAAACTGCGCGTGCTTCGATGGCCAACCGCGAAGAGATGAACCATCTAACCGAGCGCATTTGCGCGAAGTGTGGTGAAGCAATCATGCTTAAAGAACTGCAGCCGGTCAAAGTAGTTGGCAAGGGGATGGTCTACTACCACAAGTCCCACTACAACATGCAGTAGGTTTTTGCAAACAAAGAAGCGGGGGGGTGGGGGGGGGGAGGCCCCGGGGGGTCGGGGGATTG
>CAXUEY010000215.1:0-9229 GCA_964250225.1 uncultured Ktedonobacteraceae bacterium | reverse complement strand
GAAGCATCTTCTGGCATATTTTTCTTCCGCAATAGCTTCGTTATCCATGTAGAAGGTAGATCTGCATCTCTCACAAGAGCAGCATTGGCCATAACACTTTCCGCAAATCGGTGCAATGTATCGGGTATGCAAACGAGTATACTCGGATGGAAGCCGTGCCGCACCGTCCAAATGGACGATGCGTGTCTATGGTAAAATAGAAGAGGTGGATTTTTCACAACGCTCCAGGTTTTGCCAGAGTAGCAGGGCTATTTGCTTTTTTTGCCGATAAATGAGAGGATTTGCCCAACTTTTTCCTCCATCCTATTGTTTCAATATTTTCACATGCACAAGGAGAGTCACATGAAACTCTTTCTCTCAACGGATTTTGAAGGGACCAGCGGTATCGTCGCGTGGGAACAGATCATCGAGGGGGGTGCCGAATACGCGCAGGGCCGCATTTTGCTGACCAACGAAGTGAACGCGGTGATTGCTGGCGCGCAGGAGGCAGGGGCCAGTGAATTTGTCGTCAATGACGCGCACAGCTTTATGCGCAACCTGCACCCTCAGGATTTGTCGGGCGAGGCCACGCTGATTACGGGGCGCCACAAGCCAATGTACATGATGGAGGGTCTGGATGACAGCTTCGATGGCGCGCTGTTCGTGAGCTATCACGGCTCGCTGGGCGCGGAACGGGCGATTCTCTCGCACACCTATAACCCACGAGCCGTCTGGGAGGCGCGCATCAACGGCGAGATCGTGGGTGAATCGGGCATCAACGCCCTGGTTGCCGCGCATTACGGTGTCCCCATCATCTTTGTCAGCGGGGATGAAGTGACCGCGCGCGAGGCGACCAGCATCGCTCCCCAGGCCGAAAAGATCGTCGTCAAAGAATCGCTGGGTCGTTTTGCCGCCGCCAATCTGCATCCCGACGTCGCCTGTCGGCTCTTGCGCGAGGGAGCCAGCCGCGCTGTGCAGCATATCTCAGACATGCGCCCACCTGATTTCACGCTGCCCGTCTCGCTCGAAGTCACCTTCCTGGTCGCTGATATGGCGGACCTGGCTCTGCGCGTGCGCAACGTCGAGCGCGTTGGGCCGCGCACCATCGCGATCCGCAGCGAAAACCTGCTGGACCTCTACCGCAGCTTTGTCGCGGTCATCCTGCTCACGCGGGTGCTGGTGGATTCTTAGTGTAGGGCCAGAAAGTCTTGCCAGCCCTGGAGCACGGTGGCTTCGAGCTCGTCGGGATACGCGAAGCCATACGTTTGCGCGAGGTGCCGTCCAAGCCGGGCGAC
Organism: uncultured Ktedonobacteraceae bacterium; assembly: GCA_964250225.1. Lineage (GTDB taxonomy): Bacteria > Chloroflexota > Ktedonobacteria > Ktedonobacterales > Ktedonobacteraceae > Paraktedonobacter. The sequence continues at coordinate 7,955 of CAXUEY010000215.1, read as the reverse complement.
CACCTCGCGGTCCCGTTCGATGGATTGGAAGAGTTCCTGGCGGTTGCGCGTGGGCGCGCCGATGACCTCCAACGCCTGATCGCCCACACTTTTCTGGAGCACGCGGATCAGGCTGGTGAGGCTATGGATGCTCTGCCGCCGCAAGTCGCCCCAATCTTCACCGCGCGCATCGATGTACCAGAGACGTAGCACGAGGCTTTTTTCCAGGTCGATGCCAAACGTGGCCAGCAGATCCAGGTCGCGGTGAAGTACCTTGCGATGTTTATGGGTATTGATCCAGAAATCGACTAGAAGCTGTTGCACTTCATCCACTTGCACGGCCCGCGGGGTCTGCGCCTTCACCTGACTCTCAGCCGCTAGCACGCGGGCGAACAATTTGTCGCGGCAGCCCAGAATCAGGCGCGGCTCAGCAGTTGGAGTCTGCGCGGTGCTCTGTACAAAAAAGTCGAAAATCTCGCCATTCGCCAGCAGCAGATGATGGAGAAACGCCTCATCGCCAAAGGCCAGAAACGTCTGACCAACCACAGGGGCGCTGCGAAAGATTTCCTCGAAACGCGGAGATCGCCACCGCGTCAGGTGTTCCGTCCGAACGGCGATGCGAAAGTCCACATCGCTGAAGATATCGCCTGCGTCCCGCGCCAGGCTACCACCCAACCAGAGCGCGGCAACCTCGTCGTTCTGCCAGATATGCGCGCTGATCTCCTCGATAGTGGCTCGTTGGGGCAGCTCCGGGAGCCCGCCCAATTGTAACTCGTTTAGCATGTAGATGCCCTCTCTATAACTTTGTAATCTCTACTTTACCATAGCGAGAGCATTTTTTCATCTGGCCATATCAAGGTGAACTAAATGCTTCCAGGGAATTGTTGCGGGACTGATGAAGTGTTTATGAGTTAGATAGGTCTGGTCAAGAAGCGGAAAGCGCCAGGGGAGGTTGCCACACGTTCCTCCCCTGGCTCGAACCCAGGCCCCACTTTTTGTCTTATTTCTCCTCCCCATGACTAGACTCTTCTTCATGGATCAGCGGTTGACCACAGTTGAAGCAATAACAGAAGTAGCCAGGACAACGTGCTCTACAGAAGGTGCAGGGAAGCCCTGGCTCATTTTCGGCAAGCAGTGTGGATGCTTCTGCTGGTACGGATGGAATAGCAGGTGCCTCTTCTTGTCCTTGTTGCTGTTCCCGAAGCGCCTGCAGCGTTTCTGTTCGTATTTGCTCCAGGTGGAGGCCGAAGTTTTCTAAAACCACAGCCGCAACTCCTTCGCCTTCTCGGAGAAGGCCTAAGAGAATGTGCTCTGTTCCAATAAAGCGGTGAGTGAGGCGACGTGCTTCATCTACAGCTAACTCAATCACCTTTTTTGCCCGTGGGGTTAGCGGGGTCAGCCCAGATTCACTGAGAACGATCCGCTCGCCTCGCTCAATGATCGCTTCAATAGCCTGATCGACTTCAATATCCAGGTTCCTCAGCACCTGAGAGGAAACGCCCCCCTCCTGTACCAATCCCAGAAGAAGATGCTCTGTGCCGATATAGTTGTGCTGGAAGCGCCGCGCTTCCTCCTCCGCCAGGGTTAAAACGTGACGTGCCCGGAGTTGAATCCGGGCACATTCTCATCAAAGATTCTCTATTTAGGTGTCACCACAGCGGCGAAGCCACCCCACCATTGCATAAACTGTGAATGCGTGATGGTGTGGCGATTAAAGATTGAGCTATCGGCCAGGTAAACATGGGTAGAGTCTCCACCGGTGACTACCACAATATGGCCGTCAGTGTAGCGATCTGGTGGCCAGCCAACGATCACCGGGTGGCCCGCGTTGGCGTTGTTGAGCACTCGACTGAGCGTCCAGTCATTGCCCCATTTGGTCTTAAAGCCAAATTTTGCCGCGGTTCGAGCGATGCCAACGTTGTCCAGCAAACCTTGATCTGGTGTGATCTCACCAAGCCTGTTCTCTATCTGGAGCACATCGGCGATGCGGTAGTGATGTCCATAGGCATTGAAGACCTCGGTCAGGGCGGCGCTTGAGCAGGTCGAATAGGCCCAGATATTGTAATCGTACTGGGACGCGTATTCGTCGGCATCAAGCTGCGAGATGCGTACCAGCGCTCTGGAAGCATTGATTGCCGGTGCCTGCTGTTGTGCGGGCGATTGTTGCTGGGCCGGTGCCTGCTGCCCGCTGCTATTGGCATTGTTCGTATTATTCATCGCTGATGAGGCCAGTTGAGGAGCATTAGAGGCGCTGTTCGTTTTGATTGAACTGAGCGTCTGGTGGCTCAGACCGCTCTGGGCAAATAACGCGATCAACATCAACGCGACCAGGCCCGCGCCGATCAGTGAGGCTGTACGATAGCGGGAGTTTTTCAGCCTGCCGAATGTGTGCTGCGCGGTCTGTTTTTTTGCAAAGATATACCAGTCTGTCACCGTTTGAGTAAGGGAATGTTGCTCGGTCTCCATGCGGGTGAGCGCCTGCCACGCCAGGGCCGTCTGGGCGCTTGCACCGAAATCCAGGCGCAACGTCGGCGCGTTCGAGATAAATAGAAGCTGGTCGGTTCTCTGCTTGCTCGTTTGCCAGGTAGCCGACTCATACACTGGCTCCTGATTTATTGAAAAAGCGGCATAAGGCGATGTATAGCTGAAATTTTTGTTGCCCGGAGGAGAAGCTGTAAAGGGCGCCGGATGATCGCGTCCGTGCTCTATCGCGGGAGTTGTAGAGTAGGGTGATGGCTGGTTGAGCCACTCTGTCGCCATTGGAGTTGTGGCGTAGGGTGAGGCCTGGTTGAGCCACTGGTCTTTTACGGGAACTGGCGCAGGGGACGGCATTTGCGTGAGCCAGGGATCAGTACCGGGAAGAGCGGCAGGGGGTACTCCAGGCTCAAAGCGACATTTTTTCAATCTGGAAGGTTCAGATAACATTGGGCGACCTTTACAGAAATGGGCCAGTCATCCCCGCATCTTTGCAGCTCAGAGATACATGGCCTGATGGTATCGTACAATTTGACACAGCAAAAATTAATCTGATGTATGCTGATACACGGAGTATACTGCACAGATTACGCTGAGGCCGAGGTTTGCCTGGAAAATAGGTAGATAGTACTGTATGGTTGGGCAATAAGAAAAGCACCAGAGTGCGTTCCTGGTGCTCTGGTTTTCTGAGGATGTCACATCATAATCAGGCCTTGTGCTTGTAATTCGCGCAGGATCAGTTCCACCTCAGCGGCGGTTCTGCTGGTAGTACGGGCCAGGTCGCCCACGGTGCGCTGCCCATCGATCATGACGTAGAGCAGGCGCTGGCGGCGGCTCAGGGGTAGTGAGAGGGCACGGTGTTCTGGGCCAGCTTTGTGTGGAACCAGCCAGGCCATCTCTGAGGCTGACGGAGATTTCTGTGGGGTGATGGTCGCCGGGCGTTCCTCCACAGGACGCCATCGCGGTCCCTGGGGTGTGGGTACACGTATAGCAGGCATCGGCGTGGCTGCTACTGGTACGTGCATGGCAGGCACCGGGGTGGCCGGAGCTGGCACTGGCGCACCGACGCGCTGGGTTCTGATGGCTGACACAATATTGGCCGGTGGTGGAGGTATTTCAGAAGCAAAAGCGAAATAAATCTTGCGCCAGCTTAACAAATAATGGAGGGCCTCGTAGCCAGTCAACATCCCTGCCTGTGCATAGATTGGCCCGCCAGCCTGGAGATAGATTTCCCCTTCTTCCAGGTATCCCCTTTGCGAGCACTCGGCGCGTAACATTCCATTGCGCCGTTGTAAACGCGCTACTTCTAGGAGATCACCAATACTCTCAGCCGCAATATCTCTGCCTTTTGTCATTACCAGCCATGCCCCCTTTAACAAGCATACTCTTTCCACGCACCTTCGTCCCCAAAGGCGAGGAAAGAAACAGATTGTAGATGAATCGCTTTGCCGCTGTGCTATATCATTCCATCTCAATTTATAACATGAAAGGGGAGAACAAAGGAAGTCAAAATGGGGGAATTTTTGGTGTTTATTCAAATTTTAATGTTTTTTTTATATCCTATGCTATAGAGAACAGCAAGCCAGCCGGTATCGTGCATGATATCGGCTGGCTTGCTGTTCTCTATTCGCGTGTTTTGCTTGTTCTACGCTAATGGGTGCGACGTGTATGCATCAAGTAGAACATCATCGCCTGTTTATAATCGGAGAGACTGGCGCGACCACTGCTGATAATCTGGTCGCACATATTCAGCAAGGTGGAAACCACTTGCAGGCGCGCCAAATCGGTGCCATCCTGATGGCGCAGTGCTTCTACCAGCTGGAACGCACCCTGTCCGTTCAAATCGATCCCTTCCCGTACCACCTCGACGCGCAACTCGATAATCAGTTGATAGCGCAGTTGCTCAAAGATGACCACGTCTTCGTCGTTCATCACCACGGTGGTCTGCTCAGGCTGCTTGACCGCCATCTCCGCTCCAGGGTGCGCGGCCACGGCTGGCAAATTGGGTGCTGAGGGTGATCCGGTTGAAGGCGAGAGCGGCTGGCGCAACGGTCCCGAAGGCGGCGCGGGCACAAATGGCGTGGCCGGAGCTGCTTCCATCTTTGGACGTTGCGGGCGCGTAGAAACCTCAGAATAGACTCTGCCGGGCTGGAACGCCGGAGGCGCACTTTCGGGCTTACCCACTGGCAAAGACATGGTTGCGGCAGTGTCAGGGATGGGAGCGCCAGGAGCAGAGGCGGGATGTGTTGACACTGCTTCTTTTATGCCCGCTGGAAAAGAGACCGAGAGACGTTTCTCCCCGGCCTGCGACACTTTGCTATCCGTTGGAGGCCAGGCCAGCGTTTCTCTTTCACGGCCCTCAGCGCTAGCCGCCAGCTCGTGAGCAGCCGAGCGCACAGAACGCGAGCGCCGGGATGCCACGCTCGGCTGGCCCGCAGGCGTTGCCATGTGCGTGGCCGAGGAGGGTGTCTGCCCTATTGGGGCTGCCAGATGCACCTCACCTCGCACTTCTTGCAGTTGTTGTTGCAATTGCATCGTGCTGGAGAGGATCTGCTCCCAGGTGAGTTCGGGATGTTTAGAGACAGGTGCCGCGCGCCAGGATGTCACCGGGCGTGGACTGCCCAGCGCGGGATTTCCCTGCTTGCTCTGCAAATGCTTGCGCACCCCCTCGGCCAGGGCCAGAGACGCATGCGTAATCAGCGAACGCACATCGGCCATGCGTTTGCGTCCCTGCTCGCCAAAAAAGGTGCGATTGCGTTGCACAAAATGGATGAATAAACGCTCCACCTGGTGTTGGAATTCAGGAGAATCGATATCGACCCTGCCCCAGACGTGAAAATCGACCGCGTTCAAATACTGCCAGACTTCCTGACGTCTGGCGCGATCCACCGGTCGTGTACGCAACGAGCTGACGCGATAATCATAAAAGCGTGGATAGCAAAAATTGGCTATCAACGTCTCAGCCAGCTCAGCTTTCAAGCGCGCAACTTCAGTCGGCGGCAGTTGATTCAGGTACACGCCCATATCAACACCTCTTTCTGATAGATGGTATCTCCTGGCAGCGCTTATAAGAAGCGTCAGGAGATCATAATGGTTTGCAACTGTACAAGCTCGGTGCCGGGAACAGCTGCGACTGCGCCGCGACTCTGTACAATGTGAAACGGTAATCCTTCTGTTCTGCTACCCATTGTAACGGATGTTGTCCTATCGGGCAAGAGAGTCAGTACAATATGGGCCTGCCCTTTGCTCACGTTGCCAATATACATGAGTCCGGTGCTCATCTGCACAACCTCACCGGGCCGCCATGTATTGCTTGGACACCAGCTTGCGCCTGTGAAATTTTTGCTGCTAAACAACTCCTGACCAGCATTATTAAGCAGGGAAGCGCGTATGCGTACAGGAGCGATATCGGGCCGATTGACTTTCCAGTAGGTGGTCACGCGCAAAAAAGCACCCGGCCTCTGGATCTGGAAACCCAGCAGGCTGACGACTCCACCGCCGGGTGCCTGGAAGTCCACCTGCGCGCGCGTGGCTTCGGCTTGCGAGGGGGCATGAATAAATGAGCAGAACAGTGGTGGCAGGTCTGGCTGAACGGCTGGTCCATACGCCACAGGTGATACCCCTGCCAGGCCGGGTGCGGGCAAGCCACGTTTCAAGAGGAGATAGCCGTCTCCCGCTGCCACGATCCCATAGTCGCCATGTAACAGCATATTTTTAACAACTTTATTATATTTCCCCGGCATATACGGATAGGTATCGCTGGTGACATCCAGGAAAATATAAGAAGTGAAACCTGTTCCATACGGATAGAGGTAAATATGCGCGCGTTGGCTGAGGTGAGGGACCAGGCTGGATTGCGCTGAGACAGAAGCATTTTCGGGGATCATCTTAATAAAACGCTGCGCCACTTTATCATGAGCAGTGACCTGCGGCCATACATAATCCTGCGAAAAAGGCAGAAGCCCATAGGACTGTTCGTGGCGTAAAACACCCAGCAGCATAATACTCATGGCAAAGCACAGGGTCAGGCGTCGGACCATTTGCGCGCGAGATCGTCCAACCCGCATCTGACGCGCGGTCATCTCTAACCCCGTCGCTCGCCCGCGGCGCTCCGCCAGCTCTGTCCCGACCCATTGCACAGCCCACAGTACCACCACCACCGCTTCAATCGCTGCAAAAATCAGAATTGGAACAATTTCCGCGTTATACTGATAGAGTCCCTGATATTGATTGGGGTCGCTGCTCAGCAGATTCAGAGTCAGCGCGGGTACAGCCAGAACCAGCACCCAGGGTGCCAGGAGCGCGAGATAGCCAACGCAAGAGAGCAGCAGGCGCAGATAAAATAGATGGTCGTGTTCCAGCACATGCGTCTGAAACAGGCTGAGCGGGTGGAGCAACACATTGAGCGTGATCTCCAGGGGTCCATGCCCCAGATAGGCGTAACGCGTGGCCAGCAGAGGATAATTCACGGGACTAAACAGGTGGAACATCCACACATCCAGGCCCACCCAGAACACAGCCAGCGCGATAAGCCCCAGGCCGCTGCGCCGGCGTTGCTGAAAAACCAGCGACCAGAGGCCCAGCATCGCGATAGTCAGCGGCATCTCTTCCTTGCAGGCCAGGGTCAAAAGCGCGCAGAGGAACAGGAGCACCGTGCGCCGTGTATACAGAAAATACAGCGTAAAGAGCAAAAAAGCCGCGGTCATCGTGACCGCGTGAAAATACGACGCCTCGGCCTGTTGCAGTGAAGGGTACAGCAAATAAAGGGCTGCAACCCCCACACCGGCCAGTTCACTGCGCAGACGCAGGCGAGCCAGCCAGAAAGCGGGGAAAGCCCCGCTGGCCACCACCAGCGTTTGCACTATCATCAAGGTTTTCGGTCCAGGCCAGAACAGATAGAGCGGTGCGAGCAAAAAGAGCATCGGCTCGAAATGGATGGCAAAGCGAGGAAAACCCTGCACGCTATAGCAATTGCTGTCGCTGACAATATTGCAGATCGTTTGATGGAAGAGCTGACCATGCGCCAGGCTCCAGAAAGCCTGATCCATAATCCCCACATCTTCGGCGGGCGTCAGAAAAGCATCCTGCAGCCTGGTTAGATACACCACAAAAAAAAGCACGAAGGCAGTGGCCAGCACCGTCACCAGAGCCAGAGCCATCCAGAACCAGCCGTTATGAGGCATGTGCTCAGGGGAAGGATACAGATACAGGCGATTCTTCAGGATCGCAAAGCGTTTCCGCCAGGATGATTTCTGCACAAAAGCCTCCTCTTCTTTAGCTGAGCGGGCCAGATTCACCTCCTCCACATAGTTATATCACTGTTGTTGAATTGAAGTAGATCTATTAACACATATAAAACCAGCAATGCAAGTAGAAAAGCATCTCAATGGGTGAAGCAGTGGAAAGATAATTTGGAGTGAGGTAGAGGGGAAGCGAGGAGAAAAACGGTTGTGGGGGGGGGGGGGGGGGGGGGGGGGGGGGGGGGGGGGGGGGGGGGGGGG
>CAXUEY010000214.1:0-9310 GCA_964250225.1 uncultured Ktedonobacteraceae bacterium | reverse complement strand
TGGCTCGTTCACCTATGGCCACCGGTTCCAGCATGCGTTCGAGCGCGAAACCAGCCGCGGCTAGTTCGTTGAGATAGGTGCTTAACATGCGATGCTGCGCACCTACGCGACTGCGTATCCCGCCGTTTTCCGATTTCCAGAAGCCTTCGCGGAAATATTTGTTCTCTCCATCCTCTTTCCCATTCTATTGACGAAATACATCTCTGAGATGTACCTTATGGGAGGGGGATGTATCAATCCCTCTATCCAGGCAAAAAGACCTTCATCCGTCTTCCCAAGCCTATCCAACGTATTACAGTCATTTTTGAAACCTCGCTGAAGGTTCGGCTTCGGGAAAAAAGTATGTTCCTGAGATGTTCTTTTCGGAAAAGTACGTTCCTGGGATGTACCTTTTGGAAAAAAAAGTATGTTCCTGCGATGTTCTTTTTCAAAAAGGACGTTCCTGGGATGTACCTTTCTATCACACCTCTTCCCGGCGCGGGAAGAAAAACGGGAGAGAAATTTATGTTTGAGGCTTACCTGGGCCACAATTATGGCAATAGTACGACTGTCGCAGTGATGCGCGCACAGGGCGCGGAGATTGGACGCGTCATTTATCCCAGCGTCCAGGTCGCCGGCTCGGAGCAAAAACTGGATCGCCAGCAGGCGGCCTCGTTTCTCCAGAATACCCCACAGGCGGCCCTCTATTCGCCTTTCGATATGCGCGAACTGGTTCTGGACTTCGCGGGTTCCCAAACCTATCACGGCTACCTGGCCTATGGGGATAAAATGGCCAGTACCTCTCATGGCGACTATACCCGCTACTGGTCGCCTGGCACTCTGCGCGCGGCCCTTGTCTCGCTTGGCCTGCTAGCACCGACACAGGTGACTGAAATGGAGGTCTTCCTGGTCACGCACCTGCCGGTGGTCGCGTATAACCCGGAGAATGTGCGCAAGGTGACCGAGCGTCTCAATGGCGATCACACTTTCACCCTGCGTTATGGGCAGCAATCCAGATGCCTGCGCGTGATTATTCACGTGACAAAGGTGGTCATGGAAGGGGCGGGCGCGCTACTCGTCTATGGCGTGCCGGGCCAGGTGCGTCAGGGCGTGATCGAGGGCGGCGGCTTCACCCACGATATATATACGACGGTAGGGCAAAAAGCCGAGATCGATATGTGTCAGAGCCTGGAAATAGGCGTGGAGAATATCGGCTATGTCTTGAACGAGAAGATCGCCAATGCGTACGATGGCCATCGCTTTACGGCTCAGGAAATCCACCAGATCCTGCTAGCCAGTGTCGCGATGGTGCCAGCGGACAAGAGGCGCTATCCCCAGCTCTACCTGGATGGCCAGCTCTTCTCTGACCAGACGCTTGGTCATTACGTGCAGCTCGCCCGCAAAGAACTGGCTCAGCAGATTGTGCCTTTCGTCAGCAGCCTCTGGAAATCAGATGCCCAGGGCGGCGTAGCACGCGGCTTCGGGAAAGTCCTGTACGTCGGAGGCGCGGCGTATCACTTTGGTCCCGACCTCAAAAGCCTGATTCGCGGTCTGACGCTGCCCCGCGATCCTGAGTTCGTTGATACCGACGGCGTGGCACGTGGAGCTGAAGCGATTGGCCCCCGTCGCAAAACTACATCTATATAAAGGAAGAGGCACCTATGCCGCGCTCTGAACGCTACCGCTACATCGATAATATCGGTATCCCCGCGCATGACCCCTTCTGGGAACATATTGAGGCGGAGGCCGCGAACCGTATGAAGCCGCTCAGAATTCATATCCGTGAAATTCTGCTTGATCGTGATCGTCAGCTCTATGGCGGTGGCAATCATCGTCAGACAAATCTCTGGTTTCCCAACGGGAACATCCTGGAACGTCTGGAGGAGATCAGCGCCCGCCTGAGAAATATACCGGGCAACCTGACACACGCGCCGACTGTCGCCCCCCCGACCCACAATGTAGATGAAAACATTAACGAGCATCAAGCCCTTGCAAACGCGGCAGCATTCGCCAATGCCTGGGATGAGGAGGATGAAGCGTAAAAAACAAGCATCTCATACGTCTTATATTAAGAAGAGGCCATCGGGCCAGAACCTTGTACACCAGAGGCAGAAAGAGGTTTGTGATGACGAAGGAATTTGTTCCAATGATGGGCATCTCTGTAGAACGGTATGGACCGGGCGAAACCGCCCCCAATCCACTACCAGGCGATTTTATTCTGACACATGGGAATGCGTGGTTTAACAAGTGTATTCAAATTGGCCAGGCGTTGCGCTTCCACGGCACGGACCGCAAGTATACGTGCTGGGATCACGCCGCTATTGTCGTGGACGAGCAGGATAGCCTGATCGAAGCCGCCGGTCCCGGCGTGCGCCGCACTGACCTTACGCAGTATCGGGACATCGAGTATCACCTTGTCCGGCTTGGCACAACGGTTGATGCTACGGACCGCGCCGAGGCTGTGGCATTCGCTGAATGGTCACTGGGCCAGGACTATGGCTGGTTGACCATTGTCTGTATTGGCTGGGGCCTGCTCACCGGTGGACGCCTGACCTTTGGCTTCGAGGGCCAACAGATCTGTTCGGGTCTGGTGGCACGCGCGCTGGAACGCACACGAGCCATTTTTGATCGCAACCCCGAAGACATTATGCCCGCTGACCTGGCAAAATACTATCACGTCGAACCGTTAGAGCCGTAACCAAACAAATAGGGTATGCGAGATCACACAATGATGTAGAGGCTCACAAGCCAGGCAAGCTTCGTACCACAGCGAGCCGCATGTGGTAGATGAGATCGGTAGCCTGGCCGGTGGGTAGGGAAACTGTCTGGTGCCGGGAGGATGTTTCACGTGAAACATTTTCCCCAGCACCGTTTTATTTTCAAGCCAGTTGATCGAACACGCCCTCGTGAATGGCCAGAGCCAGTGTCTCGATATCGGGGGACATGACGCGATCATGCTCCAGTTTGGGGACGCGGGCGCGCACGAAGTCGAAGGCGCGCCGCACACCAACTCCGGGGGTGAGTGGCAAACGGAAGTCGAGCATCTGCGCGGCGGACAGCAGTTCGATGGCCACAACCTGGCGCGCCTGTTCGAGGATACGCAGCATTTTGTGGGCGCTGGTGGCTCCCATGCTGTTGAAGTCCTCCATACCGGCGGAGGTGGGAATAGAATCGATGCTGGCGGGGTGCGCCAGAACTTTGATCTCGTTGACCAGCGCCGCCGCGACATATTGTACGATCATAAAGCCGGAGTTGAGTCCCGGATTAGGAGTGAGGAAGAGTGGCGCGCCGTTCTCGTCCCAATCGTGTGGACCCATGAGGTTGTAGGTGCGCCGTTCGGAGAAGCTGGCAAGCTGGGCGATGGCGATGCCCATTGTGTCCAGCGCCAGGGCCAGGGGTTGGCCGTGGAAGTTCCCGCCGCTCAACACCTCGCCGTCTTCGGGAAAGATCAGCGGATTATCGGTCACAGCGCCCAATTCGCGCTCGAAAACACCCGCGCAGTACTCCAGGGCGTCGCGCACAGCTCCAAAGACCTGGGGCGCGCACCGCATACTATAGGGGTCTTGCACGCGTGAACAATTCTGGTGGCTGGCGTTGATCTTGCTCTCTTTGACCAGCTCGCGCAAATGGGCTGCCGCGACAATCTGACCCACCTGGCCGCGCCTCTCGTGGATACGCGCATCCAGCGGCACATGGCTGCCCAGCAACCCCTCGATACTCATCGCGCAGGCTACTTCAGCCGCGCGCAACAACGTCTGGGCATCGGCCAGGGCCAGCACAGCAATGGCTTCCATCAGATGCGTGCCGTTAATCAGAGCCAGACCCTCTTTGGCCTGCAAACGCAAGGGCGTTAGTCCAGCCTGGGCCAGCGCCACGTTTCCCGTGACACGTTCCCCGCGTACAAACACCTGCCCCTCACCTATCAGCGTAATGCCCAGGTGCGCCAGCGGAGCCAGGTCGCCGCTCGCCCCTACAGACCCACGTGAGGGGATGACCGGGTAGAGCCGTGCATTGAGCATGCTCAGTAGCAGCTCGACCACCGCGGGTCGTACACCCGAATTACCACGTGCTAAACTGGCGGCCAGCAGGAGCATCAGCGCCCTCGTCACCTCTTCGCTCAGCGGCTCGCCAACGCCCGCCGAGTGGCTGCGCAGGAGATTATGTTGCAGGTCGGTCAACTGCTCGTGTGGAATGCGCACCCGGCTGAGATGGCCAAAACCCGTCGTCACGCCGTAGACCTTCTGGTCCTCGTCCGCCATGCGATCAATCACACGCCGCGCAGCCTGAATGCGTGCCAGCGATTCGTCTCCCAGCACCACCGGCGCGTGATGCCGCGCTACTGCCAGCACCTCAGCGCAACTCAACGCCTGGCCCTGTATGGTCACGCCAGGCGGGAGCGTGTGGATAGTATCTACTCTCATCATTGATTTTTCCTTTCCAGGCAACGTTGCCTCTTCGCTGGCATTGTAGCAGATGGTTGGAGGGGACGTAAAATGGCTGTGACCCATCTGTGGCACGTTTCCTGGAGAGGATTGGAGGATATTGACTCAATTTAGCGGCACCAGCATCCAGCGTCCCACCAGGACCACGACCGCCAGCACGAAAAGCACAAGATTAACCAGGATAAAGGAAAATTCCCGTCTGCCGCGATGGAAATTGGCTGCATCTATCATCACCATCGCCAGGCCGCCCGCGGCCACTGTCGTTAACCAGGGCTGAATATGTGTCACGCCGGGTAGGATCATTCCCAGCGCCCCCAGTATTTCACATGTGCCGATAAAACGCGGCCATCTCGATGAAACATCGCTCACCCACGGCATCATAGTGCCGAGTTTAGTGACTGGCATGAAGCTTTTCATAGAGCCAGCCATGAGAAAGGCTATGCACAGGATACCCTGTATCACCCATAATACAATATTCATAAAATGTGACCTCTGGAAAACCCGCGCCTCGCTGGACGGGCTTCTTGATTTGTATGTGTTTTCTTCACATAAGCACTGGCTCCTGACGTCTCAGAGGCAGGAACGCTTCCGAAGAAGCATCTTCCCTGCCTCTGAGATGCGAAGTCCAGATATTCCCGACGAAACTGCTCTACCATCAAAGCATGGGTTTAGACAGATGGATGATCTGGCCTGAGCGCCCGATGTTTGGCCGTCGCCTCGTCTTGATAACTCTGTTGCCCGTCGAGCGCTTCTTCAAGTGAACTCAGGCGCAGCTCCAGTTCATTGGCTTTCTGGGCTAGCGAGCGCAACTCTCCGACGATTTCACGAATCTGGCTCTTGCGGATCGCCAGGTGTTCGTCCTCCCTGGGCGCAGGCAAATGGCCGTTTCGATACGCCGTGAGTAGTCCTTCACGTGAAGACGGCACCAATGGCCCTGTCACCTGACGCGTCACCGGCAGTAGCGATGGCGGCGTGGTCTCTGGTCCCTGCGCCGCTTCGGAAGTCGCCCCTATGGGAGCTGCCTCTGGCAGGGGCGCCGCCGCTGGTGCTGACGCCGTTGGTGGGAAGACCACTGCCGATGGTGTCGCCGCTATCCGTGGCAGCATCTTCGCTGGTGTCGCCGCTATTTGCGGAGTCATCGGCGTCTGCGTGGGCAGCTCAGGCGCCAAGGGGCTGGTCATCTGAGACTCCACGGGTGCCGGCGTTGCCATCTCTGGCACCAGCGGTGCTTCTGGCACTTGCGGCGTCGGTAGTGCCTGCATGGGTAACGCCTCAGGCTCCTCACGTTTGGCTTTCTCCGCGCGGTCCTCACTCATGCCCAGCAGAACCGCGCCCAGAATCGCGACTACGGCGAGAGCCAGCAGACCACCAATAATCAATAGATTCACAATATAAACTCCTTTTCCGCTTTACTGCACGACATACTGGCTGCTATGTTTAGTGCAGATGGATCGTCACCTCAGCACTCATCCCCGGCACCACGTCTTTCCCATTTTTGCTGTCCAGCGTAATTAAGACCGGGATGCGCTGGCTGACTTTGGTAAAGTTCCCGCTGGTGGGATCTTGATTGGGCAGCAGCGAGAACTGGCCCGCGGTTGTTTGCACGATCTGGCTGACATGGCCGCTAAAACTGGTACCCCCATATGCGTCGATATGGATGTCCACCGCCTGGTTGACACTCACATTGTTGATCGAACCCTCATCGATGTAGGCTGTGATGTACATCGTGTTCAGGTTGGTCAGCGAGGCCAGTTGCAGGCCGGGCGCGACGCTCTGTCCCTGTACCGCAGGCACCTGCACAATTGTGCCATCCGTCGGGCTGGTGACATCCATCGTGGCCGGGGCGTTTTTTGAGCTGGCGGCAGATGACAGCGTAATCGTGCCCAGCACATCGCCCGCGTGTACCTGCTGACCAACCGTGACGTTCAGGTTCGTCAGAGTGCCAGCCGTCGGCGCATTCACATTGAGCACCTGGCCACTGACCTGAGCATCATCGGTGTTGTAGTAGGTGTACCCATTGTAGATCCAGTAGCCCGCACCGCCCGCGATGGCCGCCAGGGCAACAAAAACAAGAATTGGGATCATTATACGACGAATCATGTTCGAAAAACTCCTTTATACAATCTAAATGCTACAAGAAAATGTTCACTTAACCAACCAGCATAGCCTCAAGGGCCGCTTGTTCAGCTTCTTCATCCTCTTTTGATTTCGCTACCTGGCTTGAAGAGCCAGGTGCAGTCATTTTCTGCTGCTTCTTTGTGCGGACCAGCGTGACAGCGATGAAAGCCGCAATGACTATCACAAGGGTCAGGCGGAAGGCATCCTGCATGGCCAGCACAAAGGCCTGACCATGTACTATCCCGGAAATGGTCTGTATAGCAGCCTGACGGGCAGCCTGGGGACCAGCGCCCTGGAGCGCGAAACGCGCCTGCAAGCCGAGCATCATCTGGCCCAGCTTCGAGAACGGCGTGACCTGCTCAGCCAGGTGGCCGTAATGGGTCGTGATCTGGGTCGAGATCACCGTTGCCAGCACAGCAACACCCAGCGAGGTTGACACCGCGCGGGCTACGGTACTGAGCGAGGTGGCCTGGGCTAGCTGACGCGGCGGGATATCCGAGACCATAGAGACGCTCAGAGGTTGCATACACAGGCCCGTGGAAAGGCCGCGCAAAACCAACAATGCCTGGAACCAGAGCATGGGTGTGTGACTATCCAGGCCAGTCATAAACCAGCTAGATATGCCAAGAATGATGAGGCCAGGAAGTACTACGGCCTTCATCCCCAGTTTATCAACCAAGCGCCCCCCGATCAAGGTAGAGGCCATTGAAGCTAGCGCCTGCGGCAATAGCACCACGCCAGCATCGAAAGCGTTAAAATGGCGCAGATTTTGCAGATAGAGTGGGAAGAGGAAGAGTCCTCCAAACATCGTAAATGTCAGCAAGACACTTCCGATGATGCTTGTGCCAAACGGGCCGTTCGCAAAGAGCTTCAAGTTCAGCAACGGATCTCCTCCGCGCTTGATGGTCAGTAATTCAATTGCGACGAAGATGGCCAGCGCAATGAAGCCCAGACTGAGGAAACCCAGGACAAGCGGCGAACTCCATCCATCGGTACTGACCGACGAAAACCCATAGAGGATCGTAGACAGCCCCAACGTCACGAAGATGAAGCCCGGCAGGTCGAAATGCGGACGCCTCTCTACGCGCTCGTCGCGGATCACCAGCCCCGAAAACAGGAAGCCCAGAATGCCTATCGGGACATTGATAAAGAAGATCAACTGCCAACCGGAGTAGGTGACTAGCCAGCCGCCCAGCGTTGGCCCAATCGCGGGCGCTAGCAGCACCGGCACGCCGAAGACGCCCATCGCCACGCCACGTTCCTGGGGGGGAAACACGCTGAACAGCAGGGTCATCGAGAGAGGCATCAGGGCCGCACCACCCAGACCCTGGATGATACGAAAAACGATTAGCAATGGCAGGCTCCATGAAAGCCCGCACAGCATCGAGCCTATAGTAAAGGCGCCCAGTGAAAACATATAGAAGCGTTTGATGCCAAATCTGTCGGTCATATACGCGACCAGCGGGACCGCTACGCCCTGGCTCAGAGTATAGCCAGTCAGGACCCACTGCACATTATTCACACTGGCACCAAAAGCTGTTTCTAAGCGCGGCAAGGCGATATTCACGATGGTCGTGTCCAGCACGCTCATAAAAGCGCCCAGTACCACGACCATCGCCAGCACCCACTTATAATCTAAGCCCCCACTGCGCTGCGCTGCCTGGATATGTGCTTGCATATGTCCATATTTCTCCTTTAATTAAACTAGTTTAATTAAAATACTATCGTAAAAAAAAGATCAAGAATGCTGCTCTCCTTCCTCCTGTGCCAGCATACACCCCAGCTTCTGTTCATGAGCCTGTTTGATCTCAGTGATCCGTTGTTGATAAACCTGGCGTGCCTGACCCAGTTCGCTCTCATGGCGCGTCGTGAGTTGGCGTTGATATTCCTGCCAGGCCCGATCCAGTTGGCGGTTATATTCAGCCAGAGCCTCGCCGATGACGGGTCGCAGTCGTTGCATTTGCGCATAGACATCTCTGATAACCTGTCTGGAGTCAGCCGTGTCTGCTTCAGTATGATGTTCACAGGACTGCTCGTCTGTTGCATGATCGTGTTGCTCACCAATCCTGCGCACGGCCTCCTGAAGCCAGCGTCCCTCGTGTTGCCAGAGCGCGATTTTATGCCCAACAATCAGTTGCTTGTAAAAAATCTCACGCTTTACTGCACTGTTTATCTTTTCTAGCGGCTGTTTTATAGCCTCTAGATACTGGCTTTGCAGCATCTCCAGAGCCGTAAATTGACCCTGGAAAACATCCAGCTGGTGCTGTAAGCGCGCCATAATCTCTGCATCGGGCAGCAGAAACGCAAAAGAGAGCGCCGCGTCGAGCGAGTCGTACACCCGCCTTCCCTCTACATCGTCCAGTGTCGACCTCAATAGCTCGATCAGATAGCTGCGTCCGCGCTCCGTAATCTGATAAATGTGACGGTCAGGATACTTCCCCTCGCGCTCTACCATCTGCTCCTCGATATATCCCTCTTCTTGCAGCTTGCGCAAATGATAATATAGTCCGCCGCCACTCAAACGAATATACTCCGCGTAATGCTGCCGCTCAATCGTTTGCTTGAGATCGTATCCATAATGAGGTTTTTCAGCCAGCACACCAAGAATGACCAGGCGATAACTCATAACATCCCTCACTCGCTTCCTGCTATTGAAATTTCCCGTCACACTAGTTTGTACAAACTAGCTTACCTATACTATATCATACAGCGCAGTTTGTTGTCAAGGCTGGACGGGGGAGATGTAAAAGTCAACGTATAGCCTAAGGAAT
>CAXUEY010000213.1:0-9414 GCA_964250225.1 uncultured Ktedonobacteraceae bacterium | reverse complement strand
CGAGTCCCCCCTTCGGCATACCTCATCCATTAGCGTCCATCGCCGTCTTTCCTAAGCTCAATTTCCCCTCCCATCAACTTTCATGCCCATGAGCTTGCTCCTTTTGACGTGACTGCTGCCTGGATGACTTCGAGAAGCGCGTGATAGACGGTGGCCTGCGCTTCCTGGATACGCGGAATATGCTCGCTTGCCACATTAAGACCGTAATCGACCGCTGCTGAACGCATGATCTTCCCCCCGTCATAGCCCGTGAGTCCAACGGTCAGCAGGCCCTGTTTCTTCGCCTGTTCAAGCGCGAGGAGCACATTGGCTGAATTGCCGCTGGTGGAGATGCCAAAGGCGATATCTCCCGACCTGCCAAAAGCGATCACCTGGCGCACATAAATATTCTCAAACCCGACATCATTGCCCACTGCCGTCACGACTGCGCTATCGTTGGTCAGCGCCAGTGCCGGCAGTGGCGACCAGGCAGGGAAAGGCGGTGTGAGGAGTTCGGCCACCAGATCCTGCACATCGGTCACACTCCCTCCATTGCCAAAACCCAGCAGCGTGCCACCTTGAGCAAAGGCCCGCGCCATGGCCTGGCCAGCGGCGATGATCTTCTCGCGTGTCTGGGCCAGCGTCATCCGGCGCAGCTCGACCACTTCGCGGCACTTCTCCAATGTGGAGTGGCGCACCTGGGCCAGCACCTCTTCCAGACTGGCCGTGCCGCCATCAAAGAGAAACGGGTAGAAGAGGCGGTCGTACTCAGATCCCTGGGCGTCATGCATGGCGTGCCTCGTGTGCTTCCGCGTGGTCCATGCGCGCGATTGCCACGCCTCCATGCACCAGCAGCCAATCCTCTGGTTCAATCCCCTCGACAAGCGTGATGTCAACTTCCTGCTGGCTGCACTGTATCTCCACCAGCGCTATACCGGTTTCGTGCTCAACATGCACCACTCTGGCCGGGAGCGCCTCGTCGGAACAGGTGAGGCAATGGCCCTGCGCATCTCGCGTGCAACTGGCCTCGCTCACCTCCAACGCGGCATCGATACCCGCGCGCTCGTTCTTTTCCACGGTGAAACCCCTTCTTTCTTGAGAGTGCTACTCTTTACGTCAGCAGTCCCTCATGTTCAAAGAAAACATGCACTAATTCCCACAGAATATGGTAGAGCGTTTCATGCGTCTCCTGAATGGCCAGCGGATCATATGTGGGCACGATAAAACAGAAATCGAGATTGGCCTGGCGCAACATCCCGCCATTGCAGCCGCTCAGGGCAAGGGTCAGCAGGCCCATCTGCCGCGCCTGGTGCAGGGCCAGCGCGACATTTTCACAGCAACCGTCGGTCGAGAAGCCCAGCGCGATATCCTGGGGGCGCGCCAGCACCTGGAGTTGGCGCGCGAAGAGCTGGTTGTTCCCTGTAGCCAGGTTGCTGACCGTGGCGCTATCGTTGGTCAGTGCGAGGGCTGGCAGGGCACGTTTGCCAACGATGACCGGATGCACAAACTCAACTGAGACATGCTGGGCGTCGGTGGCGGCGGCCCCATTGCCAAAGGCCAGTAATCGTCCACCCTGGTGAAAACGGCGCGCCACCGCCCAGCAGGCCTGAGCAATCTGGCTCGCCTCCGCCTCGAAAAAGGTCTGCGGGGTGAGCATGCTCTGCTCAAAACGAGCCGTGACTATCGCCTGGATATCACGCTCTGCTCTTTCTTCGAACACGACTCTTCCTCACTCAATCTGGCTGCTCTGGAGCATCTCTACCTCATCGGCATAGGCCTGCCCCATCATTTGGAGCGCCTGCATGGTTTCGCGCGCTTCGGTCTCATCGATCTTGCTCATGGCAAAGCCGACGTGGATCAAGACCCAATCACCGGCTACGATGCCCTCAGGCCGCACCAGCGCGATGCTGACGTTGCGTTTGACGCCCGTGACCTCGACTTTGGCGATAGAATTGGCATCATCGACGATCTCGACGATCTGCCCTGGAATTCCCAGACACATAGGTGCCTCCTTTACACTGCTGAGAAACACGCCGCCGCGACTGCGAGCTGGCCCAGGCTGAGGCCACCATCGTTGGGCGGGACGCGTTGATTGATCCAGACCGTGAACGCCATCTTCTCCAGTCGCTCCAGCAGCCGTTCGAGTAGCAGACGATTCTGGAAGACGCCTCCACTTAACGCGACATCGTTCAGCCCTGTACCCTCACGCGCGCGCTGACAGGCCGCAGCCAGCAGTTCCGCAACCGTCCAATGAAAGCGCAACGCGATCTCCTGCGCGGGGACATGCTGCTGGATATCGGCCACGATGGCGCGGATCATGGGTTGCACGTCTAATAGCGCTGGCGTCCCCTCGCCCACCCCAAAGGGATACCTCTCCACCGGCCCGCCAGCCACACGCGCGGTCTGGGCCAGCACCTCCAATTCGAGAGCGGCCTGGCCCTCATACACAACTTCGTGGCGCACTCCCAGCAACGCAGCCACCGCGTCAAACAGACGTCCCAGGCTGGAAGTTGGCGGGCTGTTCAGGCCGCGCACGCTCATCTGCGCCAGGACATGCCAGGTTGCACGCTCAAGCTGGCGCGTGAACGGGATCTCCAGGTCGAGAAACGCGTCTCCCCCGTAGGCCTGGGCGAGATAGTTGGCGGCCATGCGCCAGGGCTGGCGTATAGCCTGTTCGCCCCCAGGCAACGGTACATAGGCCAGGTGGGCCAGGCGCTCAAAGCCCCGCAGGTCCGCGCGCAAGATTTCGCAGCCCCAGACCGCGCCGTCGGTGCCGAAGCCTGTGCCATCGGCGGCCACCCCAATCACCGGCCCACTCAGCCCATGCTCGGCCAGCACGCTAGCGATGTGCGCGTGATGATGCTGCACGCCGATTTTGTGCGCGATCTCGCTCTCCTGCGCGTATTTTGTAGCGAGATACTCTGGATGCAGGTCATAGGCGACCCCGACAGGCTCAATCGCGAAGAGGCGCTGAAAATGGGCGATGCCCTCGCGAAAAGCGGTCAAGGTCTCGACGTTCTCCAGATCGCCGATATGGTGGCTGACAAAAGCGTGGCGTTCTTTGCCCAGGCAGAAGGTGTTTTTGAGGTGTCCCCCACAGGCCAGCAGGTTCAGAGGCAGGTCGAACGCGAGCGGCAGCGGCTCCGGCGCGTAGCCACGTGCACGACGAAGGATCTGCTCCCCGCCAGCGCTGACCCGGGTGACCGAATCGTCGCAGCGCATATGGATGGCGCGGTTATGGGTCAGCATGCCCTCGGCAATGGGCCGCAGCCGTTCGCGTGCCTCCTCGTCCCGGTAGGCAATCGGCTCGTCGCTCAGGTTGCCACTGGTCATGACCAGCACAGCCGGGCGAGCAGGCCCTACCGCCTCGGCGAAAGCGCGCAACAGCATGTGATGCAACGGCGTGTAGGCCAGCATCACCCCCAACGTGTCACTGCCCGGCGCGACCTCTGGCGCCACCAGATCACCTGGTAAGCGCGAGAGCAGCACAATGGGCCGTCGGCGCGACTGCAATAACGCGGCCTCGGCCTCGCTCACCTCGCAGAGTGCCCGCGCGGTCTCCAGACCGGGTACCAGCAACGCGAATGGTTTGGCCTCGCGGTGTTTGCGCTGGCGCAGACGTTGCACGGCTTCCGCGTTGAGTGCATCACAGGCCAGGTGATAGCCGCCCAGACCCTTTACGGCCAGAATGTTGCCACCGGCCAGCTTGCGGGCGGTCGCGCAGATGGGGTCACGCTCCTCTACGCCGCTTGTCTCTCTGGCTGACGGCGCGTCGTGCCAATCGTGCAGCGCGACCTGTGGACCACAGCGCGGGCAGGCGTTGGGTTGCGCGTGAAAGCGTCGATTAGCCGGATCGTCGTATTCCGCCTGGCAGGTCGGACACATGGGGAACGCGCTCATGGTGGTTTTGACGCGATCATAGGGCACATCCTGCACAATAGTGAAACGCGGGCCACAGTTGGTGCAGTTGAGAAACGGGTAGTGATAGCGCCGATCAGTTGGATCACATACTTCACGCACACAGTCGTCGCAGGTGGCGGTATCGGGCGAGATGAGCGCCCGCCGCGTCTCGCTCGCCTGGCTCTGCGCAATACGGAATGCCTGCTCGTGACGCAGATTGATCAGTTCGCTCACGACGCTATCGATGCGGGCCAGCGGCGGCATCTCTTCGCGCAAAGCGCGCTGGAAGTTCGCCAGGGCCTCTGCCGTACCCTCGATCTCGATGGTCACGCCCTGGCTGTCGTTGAAGACAAAGCCAACCAGGCCCAGACGGAGAGCCAGCCCATAAAGAAAGGGCCGGAAACCCACGCCCTGGACCATCCCCTGGATGAGCATACGTTGACGCTGCACGGTTGCACTTCTGATGGATGCCATACTGTTCTTCTTTCTCATGAAACAGGGTGCGCGAAGTCCAGCAGCCACGCGCACCACGCGCTCAGCCCCACGTCTATGTGACAGCTCGGTTCAAAGATATGGAGCTGCGGATTGACTGCCAGGGCGTACTCGCGCACTTTGGGGATCGTCGCCCTCTCTTTCATTGTACAGACCACCGTGAAGAGCGTGTTTTCTCTTTTAACCTTTCATTTTTCAGTTTATTGACCGAGCAGGCGATGAGCATTTCGTACTACTATCTCCCATACATGTATTTGATATGTTATACTTGTCATGAGCGATGGCTTTGATCTCCCTGTATCACCTGCTGTACCTCGTAGTCCAACCCCTTATGTGCTTTCGTGCCTTTGTTTAGAACTCGTGCATTGGAGGGAAAGGATGATCATGCATCGATACACTCCCCTTACGCGTTTTTTTCTTGGAGCCTTGCTGCTCGCTCTGCTCATCGTCGGATTGATCGCGAGTCCCTCTCCAGCGCAGGCGCAAGTGGTGAGCACAAGCACTCTCGGTTCCGCTTTTGAACAGGCGGCCAGCGCATCGGGCGTTCC
This sequence comes from uncultured Ktedonobacteraceae bacterium, assembly GCA_964250225.1. GTDB lineage: Bacteria > Chloroflexota > Ktedonobacteria > Ktedonobacterales > Ktedonobacteraceae > Paraktedonobacter. The sequence continues at coordinate 4,495 of CAXUEY010000213.1, read as the reverse complement.
CGCCCCCTTGCTCAAGGCGCTGTGTTATCTGGAAGGGCGTTTGAGCAATCACGGAGGCAGCCCCAGTATTGACCACGGCTTTGGCTGTATGCACCTGATCAACAATGCGCGTGCCGATACGCTGGATCAGGCCGCCAGCCTCCTGCATGTCAGCACCGACCAGCTCAAAATAGACATCGCGACGAATATCCGTGGTGGGGCTGCCGTCTTACATGTGGAGGCCGTGCAGCTTTCCCGCACCCATACCCTCCCCGCGAACCTGGCTGGCTGGTATGGGGCGGTCGCTTTCTACAGCCATGCCACCACGCGCTCAACGGCTCTGCTGTACGCCAATGCGCTGTACGCGCTGCTCAACACCGGCTTTCGCGCGCAAACCGAACGTGGCGAGACGGTCAGCCTGCCACCTCAGGCGGTCAAACCGGATACGGCCACCGCCGCTGGCGTGAAGGGTGCCAGCACGCTGCCCACGGGCTGTACGCTTGATAGCAACGTCGAGTATCCTGCCGCGGTGGACTGCCTGCTGAACCCTAACCTCTTCGATTGCAACATCGTCAGTCCTGGCACCACGAACAACCCCTGCACCTTTATTGGCGCCAACCGCCCGACGGACTTTGCCATCAATTCCGTCGTGATCCACGACATCGAGGGAACCGCCCAGGATGCGCTCACGGTCTTCCAGGATGTAAATAGCGGGGTCAGTGTCCACTATATTGTCGATAGCGATGGCACCGTGTTTCAGGTGGTCCATGAAAAGGATATTGCCTTCCACGCGGGCAACTTCTGGTCCAATGAGCATTCGGTCGGCATCGAGCACGCTGGCTTCGATGCCACAGGTTTTCAGTGGTATAACGCCGCTGAATACCTGGGGTCCGCCAAACTGGTGGCCTACCTGCTCAAGAAATATCATCTGCCTCTGGATCGCATGGCTCTGCCTGCTCATGGAACGGTTCCCGCGCCCGCAGCGGCCTTCGCCCCGAACCACGTTGATCCAGGTCCGTACTGGTTGTGGGACTACTACTTCCAACTCATTCACGAGCAAGGGGTGCCTTTCCCCGTCCTGGGCCATACTGCTCATACCATCCAATTGCACACGCAAAAGCACATCGGTCCAGGCGGAAAAGAGTCACCCGCGGATTTCAACTTCTTCTACCTATATACCGGCCCCAGTACGAATTCTGGGCTGATTCCCCAGGGCAGTAATGGCACCGACATTACCGACGAAACCGATAATGTCGAGGCGGGCATGAGCTACTTCTTTCTGGCGAAGGTCAAAGACCCGGCAGGCACCGGTGATACCATGTACGAGATCTGGTATGGCGAATCCGATCAGGTCCATGCCACTCCGTCGAGTCAGTTTGAAAACGCTCATCTGGCGTGGCTGGCAGTGCCTCCGAATACGGCGACAGAAGGTACGGGAACGCTGGTGACCCTCAATCTCAGCGGCGCTACGGTGGCCAACGTCTATGGCCGACCAACCACCGACAGCTTTGATATCATTGGCGACGCGCCCAATGGAGCGGTGTTTGTCTCTGGCTATACCGTGATTGAGGACGGCACCAACAACCGGTGGTATGAGATCAACTACAACCATCGCCAGGCCTTTGTTCCGGCTAACGAGGTCACGATTGTCCACGCCACACCAGCCACGTAAGGAGAAGTCCACGCGCTAGAAAGGGCGCGCCAGCAAGATACCTCTCAGGGGGAAGAGTACGAGGTGCAGGTAGCTCTCCCCCTTAGGGAGGCAAGAGGACCGGCTCTCTTTCCCGTCATCTGGTTCTTCTGTGGTGGTCACGAGCGTTGACTCGGCAAGAGAAGAAGCCCTGGCCTGGGTGGCTCCCCCCTTGACAACTTCTCTCATAATATGATATATGAATCATACGTCATATATGTAGCGCAGCTCGTCATGCTACCTCCACATCCCAATGTTGTTTTCCATCACTAGCCAGGAAGGCTGGTTTCAGGTCGGCAATCAGGTACAAAAATGTACCAGAAAGGTGACAAGGATGGTACTACGTTCGCCAAAGTGGTTTCCCCTCCTCCTGGGTCTTGTCGTACTAAGTGGCAGTTGCTTTTTCCCTCTCTTCACGCGTCCTGCGCATGCCAGCAGCGGTGTCTGGCACTCATTTACGTACATCTCCTCTCAAGGGGATCGCAACTTCTCCGTCTATACCCCAGCCAACTACCAGCGGGGCACGCCAGTGCCGCTGGTTGTCATGCTACATGGGTGTACACAGACCGCTCTGGATTTTGCGGCAGGCACTCAGATGAATCGGCTGGCGGACCAGCAGCAATTTCTTGTGGTCTATCCTCAACAATCGTCCTTTGCGAACGCGTCGCTATGCTGGAACTGGTTCCTCTCCGTCAATCAGTTTCGCGGAAGTGGTGAAGCAGGGATTATTGACGGGATTACGCAGAGTGTGGAACAAGATACGACCGATTGGACCATCAATACGCACCGTGTGTATGTCACCGGGATCTCGGCGGGTGCGGCGATGGCTGTGATTATGGGCGCAACCTATCCCGATGTGTACGCGGCCATTGGCGTCCACTCTGGCATAGAATACCAGGCAGCGACCGACGCATTCAGCGCAGTCGCGGTTCAGCAGTTCGGAGGGCCAGATCCAGTCCAGCAAGGTGATGCGGCCTTCACTACTATGGGCAACCACGCGCGCGTGGTGCCCACGATTGTTTTCCACGGCACATCCGATACCGTGGTCGCTCCCATCAACGGTGACCTGGTGGTGCAGCAGTGGATGGAGACCAATTTCGATGCCTCTGGTGGGTCCTACAATGCCAGCTTTCCTCATCCCTCCAGTACGACCAATGGACAGGTCGCTGGTGGTCACTCCTATACCATCCGACGTTGGAATGATACCAGCGGCAGGGAGATTCAGGAGTACTGGACCATTCACGGTATGGGGCATGCCTGGTCTGGTGGCAGCACCGCCGGTTCATTTACCGATCCTGCTGGTCCCAGTGCAACGCAAGCCATGTACACGTTTTTCATGAACTATAGTTTGTAGTTCGATGTCTTTTTTATGCAGTGTTGAGGAACAGGAGCACTGATCCTCGTGCTCCTGGTGGATCTATTCCATCGTGTGTGTTTCGTGAGTGAAAGGAATTCACCTATGAAGATCAAGACCCCTCCCTGGTTTCTGTTCAGCCATGCTGTCCCGAAGCACCGCTCCTTCCCCCTCTTTCGCCTGCTGGGGATGGCTCTGCTGACCTGCCTGCTCTTTAGCTCCTTTAGCGCGTCAGCCTCAGCGCAGGTCGTTTCCCCAGCACCTGGCGGTTCGCCATCGAGCCTCTCCATCCCCCCGGTCGCGACCCCGCCAGGGTGGAGCACGATCCACTATGGGCGCGTCAGCCTGGCCGTGCCTGCTTCCTGGCCAGTATATGACCTCAGCACGCAGACTCAACGCTGTGTGCTCTTCAACACCCACGCCGTCTATCTTGGTCAGCAGGGAACGAATGCACAGTGTCCGGCCCACGTCTTTGGCAAGAGTGAGGCCCTCCAGCTTGAGAGGCTGGCGACGGCCTCCGCAGCCACCACCAGGGTGGCAACCACCACGACCACGATAGCCGGTACGTCTGCGCAAAGCAGCTCCTCCAGCAGTGTGAGCCACACCTTCGTTGTCGTGCTCAAACAGGCCGGGGTGGTGATCCACCTGTCGTATGGCACCACCCCCACCCTGGCCAGGCGCATTTTAGGCACCGTGCAGGTGGCGGCGGGCAAGTCGCTCGCAACGACACCTCAAGCGCAGGCGGCGGTGGCCACCGCCAGCCAACCGTCAGGCGTCTTCCAGGGCCAGGGGTTCGATGCCTGCACCGCCCCCTCCACGGGCGCGATGGCGGCCTGGTTGCAAAACACGTCGTATCGCGCGGTGGGCATCTACATCGGGGGAGCCAACCGCGCCTGTGGCGATGGCAACCTCTCGGCCTCCTGGATCAAGAATGTGACGAGCAGTGGCTGGAGCCTGATGCCGTTCTATGTCGGTTTGCAGGCTCCGTGTGCGTCCCAGGGAGGATTGGCGACGATTGATCCCACCCAGGCCGCGTCTCAAGGTACCCAGGCGGCTGACGATGCCGTGAATCTGGCGCAGGGATTTGGCCTGGGCACAGGGACCCAGCTGATCAATGATCTGGAGAGCTATGACATCTCCAACCCTTCGTGCAGCCAGGCGGTGATCAGCTTCCTGAGTGCCTGGACGCAGGAGTTGCATGCCAGAAACTACCTGTCGGGGGTGTATAGTAGCCTGGGGTCCGGCATCCAGGATCTGATCAACCATGTGGGACGCATGCAGGAGCCTGATAGCATCGATTTTGCCCATTGGGATGGCGTGGCGAGCACCAACGACCCTGGCGTGCCCGGTGGTGACTTCTCCAACCACCAGCGTATCAAACAGTATCAGGGTGGTCATAATGAAACGCATGGGGGCGTCACCATCAGCATCGACAATGACCAGCTTGATACCACGCTCTTTAACGGCAATGG
>CAXUEY010000212.1:7798-9448 GCA_964250225.1 uncultured Ktedonobacteraceae bacterium | reverse complement strand
AATGTCGTGTTCGGTCAAAAAGGTCATGAATCTCTCCATTATTGTAAAATTACACCGCTAGCTGACTCAAAGTTGATTCAGATACCAGAGCACGAATTTATTAAGTTCTCCTGTCGGACCATCTGCATGGGTAAACTCCTTTTCATCAAATGATGAGAGAAAGAGGGATTGGACCCGGCAATGCCGGGCCAACCCGATACTGCAAGTTACCGGCTGAGCGACTTCGCGGGCTGTACCCAGGGGAGATAGCCGGCCTGGGCCGCGAGCAGCTCATCGGCTAGTGCAGTCGCCGCCTCAAGCGAATGAACAGCGCCATCGAGTACAAGCGCCTGTATAAACTTCTCTCGACTCCCCTCCAGGGCCGCTTCGACAACCGTCTCAACCCACATATAGCGTGTGGCAAGCGTCCCTACAAGGCTGACTGGGAGTGGCATTTGTGCGATGGCATGCAAACCTGCCGCGTTAGCGATAGCAGGACTTTCCACAATCACATCCGCAGGCAAGTTGGGTATCTGACCTGTATTCGGCAGGTTCGCGGAAAAGATGCTGCCCTGCTCCTGGCGAATGGCCTCCACAATATCAAGAACCTGCTCGTGTTCTCCACTGATGCGCGCAAAATAATCTTCATCCAGCGGTGTAGATGAAAAGGCATCCTCCTGCATCTGCGCAAAAATCTTGTCACCATATGCAATCGTGCCCTCAAAGCTAAACGCATCTACGCCCAGCGTCTTGCCAAAGTAAGCTCCGTCGCGGAAAAACTGCGGGAAAAACTCGGTGACGTGCCGATCCAGCACGGCGGGGAAGGCGTGGAAGAGATCCAGGAGCTGCCAGCTAAACGGGTTGTCGTCCTCTTGCTCGATTGGCTCGATCTTGCCTCGTGCGGCTGTGCCAGCCTCGGCAAATTTTGTTACCAGTTCAGAGCCAGGACGCCGCGCAACACGCTGGCGCGCAAGCTGCTGAAGTTGCGGCAGAGCATCCTGCCCATGAGCTCGTACCTCGACGAACCAGGTCAGGTGATTAATGCCAATGGCTGTATAGTTGAGCGCCTCGCGTGTTGCACCCAGTGTCCGCGCCAGGTAATCCGCGACATGCACGACCCCATGACAGAGGCCAATTACTTGTGCCCCCGTCGCCTTACGCACAGCGCGACAAACTGGAGCCATAGGGTTGCCATAATTAAAGAACAGGGCAGTAGGAGCCAGATCGAGCACATCGTTGGCAACCTCTACCATAGCCGGTATCATGCGTAGCGCACGCGACGAGCCGCCAGGGCCGACGGTATCACCGACCGGCATGAAGATACCATGACGACGAGGAATAAAGACATCCTGTTCCCATGCTCTACGCCCACCCACCCCAATTGTACAAATAACCACGCTAGCGCCAGGCAATGCTTCTCGTCGATCAACCGAAGCAGAAAGAATGATGGGAGCACTGCGCGCCGCTAGCATTTTGCTCGCCAATTTCTCGGCGATTATGAGGGCCGTGGGATCGACATCAACGAGAACCAGTTCAGCCTCAATCCGCTTGGCAATAAGGTCTGCCAGCAGACCGCGAGTGAACATGGCGCTTCCTGCGCCGATAAGCACAATCCGTTCCTTCATTGGAAATAGCTCCTGTTCTTCAAAAGAGGATCAAGTTGTACCCGTG
>CAXUEY010000212.1:0-7698 GCA_964250225.1 uncultured Ktedonobacteraceae bacterium | reverse complement strand
CTGCGCAATACAACCTCGAATACCATAATACGCGATTCAGGATGTAAACCACGAGCGGCTAGATCGAGTGTAAAGCTGTATACATCGCGTAACTTCATCTCGATCTTCGGTCTCGATACAAATGAACCGCGACCCCGGTGGCGAGTGAGGTAGCCCTCTAGCTCCAGTTCTGCTAGCGCCTGCCTGACTGTCGCCCTGCTGATAGCATACTGCTCTTTCAAGTCCTCTTCAGAGGGTATGCGCTCTCCTGATTTCCAGACTCCTGCCCGTATCTGTTCGCGTAAGATTTCTTTTAATTGTACGTACAGGGGAGTATTATTGTTCATGTCAATCGTTAGCAAGTCGTATTTATCCCCACGTTATATGTAATGAATATAGCTAAAAACAGCGTTTTCTCTTATCTATTTCCATTATACCAACAAAAAGCTTGACTTTCAAGTCCTTAAAGTCTATACTAATTTGCAGTGACAGGAGAAAATAGTACGTACTAATATCCTTTGAATGTCCGGCGCACTCGCTGTAGAGGCAACGATGTATCTGCTTCGCAAAGGAGAATTGCAGATGAGTACAAATTCCCCTATTTCTCAGCATACAATCGGTCGGCGTAGATTTCTTGAACTTGTGGGAGCAGGAGGAGGGGTAGCTCTGCTGGCGGCTTGTGGTCCATCTTCCTCTGGCTCAGGCACAACCATTACCTATTGGACACCGGGTGGCTCACCCGTCTTCTGTAATACACAAACCGCGATTACGAAAGACTACATCAAAGCTCATCCGAATATCCACATGCCCGCTGTGCAGTGTGGAACCGGGCAGCAAGATTTCAATGAGGTGTTGCTGGCCCGGATTGCCGCTGGTAATCCGCCAAACGTGACAGAATTATGGGATACCCCCGTCTCCCTGGGCGTACAGGGCGCTCTGGAAGAGCTGAATACGCTCATGAATGCCTCTCAACATTCCAAACCAGAAGACTGGCCCGCCGGGGTATTAGCCAGTTGCCAATTTGGTGGCAAAACATATGGACTACCAGTGACAGCATCTACCTATGCAATGTGGTACAACCAGGACTGGTTTGAGCAGAAAGGTATCCCCTCTGACCGGGAGCACTTTCCAAAGACATGGGATGAGTTGCGCCAGCTCTCCAAAGAGTTTATTCAATGGGATGGCGACAAACTTGTCTCAGCGGGTTTCGTTCCCTTGCATGGCCCCGCGAGTGCCTCCTCCGATAACTATCTCTTACCTATCTGGTCCGCACTAAACGGCTCGCAGATTTACGATTCAGCCAATCGTAAATATACGCTTGATACCGAAGAGAACATCGCTATGATGGATTTTTTCCTCTCCTTGCTCAATGAGCAATACAAAGGCGACATCAATACGATTCTACGTGCAGGCGTTTCATGGGGTGTCGATCCCAACTCACAGGGCCAGCCTCCTGCGTTTCAGTCCCAAAAGCAAGCGATGTACCTTGATGGCAGTTATGCTATGGGCGACTTCTATGCTTCGATCACTCCAAAATTCGAGAAATGGAATGTTGCCCTGCCACCCGTGGGCCCCGGCGGCTCGAAAGTTGTTTCTGGCACCTGGCCGAACTGGATGGTGATCCCCAAAGGGGCCGCTAACGAACAGGAAGCCTTTAATTTCCTGGACTATATGAGCGTTACAGGCGTACAATCCTGGTTTGCTACTACGCCTGATCTTCCCGCTAACAAGCAAGTGCCCCAGGATCTACTCCCCACCGTTACCGCACAAAAACGCGGCAAAGCCTTCACTCAAGAAGTGATCAGCTTCTTCCGAAAGCTGCAAGATATTTCTGTGCCCATGTGGGACTCGCCTATTCAGAGCTTTGCTTCCGATCAAATAGCCTCCGCCCTTGAGCGAGTCATGAGTAAAGCAGCTTCACCGAAACAAGCTATGGTTGATGCGCAGAAGGCTTGCCAGAGCAAGCTCGATAGCGTTCTGAAGGGGAAGTAGTTAAAAAATCAGCACCCTGGCTAGAAATGAGTAGTGAACAATGGCTTCTGCAATGGGTATTAGAAAGCACAGGCGTATAAGCGCTTTGCAGCGCCGCGAGGCCAGGGCTGGATGGCTTTTTGTCCTCCCCTGGGTTTTCGGTCTACTGGCCTTCACAGCCTACCCGGTCCTCGCGACCTTCTATTTTTCATTTACCAGCTACAATATTATTGAGGCCCCTCAATGGATAGGTCTTCAGAATTATCAGACGATGTTTACTGCTGACCCTGATTTCTGGAACGCTGTGAGGAATAGTGCTTACTATGCGCTCATCTCGGTGCCATTGAGCCTACTCTTAGCGCTGGGACTGGCTCTCGTTATGAATGTGCGGGCAAGGGGCATAGGCATATATCGAACGATCTTTTACTTGCCTGCACTTGTCCCACCTGTTGCCAGTACTATTATTTTCTTCTTAATGTTCAACCCGGATAACGGTCTTGCCAATGCTCTATTGGCAATGCTCCATCTGCCACCCCAGGGCTGGTTTGCTGATGAGCAACAGGCCAAACCGATGCTGATTGTTTTGAGCCTCTGGAATCTTGGCTCAGCAGCATTGATCTTTCTCGCTGGCTTGCAAGAGATACCACAAACATTGTTAGAGGCTGCGATGATTGATGGTGCAGGGGCCTGGCGACGCTTTCGACACATTACGTTGCCACTCCTTAGTCCAGTGATTCTCTTTAATCTGGTTATGGGTGTGATCGCCTCCTTCCAGGTCTTTACGCAGGCGCTCGTTATCGGCGGTACCAACGGCGATCCTCAGGGATCAACATTGATGTTTATGGTCTTGATCTATCGCGATGCCTTCCGCTATTTCTCAATGGGATATGCTTCCGCGCTCTCTGTACTACTCTTTGCGACTGTGGTTGTGGTAACACTCTTGATTTTCTGGTCAGCGCGGATGTGGGTATTCTATGAAGGAGGTCGCTCATGACACAGGTTTATCATCCCCCTGAAACTTCACCTATTACCACTGTGAGGACTCGTAAGGCTGTGCATACTGGACTCCGCCGCAGCTTTGCCAGCCCGGGTCGGCACGCGCTGCTCATCACTGTTTCCATCATTTTTCTCGTGCCGTTCTACTGGCTTATTACATCCGCCTTGAAGAACAACACAGAAATTTTCGCGCAACCGATTCTCTGGTGGCCCCATCTATTGCGCTGGGAAAATTTTATCACAGCCGCCAATTTTCCAGGCTTCCCTTTCCTCTTGATGTTATGGAATAGTGTCTTCTATGCCGGCTCTGTAACCATCGGCACGGTATTTTCCTGCGCTTTGGCTGCATATGGGCTGGCTCGTCTCCGTTTCCCAGGACGTAATCTCCTTTTTGCTATCACTGTCGGATCATTAATGATTCCACCAATTGTAACCTTTATTCCTACCTATGTGATTTTTAGATATACAGGGCTACTTGGCACCTATGCTCCGCTGATCCTTCCCAACTTTTTTGGGAATGCCTTTTTTATTTTTATGCTGCGCCAGTTCTTTTTGGGCATCCCCTGGGAACTGTCTGAAGCGGCTAAAATAGATGGTGCAGGCGAATGGCGCATTTTCTGGCAAATTATCTTGCCCCTCGTCCGTCCCGCCTTAATGGTGGTGGCCGTCTTCTCTATACTCTATACCTGGCAGGATTTCTTTGGACCCCTGATCTATCTTTCAGACCCGTCACAGTATCCGCTCTCACTCGGCCTGTTTGCTTTTAAAGCACAACGTACCACCGATTGGTCACTGCTTATGGCCGGCTCAACTCTGACAACGTTGCCCCTGATCATTATCTTTATGTTTACACAGCGCTACTTCCTACAAGGAGTTAAGATGTCAGGTCTCAAAGGGTAGCCTGGGTGCATCAAATGGGCATGACTCTGCTATGGCTCGGCATGTTGATAGCAGAAGGACTTGATGTGCGTCAGCAGGCATTGAACCATCGTAAGTAGCTGAATGCGCTGGCTGCTGCTCTATTACTGTATGAAACCACGCATGCGCGCCACTTAACGGCTTGGGGTGCTTTATATCCAAATTCGTAACACGCTTTATGCTCGTTTGTCAAGGTTGGAGAGATTGCCGTCAGGGCCTTTTCTCGCCTGCCATTCATCAAAATGACCTTATCAGGCATGTTCGAGAATACGAGCAAACGCCTGGAGATAGCTTGCGTCCGCGCATTGCTGGCGGAGCATCCAATACTCTGCTCCCCAAAAGAGGTAGGCATATAAGGGGGCTTCTGGTCGGGACCAGCGCATGCAGGTGTTATAGTTGATGATGACACGCTCCGGTAAGCAACTGTACATACCTTGTTCGGAGGGATTGGGTGGAGTCGTTACTGTCTCCCACGGCTCTGCCTGTCCCTCAGCAATCATCACTTGTTGCCCATGAGCGCGGGTCCAGGCGAACAACTGCTTGCGTCTGCGCTGCTGCCAGGGACTCTGGCTTCCATCCAGGTATAGGGTTTTCGTCCCGACAGTCGTCAGCGCGTGACGTGGATAGTAGTCGATGCCAACCATATCTGCCATGTGCTGCGCTATTGCCAGCGAATCGCCCTGATCGCGTGTCTGCCACCATTGCGAAAGACGTACCGGCAAAGAGGTCGGCAAAAAGCCATTCAGCATAATTGGTCTGGTGGAATCGGCCTTTCTGAGTGCTTCCACTTCTTTTTCGACAAAGGCTGCTGCCAGGCGCCAGGTATGTTCTACCCCAAGTGGATCAACGGCTTCGTGTTCCAGTTGCCAGGCGACAATCCCTTGCCGCTGTTTATATCGCTCCACAAGACGCGTGATGAATGCTGTCGCGGCGGCCAGCAGTGGGGGATACGCGGATGGCTTAATAAGGGTATGTTCTGGGAAAGGGTGCTTGAGATGGTGTGCTGGCACAAAGAACTCAGGATAGCCAAAGGTTTTCAGAGCACCAACGCACAGAATAATCTGCTTTCCTGCTCGTTCGGCAGCATCGATCTGCCAATCCAGCTCATCTATAGAGAACGTTCCCGGTTCCGGTTCTATACGATTCCAGTAGGCCCCTAATCGAATAAGCTGAAACGGATAGGTGAGCAAGGTGTGCAGGGTAGTTCGCGCATCTAATCCAAATGCAGCAACTTGCGGTGTGCGAAAGCTCAGACCGAGCAGTGTGGAACGACGAGGTTCGATAGGCAGGTGTTGCCACGCATCGGTCAGGGGTTGTGTCGCCTCCCTCAGCCGGACTTCCAGAGCTACTGGTAGCGTGAGCAGGCTCGCAGCACCAGTACCAGGTGCGATGGTTTGCAAGCTCTTTCGCGAAGCTTTTTCTGTTTTCTGCATTCTTGTCCCCTTTTCAGTGAGCTAACTCGCCTCAGCGAAGTATTCAAACAAGATCATGGAGAGGAAAAACCATAAAAACTGTATCGGAACGAATTTACTTATACCTCGCGCTAAAGATGCTCGTTGGCTTTTATACGTATACCACGCTTTGATTTTTGGAAAAACACTGCTGCCTATGAATACTTTATGCGTAGGGAAGGCCCGTTTTACTTGACAGCGTGGGTCAGCGGCCATAGCTTCAGGGAGCCTGACTCTTGCCAGCACTCTTTTAGGGAATGTGACATACCATAACGGCACCTCTGGAAATCTGGTTTTTTTCAGTGCAGTGATGATCTCGGAACAGGCGATATGATCTGTGTGCCCATAGAAACCAGCGAGATCGTAGGTGATAAGAAGATCAGGTTGTTCCTGCTCGATGGTCATAGCAATGAACGTTGTGAGTGCCTGCTTTTTCTCGTGCAATACTCCATCGCCAAAGTCTTCCTGGATGAGCCTGGAGATGCCAAGAATTGAGGCCACTGCCTGAGCTTCTTGTGTGCGGGTATCCTTGAGACTTTCATTGTATGTTGCGTGGGAAGGCCCTCTTTCTCCTTTGGTCAGAAGTACCAATGTCACGCTACTGCCTCTTTCTGAGCTGCGATGAAGGAATCCTCCGCAACTGATGGCTTCATCATCTGCATGAGGAAAAATAGCGAGCACGCGATGAAACTCCCCTGCATCCTTCAAAGGAACAGCAAAATCCGTTACCAAAAGCAAGCCTGTTATCCAAAGAAGAAGGAGGACGAAGATCACCATCAAGAGGATCACCATAGTTTTCTTCCTGCTTTCTCTCTGTGAGCTGTAGCCTGACCTGGAAAGAGTTCTCCAGAACGATAGAGAGCATACCAGATCAACTGCCAGGGATTCACCGCTGCCGAACTGCTAGAACACCCAGGGTATGAAGCGTTTGGTGCGCTGCATGTACTCTCTGTACGGTTGACCGATGGTTTGACTGAGCGCTTTCTCCTCAACACTTACCCGGTACATATGGCCTGAGAATACACACAGAAGCAAAGCGACCAGGCTGGCCCAATTTGTCATTGCGAGACCTACGCCCAACATGGTCAAGAACGTACCGCTATAGGCAGGATGACGAATAAAGCGGTACGGGCCGGTTTGCACCACCTTCTGATCTGCGGATACCGCGACATCGCGCGTAAAGTAAGATCCCAGCATCCAGATAGCATACCAGCGCAGGGCGACACCAAGGAGGATCAAGGCTATCCCGATAAAAAAGAGTGCTGTTCGGTGCCATGTGATGGCCGCTGCCGGAAACAACCAGCCAAGCAAAAAGTTTAAGGCAACGCCGCCCCAGAGTAATGCTATCAGGAGGTTCATTGAACCGTGGTCCTGAACCGATGCATCTTTTCTTGATGCCTTCGCAGTCTGCTTAATTGCGCCTATCATTTCTGGAACATTCCAGATCAACCAGGCAACCACGAATATACTGGCTGCCCCTGCGTTGGTGTAGATCAGCGGGAGCAAAGTTTTCCTCCTCCCTGAGTCATAGAGCATCCCCTTGTCTTGTCTTGCCTATGAATAGCGTCTCCCTCACTGCTCATCACGCTTTCCTTTTTCATTGCCTTCACAAATTGTCGTCTGGAACCCAGTAATTGGCCCAGCGCGGATCAATAGGGTCAATGGCGCGCTGAAAGCGGATGTCAGTGGAGAGCCTCATCCTGTTCAAGGGATCGCGGTTCTGAGTGGCGGCATGGATCATATAGGGGCTGTGGATCACCATGTCCCCCGCCTCATAGTCAGCGATGAGCCAGCGGCTCTTGAAGCGATCAGCCATATCCACAAGATCGGTACTGATCCAGCCAGCTTCGCGCATGTTGCGGTTGTAAGCACTGATGCGTTCTTCAGGAGGGAGGTGGGCGTTCTTTATGCTGAACTCAGCCTCCATCTGGCGGCCTACCTCGTCTGAATGCTCAAGATAGATCAAACCTCCCATTTCGACCGGGATATCGCCGAGTGGTATCCAACTGGTACAGAACTTGTCGGTTCCAGCACGCAGGTAGATCAGATCGTAGTGTCCGCCCGTACAGTGGTCAGTGCCCGGGTGGGTGAAGCGAATGATCTTGCGCTTATGTAAGTAGGGTTGTCCCTCCAGAAATGCCTGGTAGAAGTTCCACAGACGGGGCATGGTGCAGAAATCCTCGTACTCCTGCGAACTGACGATCTCAAAGAACGTTTTTGCACTAGAGAAGATCGTGTCAAAGAAATACTGACGGAAATTCAGAATCACGTCTCGCTCAAAGAATCCCTTCAGCCAGAGATAGCCCTGTTGGCGATATGTTTCCCACAACTGTTGCGGTGGCAGGCTCGCGTCGGTTGGCTCAAGCCAGCCCAGTCTCTCAGG
>CAXUEY010000211.1:0-9462 GCA_964250225.1 uncultured Ktedonobacteraceae bacterium | reverse complement strand
TGTAGCGCCTCTTCATCGGGTGGTATTGCACGCGTCATGGCCCGATACTGCTCACCTGCCTGCCAGAGCTTACCTGCTTGCTCGTAGCCCTCGGCCAGCCACACGCGGCATTGGCGTTGCATACGCTCAGCATCAGCGCGTACCGCGTGGCACCATTTTTCTGCTTCATCCTCCAGGCATGGTCCGCGTTCAAAATAGGCGCATGCATTCTCTAACAAGGAGAGCGCCGAGGGCGTGGTGCGGCCCTGGTTTTCCGCCTCTTTGAGCAGAGCATAGCAGGCATCCAGATCGGTCCAGACACGAGCTTGATCGACGAGAGCGCACAGCGGGCCGGTGGTCTCTATCGTATCCTTGCCGAGAATGCGGCGCAGGACCATCAGCCCATTGGAGAGATGCTGGGCCGCAAGCTCCATACCCGTCTCAGGCCACAAATCATCCTCCAGATCGCTGCGTGACAGGCGGCGGCCTGGCGTTGTCAAAAGACGCTTGAGCACACTGCGTGGCGGCGTGCCTAAGCTCCACTCCCCCTTTTTCACGACCTGCCAGCTTCCATCGGACCCGCGTCGCGCAACCTCCAATGGACCAAATAAGCGTACACATACTACCGTGGACGCGGAGATACTATACGCCGATTCCATTCCCTTACTCCTGTGTCATAGCCTCCAGATCGGTAACGCCTTGTATGATAGAGTATACCTCCTCACTATTCTTTTTGCCAGGCTTCTCAATGGGCGAGCAAAGCAGCAGAGCATTAGCCCTTGCAATCGTAGAGATCTTTGTGTATACTCATGAATTGCCACGGCCCGCAGGCCGCGTCTCCTTGCTCTCCTCCTTTCGTTCACACATCGCTTGACAATTCGCGCAAACGGTGAGATACTCGATACATGATACGCGCAGGCTAGCGTCAAGGCACTCGTCAGGTTTCGCCTTTCGAGAAACTGTTTGTGATGGAAGCTGATTTGCCCCATCAACCAGACTGCGCATCTTGCCAGGATCGGCAGGGAGACCAACGTCTCGTATGCTAGACTCACCTGTATACCCCTTTTCCTGGTTGGGCGTCGGCATTGCCGATAGGATCTGGTGAGATCCGATTCACCCGTCCGAACGTCTTCCAGGTTCACCTGGAAGGTAACGTATCCGCTCCTGTTCCACCGGCAAGGGTGAAGCGAGGTACAAGCCCCGTCCATGTATGGTGGGGTCTGGTGACGACCATCCTATTGTTTCCCTATTCACCCTTCTTTGGAGATGCGCAGAAGATGATCATTGCACGCAAACGCGTCCTGCCACAAAATTCCTATGGCAAAGGCGCAAGCACGGCCCAGGGGATCATTATGCCCTTTTTGCCTGCGTGCGCCTCCATTGCGTGTCCTTCCCACTCGTAAACAGTAGACCGCAAACTCTCACCGGCGTGCGCAGCAGGTGCAACCGGTGAACGTCTCCGCCGCCGTTTGAGCAAGCAACGTTGCGCGTTGTTTCTCATGTTCAAGCGGTAATGTGAGCAAATCCCCTCTTCCGTCCGGGCAAACGCTTTGTCTGGCGTTTTTTTGCGCTCAAACGGCAGAGAGGAAAAAAGACGAATGTTTGCGCGTCATGCCTTCTCTGGCACCTCTCGTGGATACGTCTCACCGGTTGCCCCGACTGCTCTCCTGAGTTCCGCTTGGGCGAACTCCTAGAGCGGAGTTTTTTCTGCCCAAGCGGTAAGGAGTGTGCTTTCTCATGAACATGGAAAGGTATGAGGAACCGATGACACTTTCTCGGATTTTTCAGTCCCTCAAGGCCCGCAACTCACCGACGCGGGTCACGCTCCGGCAATATGGGACGCTCTTCGTGACCTATCTCGGTCCACAGTGGCTGCGGGTCAGTTTGATGGCGCTTCTGCTGATTGGCAGTATCGCGCTCGACCTGCTAGGACCACAGTTGATCCGCGCTTTCATCGATACGGTGCAGAGCAACAGCAGTATCCAGGCGCTCACCATTCTCGCGCTGTTCTATCTGGGGACCGCGCTCGGCAGTCGATTAGTCGCGGCCTGCGCCAGTTACTTCTCGGAAGATGTGGGCTGGAACGCCACCAATCAGTTGCGCGCCGACCTGACGCGTCACTGCCTGAACCTGGATCGCTCTTTTCACGCGGCCCACACGCCCGGCGAGCTGCTGGAACGGGTCGATAGCAACGTGGAGACGCTGGCCGACTTCTTCTCGCAATTCGTGATTCGCATCCTGGGCAGCGGTATCTTGATGTTGGGCGTGCTGGTCTTGATGGCGCGCGAGAATATCTGGTTTGGCGCTATTCTGGGTGGGTATCTCGTTCTGAGCAACATCATCTTTGTCTATGTGCAACAGCGGGCTACCTCGGTCTACAAGTTGCACTGGCAGGCGGAAGCCGAGTTGAGCGGCTTCTGGGGTGAGCTGTTTAGTAGCCTGGAGGATATTGCGTCAAGCGGTACGGCCCGCTATATTCTACGTCGCTACTTCCACTTACAGCGCCAGGAGAATTCGACTGAGATGAAGAGCATTGTCTTCTGGGCAGGCTTTGAATGCACTGGATTAACTCTGGATGTGCTCAGCATGTTGATTGTGCTGATCCTGAGCGCGTACTTTTTTGTACGAGGTATGATCTCGCTCGGTACGCTTGTCCTGCTCTTGACTTACACCGCTCAATTGTTGGATCACGCCTTCGATATTGCTGAGCAACTTGGCTCGCTCCAACAAGCTACCGCCAGCATCGAGCGCATCAATGAGATCTATCATACGCAGAGCAATATCCAGGATGGTGCGGGCGTGAGCTTTCCGACTGGTCCACTGGCCGTGAGCTTTCAGGGTGTCTCTTTCGCCTACGAGTCCGCGCAGACCGTGCTACACGATATCTCATTCCAACTGGCGCCAGGCGAGGTTGTCGGACTGATTGGGCGCACCGGCAGCGGCAAAACGACGCTCACCCGGCTGCTCACGCGTTTCTACGATCCTACCGCCGGTACTGTGCTACTGGGTAGTCAGGATCTTCGTCAGGCAAGTCTGGACGATCTGCGCGCTCGTATCGGGCTGATTACGCAGGAGGTCCAGCTTTTTCGGGGAACCTTGCGTGACAATCTGACCTTTTTTGATGAAGCTATTGACGATCAGCGCATCCTGGCGGCTATCGCGCAACTGGGCATCAGCGCGTGGTACGAACGTTTGCCACAGGGTCTGGATACCGAACTGAGCAGCGATGGCGGCGGCCTGTCCGCGGGCGAGGCCCAACTGCTGGCCTGTATCCGCGTCTTTTTGCAAGATCCGCAGTTGCTCATTCTGGACGAAGCCACCTCGCGCCTGGACCCCGCGACTGAGAAGGCCCTGACCCAGGCCACGCAGCGTCTCATGGCCAGGCGCACCGCCATCGTGATCGCCCATCGCCTCAGCACAGTCGAGCGCGTGGATCACATCCTGATCCTGGCGGATGGCCGCGTGCTGGAGTATGACACACGAGAAACGCTCGCCCGCGACCCCGCGTCCCGCTATAGCCAGTTATTGAAAACGACCAACCCGGAGGAGATGCTTGCATGAAAACCCGTTCTTTTGCCTGGCGACTTTTATGGTTTACCCGCCAAAATTACATCTGGATGGCAGCATTGCAGATCCCGCGCCGTTTGCTGCCACTTGTGCCGGCCCTGCTCGTGCAACAGATCATTGACCACCTGACGCGCTCTCGTCAGTTCGACGCCACGATCTGGGGTTTGCTCGCTCTGATGCTGGGTTATCTGCTAGCACGCGTGACCACGTTGATGACAGTCCAGCTCACCGAGCGCCTCCCTATGTTCAAAACGGAGACGCTCTTGCGCACAAATCTGCTGGAACATCTGTTACGCCAGCCAGGAGCCGCCGCTTTGCCGCGCGACAGCGGCGATATGATCAATCGCTATCAGGACGATACCAGAAGCCCAGGCTTTTTTCTGGTCATGGGCGCGTTTGTCTTTATCGGCATGGGTCTTGAGACACTGGTTGCGCTATTCATCATGGCGCGCATCAATTGGCAGATCACGCTGATCGCGGTCCTACCGCTGCTGGTGGGCAATATCGTCGTCAACACGCTGGGCAAGCGCGTCGAACACTATCGGCGCAAGAGTAGCGAGGCGGGCAGCGCGGTCAGCAATTATCTGGTTGAGATGTTTGGCGTGGTCCAGGCCATCCAGGTGGCTGGCGCGACCTCACATGTCGTCAAACGTTTTCATGGGCTGAACAACCGACGGCGTGTGACCTCGTTGCGTGAAAACCTCTTCAGCAACGTGGTGCTCGGCGTCTTTGGCACAGGCATTGCGAGCATCGGGACCGGCCTGGTCCTGCTGCTCGCCGGGAGTTCGCTGCGCGCGGGCAACTTTACCATCGGCGATTTCACGCTCTTTGTGGCCTATATGAGCGGGAGTATTGGCCGTTTCAGCGATGAGCTGATCGATCAATTTACGCGCTACCGTCAACTCGCGGTAGCGCAGGAGCGTTTAGTCGAACTGATGCCGGGTGCGCCAGCCACCGCGCTTGTCACCCCTGGCCCAACCTACCAGGAGGCAGTATCATCTTACCAGGCGGTGAGCGCGTCACCGGTCGAGGAGCGTTTCGAGCGGTTAGAGGTGGACCATCTGGGCTACGCATATCCTGGTAGCGAGCGGGGCATCGCCAATGTTCATCTCAGCGTGACACGCGGCCAGTTTGTGGTGATTACCGGGCGCATCGGCTCCGGCAAAACCACCTTGCTGCGGGCATTGCTTGGCCTGCTGCCCAAACAGACAGGCGAGATTCGTTGGAATGGCGCGCCGGTGGACGACCCCACCACATTCTTTGTGCCGCCGCGCAGCGCCTATACCGGACAGACGCCCAATCTGTTCAGCGCAAGCGTGCGCGAGAACATCACGCTTGGCCTGGCGCTCAACGAGAATCAGGTGCAGCACGCCGTCCACACGGCAGTCATGGAGCGCGATGTAGAGACACTGGTCGATGGATTGGAGACGCTGATCGGTCCCAAAGGCATCAAACTCTCCGGTGGCCAGTTGCAGCGCACCGCGGCGGCTCGTATGTTCACGCGCCCCTCTGAACTGCTGGTCTTTGACGATCTCTCCAGCGCCCTGGACGTCGAGACCGAACAGCAGCTCTGGCAACGCATCTTCGCGCAAGAGCAGCGCACCTGCCTGGTCGTTTCCCATCGCGAAGCAGCTCTACGCCGCGCCGACCACATCCTCGTCCTGAAAGATGGGCAGATCGAGGCTGAGGGGACGCTGAGCGAACTGCTGGCAACGTGTGAGGAGATGCGGCACTTGTGGGTAGGTAGAGCGGATATGCAGGGCTGATAAGGCCTGCTTTTCTGCAACATTTCACATATTCTGGCGTCTATTAGCCATAGACGCCAGAATATGTGAAAAACGCTATCAAATCTCCTCAATGTACTGCTGTTGTACGCTCATCTGGCGTTCAATTTCTGTATAAACCTCTGCCGGGTTGATCTGGAGCAGGCACGTCACCTCCAGAAGAGCTGCTACCGCCTGTTCCAGGCGTTGTTTGCGCACTTCATGAACGGATGGTGGATAGGGGGCGACGGCAACACTTTTGCGTGCCGATCTGACTACCCACCCTTCGCGCTCTAGCTCATCATAGGCGCGAATCACAGTATTAGGAGCCACATCCAGATCCTCAGCTAACTGGCGCACAGGTGGTAAGGCCATATCTGGCGCTATCTGCTGGGCGGCGATCAACACGCGTATCTGCAAGCTGATCTGCTCGTATGGCGGCACGCTGCTCTGGTGATTCACAATCAGCAGTGGCATGCCCATCACGCAATCTCCACGTTTTCTTGCTGGCGCTGGCGTGAAATGTGTCCTCCCAAGCGACCACGACGAGTGGAGATAAAGATACCTGCAAACAACATTGCCAGACCACACAGGTAGTTAAACATCATCAGTATACTCGGAAACACTGGTAATTCCTGGTGCAAGTATGTAATGCTCATATTCAAGAAAGTATTTTGCGCCCACATAAAAGTAGCAATGGTTGCGAATTCTACGAATAGCAACCAACCGACAAGGATTGCACGCAGCAAATCATCAAGTTCACGCGCTATTTCAGGAGCAAGGGTGGCCAGCAGGCGCGGAAATCTCACCACTCGCGTCATCACCACCTCTGCTATTATGAGCATCAGCGTCATCACCAGAGGGATTACCCAGATTGCCCATAAAGGTAGCGCAAAAACAGTATTCAACCATTGTACATGGGCAGATATTCCCAGATATGGGGCAACCAGGATCGTCTCGATGCACATGAGCACCAGGCAAACCAGTGGCACAACTGGAATAAAGGCTGAGCGATAGTCGGTGACTCGCCGTTGGCGCAAATCCCCATATCTGATGCCTCGCATGGCTCGCTGCCGGACCTGTTTGAGAGCCAGGAGCAAACCGAGCCAACTCCCCAGAATGAGGAACGCTTTCTCTCAATGATTATCGCGCCTGCGCTTTAGCAGGGTTAAGCCAACATTAGCCTGAGTTTCAGAAACGCGTGTCCTGCTTCCCTTACGTGCGAGATAGCTTCAACGCCCCCTTGACATGATGCGATATACTATGGGCGTACACGTCGATTGCGCCGCAGAGCGTATGAGATGAGCCAGCCGGTGTAGCTCAGTGGCAGAGCGTCGCTCTTGTAAAGCGAGGGTCATCGGTTCAAATCCGATCACCGGCTTTTTTGTTGCTCACTTCTGATTTTTGAGTGGGTTCAAGGCGTAAAGCTCCTTTATTTGTTCCCACTGTATCCAATGGAAATTGGCCCTATTTTGTTTCATCAGCTCTTGTAGCGCTGCTGCTGTGTCTCTACCGCGTGGCAGTTACCACAAAGCACATCACATTTGGCAATTTCCACTTGCAATGTCTTATGATACTCCCGTTGATAGCGCCTCAAATATTCTTTGCGACTTTCTCCAGGTTGCTGAAAACGCCACTCTGGTCGAGGATCATCAGCTCTCCGACGATTTGCAGCATGCTGTCTTCTAGTTCTATCACTCATAAATTTGCTCACTCTACCTTACATCATTTCTTGTGCTACACAATTCGATGTCATTTTTAATATACATAGTATTATACTAGGCAAATCCCAATAATCAATGGTTTTTAGAACAAAAATCTGACATGGTGACCATTATTCTGCTGCTGGAAAATGAGGTGCTTACGGTTCGGAAAGGAAACATCTCTTTGTAAAGGCGCGCGCCGCTGGATGTCGCAGTAGCTGATCTTTTTCATGCCTGTGTGGGAATGACAGTTGCAGGATAAACCGATGGGGTTAAGATAACATGGGCGCCTCATCTGCTTTAAGCATATCATAAGCGTCCAGCAGATACATCGTTCGTATGGCCGGTGTTTTTTTACCTGGTTGTGGGTATACTCTCACAAAAAGCGAAAGGTAAATCAGCATCATGCATGAGACGACGTTCTTCATCACTCTGCTCCAGGCATACGACACTCTGGAGGCGGTAACGCTGCATCAACTCTCTGAGTCTTCTCTTGAAGAGGGATATACAGAATATGCGTTTTCTACGGTGCAGGCGCATCTCGCATCCGTCGAACCCCGCTTGCCAGCAGAATGGAGGGATCTTCACGCGGGATTTTCTCAATCCCTTCAGCGGCTCCAGCAGTGCCGGGATCTCTCTCGGACGGTGATTCATGGGGATGTCTGGGCAGCTAATGCGGTGCAAACCCCAACAGGCCAGGTCGTTCTCATCGATTGGGATGTCAGTGGATGGGGGCCTGCTATCCTTGACCTGGGACGACTTTTGCTCGAATGCCATCTGGATAGCGATCTGCCTCCTGCCATTCCCCTGGCCTGGCATATCCAGCCGGATGTACAGCGTATTGCCGCCGTGGTAGATGGATATGCTCGGCAGCGTGTACCCACCTCCACTGAGCTGGACATCTTACCCGATGCGCTGCGTTTCGGAACCATCTTTATTGGCGCGCTCCATTTTACCCAGGCGCTCCAGGACGAGGTACGCTCGACGGCCTGGGTGCAAGGTATGGAGCGACGTCTGGCACGACTTCAGAACCGCTGGGTCGTCAGTGCGGAGATTGCATCTCTGGCCCGCAGATGTTTTGAGGAGCTACAAGAGCGCTGATAACGCAAGCACCTCGTTTCTCTGATTAGCGGTCATAATACAAAATGCGCCCACAATTGCTGCACGTTTGCAATTCTGAGCTGATGCGCACGCGTTGTAATTCGCTGGGGGTGAGGATGACGCGGCACCACTGGCAGGAGTTCTGCTCGACCTTTGAGACGACGTGTCCCTGCTTTGTCTTGCGCATGCCTTCGTAGCGTTTGAGCAGTCCCGCGTCCAGGCTGGTGGCCTGCGCGTTTTTCTGGGTGCGCAGCTCTTGCAGCCGGGCTTCTAGTTGCTCGCGTTTGGCTATTCCCGCTGCGTTGGTGGTCTCCCAGGCGCGCTCGGATTCGCTGAGCGCGCTGGCTTTGTGCTCAACGTCCGCGCTCAGCGTCTCGGCACTCTCCATCGCTTCCAGGACCGTCTCTTCCTGGCGCGCTTGCTGGGTGCGCAGGTATTGCACCTCTTGCTGGATGCTGGCTAACTCTTTGGGATTGGTCACGTTGCCGCTATACAAACGCAGTTCGTGGTGCTTGAGCCGCTGCACCAGGTCCGCCAGCGTTGCTTCGGCGTCTTTCTGCGCCTGGAGACCCTGTGTGAGTTGGCGCTGGGCGAGGGTGTGTTCGGCACGCGCTTTTTTCACGCTGCCGTCGTTTTGCAATGCACTGGTCAGCGCCTGTTGCTCGGCGGTGAGACGATCCATCTCAAGGTCGAGTTGTTGCACTTGGAAAAGGGCCGCCGCGATCTGTGTCGTGCCCATAGGTCGAGTCTGTTCCTTTCTGAGCTAGCGACTTGCTTGTGCAGGTTGCATAGTATTGTACTCCGCTGGTCCTGATAGATGCAAGAGGTTTACCCATCATCCCCTTGCGTGTAGCGCCGGCGCTTGCCTCCGGCGTCCCCACGTCTACACCATGACCCAACTTGCCCCCGGCGCCCCTGAAGAGCGACATACAACAAGCGGATCGGGGCGCCCGTGAACGCCCCCGTCCGCGTGGCGCAAGGGGCAACCATGCAAGGGGGTTGGGGGGGGGTGGGTATTTTTTGCACCGCAGTCGGTGCCCAGCACATCGTGCGACGAAGCCCCCATCCAACGATCAAGCACGGTGGCGTAGACCGAACGGAAATCGACAGTGTACTTGAGGTTGCCGTTGGTGTCCAGGCTGCTCAGGCTGGGCGGCTCGCCGAAGATGCCCTTGTTGATGGCGTTGCCCATCACGAACAGCGGCGCGGCTGTGCCGTGGTCGGTGCCCTGGCTGGCGTTCTCTTCGACGCGCCGTCCAAACTCGGACCAGGTCATGACGATCACATTGTCTGCCTTGCCATGCGCGGCCAGATCGTTGTAGAATGCCGAGAGACCATTGGCGAGGGTG
>CAXUEY010000210.1:0-9532 GCA_964250225.1 uncultured Ktedonobacteraceae bacterium | reverse complement strand
GCAAGAATCTCCTCGCGGCGCATGGAGAGCAGTTGACCCACTTTGTTGATCTGGCTGCGCTTCAAGCAATTATAGAGGCGAACTTTGAGATCCAGCTCTTCAATGGGAGCGGCGTAAGCGTCATCAGGGGTCATCTTGTGTGGCATATGCGTACTCCTTTAGCGTTTCTGAGGACAAGGATGTTTTCTCTATTCTATCATTTAGCGGCAATACGCAGTGGACATAGTGGATTGTAAAAGCTGGTGCCATGAGGAACTTTCTGGAGTTTTCAACTCATGCCCAGATAACGCTACGTGCAGTCGCAGAAATAGGAGCAGAAGAAGAAATGGTAGAAATGGTCCTCCAATATACATTGTATGGATTGGGCATCGTTGTCATAGTAGCAGCAATTGGCGTGGGTATCGCAAGTGGGCTTGATTTATTAGGAGCGCTGCGAAAGATGCGAGAAGTACCGGCAGAAGGGCACGTTGTTTCCTGGTATAGCTGCCCACCGGTACTGAAAAGTGTGGGGATGCTTCACCTTTCACCTGTATTTATACTTGTTGGCATCAGTATGTTTTTATCTTTTACCGAGATAGTATGGTCGATTGTGCGCTTAGTATTGTTATGCATTGCCCTCATATTGGTAGGAAGTAGCCTCTTTTTTGTATTCAGGGGACGCAGGCTTGCACGCGGGGCTGGCATGTAGTCCGACGCTACTGTAGGCAAAACTCAGATAATCCAAACATGTGAGCACGCAAACATGCGTCGCGATTTCTCCATTTCCCTCGGGAATGCTACAATAGAAGTGCCATATGCAGAACGCATAGAGCATTGAGAAGACGTTTTGGATGAGGATGGATGTGTGATGAGTGATTGTAGATATTTTAATGAAGAGATGGAGACGCTCGACAAAAGCAGCTTGCAGAGCTTACAGTTAAAGCAGCTCCAGGCGCTTGTCGAGCGCGCGTATAACCAGAACCCGTTTTATCGGCGTCTGTACGATGAGGCGGGCGTGCAACCTTCGGATATTCGCGCTCTGGAAGATATTCAGAAGCTGCCCTTTTTGGAGAAGAAGACGGTACGCGAGGCGTATCCTTATGGCATGGCTTTGAAGCGGCCTGGGGACGATGGCGGTGCATTGGAACTGCACGCCACCAGCGGTACAACGGGCAAGAGTGTGCCGGTCTTTGCCACGAGAAGGGACATTGAGTATTGGAGCGAGCTGAACGCGCGCGAGCTGTGGATGACGGGTTTTCGGCCCGGCGATATCCTGCTGAATTGCTACGGCTACGGCCTAGCTACGGGCGGCTTTGGTTTTCACTATGGGGCGATGGCCATGAATATGCTGACCATTCCGCTGGGATCAGATGCGCGCCAGTATGATCGCATGCTGGATTTTATCGTTGATTTTGGCGTGACCGGTCTGTGTATGACGCCTTCGGTTGGCCTGTACGTGGGCAACAAGGCACGCGAGCGCGGCGTAAACTTCGCAGCGACAAAGCTGAAGATTGGGCTATTTGGCGCGGAACCGTGGCCGTGGGAGACGCGTCTGAAACTGGAGGAGTTGTTTGGGATCATCGCCTATGATGAGTTTGGCATGACCGAGTTGCTTGGCCCTGGCATGACCTGTGAATGCGAGACGCGCGACGGCATGCACGCCTGGGCCGATGCCTTTCTGGTGGAGTGTATTGATCCAGAGACCGGCGCGTGGGTGCCGGAGGGTCAGGACGGCGAGCTGGTCTGGACGTGGCTGAGCGCCGAGGGTACGGCGATGATCCGTTATCGCAGCCGGGATCTCTCGCGCTTGTGGTGGGAGGAACGCTGCGCGTGTGGTCGCACCCATCCCAAGATTGGCGCGATCAAGGGACGCAGCGACGACGCGGTCTCGATTCGCGGCCTGATCGTCTTTCCCAGCCAGGTCGAGGCGGCCCTGGTGAAATTCCCGGAGACCGGCTCCAATTTTCGTATCATCGTCGATAAACGCGACGGTCTGGATACCTTTGATCTCAAGGTCGAGGTCAAAGAATCGTCATTGCTGGAAGATGAGGCACGTGTGCAGTATCTTGCTCGCGCGATGGCCGAATCAGTCAAGACCGTGACCAGCAACTCGCCTAGAGTAGAACTGGTGCTGGCCGAGAGTTTGCCACGCGCCTCAGGCGGCGAGTCGAAGACTGCCAGCGCGCGTGTCGAGGATCGGCGCAAAAAATAGCGGACTGCGTTGTAACATTCCCGCTTTGAGTTGTGGAGACGTGGTTACAGAGTACCTGTCAGGGTGTGCAGCATCTCGATTAGCAGGTCGGCCACCCTGGCGGGTTCGACCAGCATATGGAAGTGGCCGGCGTCGATCTCCCAGCAGGGCCAGTTTCTGAGCCGGGCCTGCTGAGACTGCCAGGCATACGCCTCGCTGAGTTGGAGATACCCGCAGGGCGCGTCGGGCCATTCCTCGACCATTGGCAGCAGTTCGCTAAAGAAATCCAGTCCACGTGGTCGCATCTCTGCCAACAAGCCGCTTCTGAGGCGCTCATCGGGGATCAGTTCGCGCAGGTCAGCGTCGCTCCAGGTGGGATAGCGACCTCCAGCTTGCAGATCTACGCGCAACTCCTGGCCCAGTTCCGGCACCGTCTGCTCCATTTCAGCCAGGCGGCTCAGTCCAGCATGCGGCAAACTCGCGTCCACAAAGAGGTGGGCCGAGATCGGATGACCCGCAAGCATGCTGATGGCTGGCAGAAGTGGGCCTGCACCGCTATGCCCCACTAGCACCAATGGCTGCTCCTCCGGGACGGGCCTGAGCGCCTGCTGCACGGCCTGGGCGTGCTGTTCCCAGTAGATGGCGGGTTGTGTTTCGCCCTGCACTATATTCGGTACGATTACCTGCTGCCCCTGCGCGTGCAAATGGTCAGCGACCGGCATCCAGGTGAGTGGGCCGACGAGTGGGCTGTGAACCAGGACGAACAACGGTGCCATAGGTGGACCTCCTTTTCCCTAGAATGGCAAGCTGATGCCATGCATCGCTAAAATGATGAGTGTCGCGGCCAGCGTGTTGTTGAGCATATGTAAGCAGATGCCTGCCCAGGTCGAGCCGCTACGCAGACGTAGAAAGCCCAGAGCGATGCCAATGGCAAAGAGCGGCAGAAACGAGCCGGGATCGACGTGTGCAATGGCGAAGAGCGCGGAGCTGATGAGCACGGCCCAGATGGGCGACATCTCTTTGAGCAGGCCGGGCAGCACAAACCCACGGAAGAACAGCTCTTCGCAGAACGGGGCGATCAGGATAGAGCCGAGCAGCACACCATAGGTTGTCAGGGGCGCAAATTTGCTCTGTTGCAGCACCACCTGATCGTTGGTCATGATCTGGATATGCAGAAAGTTCGTCGCGAAGGTGTAGAATTCGTCGAAGGCGAAGATCAGCACCATCAGGCCGATGATCCAGGGCAGCATGCGCGCGAGATTAAAACGGCGCAGGCCCAGGGCTTCGGAAATCGCGTGCAAGCCTGCGGGTACCGCTTCTTTGAGCGCTTGCACTGCCAGCCTGGTATAGTAGAAAGGGGCGAGCAAGAAAGCTCCCTCAATCAGGGCCGTGAAGATAAACGCTACGATAGCCCCGGTTAAATCCTGGGCCACGGTCAGTACTTGATTCGAGGGCGTCGTGTTCCCCAGTGAATTTAGGAAAAGATTCAAGGCCACCCAGGGAATGAGGGTCAACAGGACGGCGCGAAAGGTTTGCTGCCCGCTCCAGGGAACGCGGTTCGGATTTTCAGCCAGGGTTTCAGTTAGAGTCTCAGGTTTTTGCTCAATCAAGGGCTTCTCCAGAATAGTTAGATTTGCTCGTAAGGTATGTGATTGCAAGAAAAAGCGGACATTCGCTGAGAACGGCGCGGAATTTCTGCCAGAGATATGGTATACTACTGACAACAACATTGTACCGCATAGCGCGGTGGTTCACACTTCAGGAAGGAATGTTTGTGGCTGGGACAATCGATATACATCCATCTGAAAATTCAAATTGGCGCAAACATAAAAATGCCTGCCCATTCTATCGCGAACGCTGGTTCCCTTGCAACGATGCCGCTGCCGGAGAGCCAATGTACCAGGTTTTCTGCATGCAGGGCACGCCGCCTGTGAGCTGGGAAGAGCAGGATAAGTGCATGCATAGCAAGACGGGCTGCTGGCGTCTGACGGCCAACGAACCCTCACCGAAAACGGCTGACCACTCTCCCTCATCTGCTACTCGTTAAGCAGAGAATGCCAGCAGTCGAAAACCGCTGGCATCCATGCGTGATTTGCTTTTCCACGCCTCTTTTTTAGACCTCGTAGACCCATTGCTCTGCCGCGAGTTGATACGTGGCCAGCTCTTCCGGTTGGAAGAACAGGTTAATCTCTTGGGCTGCCGTTTCGGGGCCGTCAGAACCGTGGATAATGTTGAAACCGATCTCCAGGGCATAGTCACCGCGAATGGTGCCGGGGATGGCCTCGGCAGCGTTCGTGGCGCCCATTGTGGTGCGCACCACGCTGATCGCCTTGGGGCCTTCAACCACGCCCACAACCACTGGGCTGGAAGTGATGTGTTTGACCAGGCCATTGAAGAAAGGTTTGCCTTTGTGAACGCCATAGTGCCGCTCGGCCAGTTCTGGTGTGATGTGCATTAGCTTGAGGCCCACCAGTTTGAGGCCGCGCTGCTCAAAGCGTGTGATGACGTTGCCTACGAGTCCGCGCTGGACGCCTTCAGGTTTTACGATAATCAGTGTCCGTTCCATGAAAGGATGCAACTCCCGTTTTCTATTTAGTAGGCTGCCACCAATTCAGCGAACTGGTGGCAGGCTTTTTTCATTTCGGTGCGCACACGGCCCATATTGCCGGTGCCATGCGTGGTGACGACCAGGATCAGTTCGCCTGCTTCCGCAAACTGGATCGTGCCTTTTTCTGTTTCGATGATCGCGTGATGCATCTCGCCGTTATTGACCTGCGTGGTAAAGCTGGCGATAGAGCCGAAGACCGCCGCCGACATCGCCCCCAACATCTCTTCATCGTCTCCTTGCAATGCCCCCGCTACGATTAGCCCATCCTTTCCTATGAGGATGGCATCGACGATATCGTTCAGTTCGGTTAAGCGCTGTAGAATACTGTCCATGACGGCTCCTTATATTTGCTGCATTGCTCTCTTGCAAGTAGGAGAGCAGGCATCAGGTCTTGTTGTGTCTTATTATATGTCCTGACTCAGATTGTCTCAACTTGATAGCCAGTTTGGTGGGTGCTAGCTTCTGGTTTTCTTGGCCATCGTCAACGCTTTGTTGTAAGATTCCATCGCCTGGAGATACTCCCCCTTGCGCATATAGGCATCCCCCAGGACGCGGTAGCCTACTGAGAAGCGCGGATTGAACTTGAGCAGGGCGCGCATATTGCTGATCACATCGTCCAGCAGCTCAGGAGCGTTGCGAATGATCAGGCGATAGTCACTCATGGCCTCGTCATAGGCGCCTGATAACTGAGATTGGTAGCCGCGCACAAGACGCTCGCGATTGCTCATTTTGCTGTCGTCGCCATGTTCGACGGGTGGGCGCTCGCTGGCATAGCCTTTGCCGTTGGGATAGGGCCGATCACCTGCCTGCATCGGCTGAAGTTGCACGGCTGGCCGTTTCATCGTAGTTTCCAGATCACTGTCGAGCAAGGCATCGGAGCGATAGGTGGGTGTCAGCGGCGGGTTATGCGTCGCAGGAGTCTGGTTCGTGCTCGGCTGGAAAGGCGTTGGGGCCAGCGGAGTCGGAGCCGGAGTCGCGGGCAGAGCTGGCATAGGCGACGTCGCTTCCAGGGAAGGGTGAGCGCTCAGGGCCGCGAATGGATCAGGTGCGGGCGAGCTGGGCGAGCTGACCTGAGCCTGGGTCGGTTGTTCTGGCGACTGCGCGAGCATGCTGTTCCACCACGGCTCGCCGGACGCTGTCGGAGCTACGGGTGGCTGTGAGAAGTTGCCAAGCTGAGCCAGGGCTGAGGAGAGCGATGGCTGCTCCTGTGGCTGAGCCGGAGCGGATGCGCTCGTCTGAGACTGGGCAATTGAGGCCAGGGAACCGGGGGCCAGAGGTGCAAACCCCTGCGCCTGCAAGCTTTTTTCCAGGTCCTCCAGTGAGGCGATATAGCGCTGTTCCTGCTCGGCCATAGGCGCAGGCATAGGTGTCGCCGCTGGCTGGCTTTCTGCGCTCGCCGCGAACTGGTTCATCCAGGCAGGTTGAGCAGGCTCGCTGACAGGCGAAGAGAACTGCTGCATCCAGTCTGGTTGAGTCGGCTCATTGGCGGGTGTAGAGAACTGGTTCATCCAGGCAGGTTGGGCTGGCTCA
Organism: uncultured Ktedonobacteraceae bacterium; assembly: GCA_964250225.1. Classification (GTDB taxonomy): domain Bacteria; phylum Chloroflexota; class Ktedonobacteria; order Ktedonobacterales; family Ktedonobacteraceae; genus Paraktedonobacter. The sequence continues at coordinate 3,224 of CAXUEY010000210.1, read as the reverse complement.
TTGTCATGGGCAGGCGTGGTAAGCTGGTGCATCCAGTCAGGCTGGCTGGAGTTGCTCGTGGGGATCTCAGCCCACGGATCGGCTTCACGGGCTGCTTGACCGGTGTATTCCTCAGGTTTTGTGGAAGCCGGAGCGTTCTGTTGCGGAAGCTCAGCGGAGGCATCTGGCTCCAGACTTTCCGCGCCCAGCGATTTCAGCCACGCGGGCCAGTTTGTGCCACCGTCGCCCTCTTCATTTTCAGCCGAGAAGAAGAACGGCATTGCCTCTTCCTGTTGGGCTGCTTGAGGACGCGCAAACGGTGTTGGTTCCGGCTCGGTGGGCACTATTTCTGGTGCAGCCTGTTCGTTTCTGGCCAGCGTATTCAACCAATCGGGCTGCGCAGCCTGCTCTTCTTCTTGCTCCTGCTCCCCAACGTCCCAGCGCTGCTGATCCGCGCTGGCGTCCGGCAGGTTTTCCCAGTTTGGTGTTGGGGCAGCGCTGGCCGCCGCATACTGATTGTGCTCATACCAGGGCTGTTCTCTCTGTTCTCCTTGTGCGGCGGCTGCCAATGGCTCCAGTTGCTCCTGCCTGGACGATAGCGCTGGTTCGCTCTGATTCTGCGTCCAGTCGGCGCCGGACGGTGCTTTGACCCCATTGCTCCAATTTGCCCCAGATGGTGCCTGGGTGCCGACGTTCCAGTCGGCGCCAGATGGAGTTGGGGGCAGCGGGCTGGCCGACGGAATGCCCAGGAAAGGCGTGCTCTGGTTTGGCGCGGGCTGCTCTACAGGTGCAACGGGTGTAGGGGCAGGAGCGAGCGGCCTGTTGATCGGCACCCCGTTTTCCAGCAGGATCGGCTCTTTCTGGATCAGGCGCAGGAAAGGGTCATTGGGCTGATTGGCGAACAGCTCAGCAAAAATCTCCTGAGCCATACGCAGTTCGGGGTCCAGGGTTTCGGCGCGCCGCACAAGGTCTCTGGCATGCGTGATATTCGAGATGGAAACGATATGTGCCAGGTAAAGTAGCGCTTTGAGACAGGTGGGGATCTCCTCCAGAATCTGGGTCGCGAGTTGCTCGGCCTTATCGAAAAGACCTTCGCGCCAGTACGTCTCGATCAGGCCCAGGCGCGCATCCAGGCGCTCCGGGCTGATCGCCAGGACAGCCTCCCATTCCTGAATAGCCTGGGTCAACAGGTTGCCGCGCATATACAGGCGAGCCAGGCCAGCGCGCGAGAACATAAACTCCGGCTGTCCCGCTCTGGCGCTGAGCTGGTTAAACTCCTGGCGAATATTGGCGTTGCCCCGGCTCAGTTCATAGGCCTGTTGATAACAGTCGAGCGCGGTATCGATATCCGAGGTGCGCTCACTAATCAGGGCGCGATCACAATACACGATCACATTTTCCGGGTCGTTGGTCAGAATCCATTCAAAGGTTTGTTGTGCCTCTTCCAGTTGCCCCTGCGCCAGGTAAACCTCTCCAAGCAGGTGTTGCGCTTCGAGTGCCTCTGGAAAGGAGGTGAGGACATTCTGGCAGTTAGCCATAGCCTCGTCGATGCGGCCAGAACTGATGGCATCCTCTGTCGTGCGTAGATATTCACGAAGCGTTGTTTGCGTCATAAAACCAGATTCTCCTCTTTCGCCCCTGCATAGACGAGCACGAGCGCATTATTACAATCCATTCTGGAGCATTTTTCCCAAACGTTCTGCTTGCCGTGTTTTACACGGGCCGATAATGGCCAGGCGGCGCCACTGGGGCGCGAAACAGGTCTGTGCTATGCGCTGAATATCCTGCGCGGACACAGCCTCGACCAGAGCAACCATTTTATCAATATCTAAGATATCACTCCGCAGGCTCTCCTGGCTGCCCAGCCACGAGGCAACCTGGTGCGTCCCTTCCATACCCAGCAGCATGCTTCCCCGAATGTAGGCTTTGATGCGCGCCAATTCAGCGGGCGCAACCGGTGTTTCACAGAGCAGGTTGAGTTCTGAGATAATGGCCCGCAGCGCTGCCTCTGTTTGCGTGGGATCGATGCCCGCGCTGACCACAAAGTTTCCGGTTTCGCTATAACTGCTGAAATAGCTGCCAATATCATACGCCAGGCCCTGTTCTTCCCGAATCGTCTGAAAGAGCCGCGAACTCATGCCATCACCCAGGATCGCGTTTGTCAGCATAAATGCATAATAATCAGGCGATGCATACGATATTCCCAGTGTGCCCAGACAGAGATTGATCTGTTCCGTATGTTTATCGATGATTGCCACGGGATTGGTATCGAGCGGCGGCGGGCACGGACTATAGCGGCCCGGTGTGCCTGGCTGCCAATCGCCAAAGAGTTCCTGCACCAGATCGAGGGTGCGCGCCTCATCGATATTGCCCGCAATGCTGATGACCAGCTCGTTGGGGCGATAATATTCATCAAAGTAGGTCAGCATCTGTTCGCGCTGGAGCCTGGCCACCGTCTCCTCAAAGCCCGCGTCATCGCGTCCCAACTCCAGATTCGGCCACATCGTTTCATCGATGAGCAAGCCGACCCATTCCTGTGGATCGTCCTTTGTGGAGCGCAATTCCTCGGTAATCACGTGGCGTTCTTTTTCGATCTCTTCCGGCTCAAAAAGCGGCTGGCGTACCATATCGGCCAATACGCGCATCACCTCAGCGAGATGCTCGCCCGGCACACGCGCCGTATAGCTGGTGAGTTCTTTGCTGGTGCTGCCGTTAAACATCCCGCCGATGCCCTCAATGGCTTCGGAGATGTGCCGCGCTGTTGGGTACTGCCGCGTACCTTTGAATAGCATATGTTCAATAAAGTGGGAGACTCCCGCGAGGGGACGGCTCTCGTAGCGCGAACCAACGGTGAAAAAAAGAGCGATGCTGGCAGAACGCATGCCTGGCATGGGGGCTGTCAGCAGACGCAGGCCGTTGTCGAGAGTTGTGCGCTTATATTGCATGAAAAAACGATACTTCCTCAATCACTAACCACACGCCACAAAAAAGGGACTTGCTGGTCCGCCAGAAGTCATGCGTGCGCTACTATTATAGACGGTTTGGTGAGTGGCCGCAATGGTACCGGGAGAGATGGGTGGTCTCATATGGGTCAAATGTGCGGAGTTCGCAAGTGACGAGCATTGCGGCGACGTGCGCCTTCTGTGCCGTGACGGGAAAAGCTCGACAATGAATGAAGGTGGTTTGATCACCTTGATTGATTGTGGAGCTTTTGTTATTACACCATCGCGCGGCGAATATAAATT
>CAXUEY010000209.1:0-9550 GCA_964250225.1 uncultured Ktedonobacteraceae bacterium | reverse complement strand
CAAAACACCAGCCGGGGTGGGAAAAAACGTGGTATGGCTAATCCCCACCGCTCGATGAGAAAAAGATCATGGTGCTTTCGCGGCGGCTTTATCAGCCTTTTCAGGTTTCTCACCTTTTTTGCGTCTGGGCTGAGTATGACCGTTGCTACTGATCTCCTGGCGCGGGGCGATTTCGGCGTAGCCTTCGATGGCGGTCTCCAGCACGTCGCGAACCTCGTCGGCGAAGACAAAGTGCATCTGCTCGCGCAGTTCTTTGGGCAGGTCTTCCAGTAGATCCTGCTCATTTTTCTTGGGCAGGATGACCGTGCGAATGCCTGAGCGATAAGCGGCCAGGACTTTCTCTTTGACGCCGCCGATGGGCATGACTTTGCCGCGCAGGGTGATCTCACCGGTCATGGCTACGTCTGAGCGCACGTTGTGGCCCGTGGCCAGGGAGACGAGCACGGTGGCCATCGTCACACCGGCTGATGGACCATCTTTGGGGATTGCGCCCGCCGGAACGTGGATATGGACGGTCTGGCCCTCAAAAACGTTCTGGGAGAGGCCCAGCATAGCGGCATGTGCGCGCACATAGCTGAGCGCGGTCATGGCCGATTCTTTCATCACGTCTCCCAACTGGCCGGTCAGGGTCAACTGGCTCTCTTTGGAGGGCATAGACGCGGCCTCGATAAAGATGATCTCGCCGCCCACGGGGGTCCACGTCAGACCTGTGGCGATGCCCGGTCTGTCGATGCGCTCCGCCACTTCCGCGAAGAAGCGCGGGCGCCCCAGATACTCCGCCAGGGCCTCGGCGGTGACATGGATGGGCGTCTCCTTGCCCTCGGCGATCTGCTTGGCGATCTTGCGGCAGAGCGAGCCGACCTCGCGTTCGAGGTTACGCACACCCGCCTCACGCGTGTAATCGCGCGCGATCTGCCTGAGCGTGTCGTCGTCCAGCGTCAGTTCGTCCTTGTGCAAACCGTTGGCTTCAAGCTGTTTGGGCAACAGATAGTTGCGCGCGATATGCAGCTTCTGCTCCTCAGTATAGCCTGAGAGGGTGAGGATCTCCATGCGGTCACGCAGGGGAGCTGGGATTGGCTCCAGGGCGTTGGCCGTAGCGATAAACATCACGTGTGAGAGATCGAAGGACAGGTCCAGGTAGTTGTCGCGGAAATTGTAGTTCTGCTCCGGGTCCAACACTTCCAGCAGGGCCGAGGAGGGATCACCCCGCCAGTCGGCGCCGACTTTATCGACCTCGTCGAGCATAATCACCGGGTCGTTGGAGTCCACGCGGCGCAGGGTCTGGATAATGCGGCCCGGCATGGCCCCGATATAGGTGCGGCGATGGCCACGCACCTCGGCCTCGTCGCGAATACCACCCAGCGACAGGCGCGCGAACTTGCGGCCCAGTGCGCGGGCAATCGACTGCCCCAGCGAGGTTTTGCCCACTCCAGGTGGTCCCACAAAACAGAGAATCGGCTCGCGGTTAATCTGGCGCGTCGCCTCAGCCGAGTGCAATGGTTGCGACGTGTGCGGCTCGCCCGCCTCCTGCTCGTGCTCCGCCTCGCTTTCGCGCGCGACCCGTTCGGCGATGCGGTCCTCTTTCAGGCGGCGCACGGCCAGGTATTCCAGGATGCGATCTTTGATCTTCTCCAGATCGTAGTGATCGTGGTCCAACACCTCGCGCGCGCGCGGCACATCGATACGCTCGCCCGTGCTTCTGTCCCACGGCAGACTGACCAGCAGTTCCAGGTAGGTGCGAATAATACTGTATTCGGGCGAGACAGTTGGCAGTTTCTCTAAGCGGCCCAGTTCGCGATTGGCCTCTTTGAGCGCCTCTTCGGGCATATGCGCCTCTTCGATTTTCTGGCGCAACTCATTAACCGTCGCCTGCTCCTCGCTCTCCTCGCCCAGTTCGCGCTGAATAGCCTTCAACTGCTCGCGCAGCAGGTATTCGCGCTGCAACTTGCCCATCTCTTCCTGGGCGCTGGTCTGGATCTTGCGGCCCAGCTCAAAAATCTCCAGCTCATGGGCCAGATAGTTGCTCATCTGCTCCAGTTTGGCGCGTACCGAATCCAGCTCCAGCACCTTCTGGCGCAGCTCCAGTTCCATCTGTACAAAGGTCGCGATCACATAGACCACCTGGCGCGGCTCCTCCAGATTGAGCGTGGCAGCCGCGACACCCTCTGGCACATTCTGCACCAGCGTTACCAGGCGTTGGAAGTAGTTCACCACATTGCGCTTGATGGCCTCGGTCTCTTTGTCGGATTCCTGGATCTCTGGCTTCACGCTGACACGCGCGACCAGATAGGGCCTGGTCTGGGTAAATTCGCCAATCTCCACGCGCTCTAAACCCTGTACAATGATCTGGATGGTGCCTTCAGGCATGCGGATCATACGCGCGATGCGCGCTACGGTGCCGATTGAGAAAATATCTTTCGGCCCCGCCAGTTCGGTTTCCGCCGATTTTTGCGCCACCAGCACCACCAGCCGATTGCCGCGCATCACATCATCGATCAGGCGGATCGAACGCTCCTGGCCCACGCCCAACGGCTGCACCGCGAAGGGATAGACTACCGTATCTTTGAGTGGGAGCACCGGCAGGATCTCTGGAATTGACAGATGCTCTTCCTCATCGTCCTCGTGGGAACTATGCCGCACCTCGTCGGAAAAAATATCTTCATCCTCTTGCAGTAGCGGACGCGCGCGTTTGCGCGGTTTGCGCGGCTTCCTGGACGCTTTGGGTTTTTCCTCCGTCGCGCGCTCTGCCTCTTTTGGTTCTTCCAACTGGTTGGCCGTGTCCTCTGCTTTGTGCGATTCTTCCAACTGACTGGTCGCGTTCTCTGCCTGCTCTGCCCTCTCCGCTTTCCGCTCCTCCACCTGGCTGGTCCCGCGCTCTTCTTGAGTCAGAGAAGAAGTGTTCTCGACCTCTTCCTGATTCTGCCGTTTACGATTGTTTCGCGTACTCATCATGCAACCTTTTCACATATCTCTCTCTGCTTCCATACAACATTTTTCCAGCATTTTTTCATCCTGTGCATCACTTTACCAGCTTAGGCAGGTTTACCCAGAGAAAGCCATTTTCATAGCGGGCCGTGACTGCTTCTCGATCTATCGGCGAAGGAATAAAGACTTCCACGCGGAACGGGCCATAGCGGATCTGCGCCTCGTAATAAGAGGTGCCCGCGCCCGGCCTCTGCTCATCGTGCCGTTCACCGCTCACCACGAGAGCATCCGCGTACAGAGTAACCTCGATCTCCTCTTCCTTCATGCCCGCCAGTTCGATCTTTACCATCACCATCTCAGCCGACTCGTGAATGTCGGCCAGAGGCCTCCAGGTAATCGAACGCCGTAACAACGATTGCTGGCTCTGGCGGAGTGCGTCCTGCACCAATTGCTGATAATGACGATCCAGCTGCTGTTGTGATCCATCACTATAGCGGTAGGCTACGTAGCGATAACGCATACGCATAGTTGACTCCTCCCAATCAACCCAAAGTCATAGGAGTATTTGGCAAGAAAAAGGCAAAAGGCGACAAATGTGGTAGAGAGCGATAGACCTTTTGCCCTGCAACCCGGCGCTTGTCTGTAAGCTGGTTTCGCTCAGGTGAGTGGTAAATCTTTCTCGCCGTCATCCAACGCTTTTTGACAGTCCAGGCAAAGATATTCAAACTCAGAATGGCTCTCAGAGAGCACATCGCTCTGAACCATGCGAGCAGAGCGTAAACGTGTCGCTTTTCCACACCGCGCGCAATTGACGTATGTTTCTGTGATGGCGGCTCGTCGGGTTCCAAGAACATCTTCCTGCATAACCGACACCTGCCTTTCTTTGATTTTGACTAGTTTTCACAAAACGCGCCACATCTGGGGAAGGCCTTCCGTTGTTATGTTCTCTCTAGTATACTAAAACCAGGGGGAACACGACGCCCAAAGTCTTCACCAGCCAGGTTTCTGGCGAAACCTTTTTGATTATGTCATGGGCAGTTCAAAAATGCAAGGGCGTTTGACGGGGTTCTACCTGTGTGCTACCATATTTCTATGTAGACTACTGTTCTTCATAGGTGCCGAACTCGTAACGTTGTATGTGCTTAGTGTACCGAGGGCAAGATATAAGATGATCACGCAAGCAATCAAGGGATGGCTACAAAAAGTGTTCGCGTGGTGGCCCTGGAAACAGTCTACGTCGATGGAACGCCAGCCTGTCGCCAGTCCGGTGGCCTGGAATTCCATACCAGAGACGCCTTTCCGCTCAACCAGAGAGGGGATCGTTCCCCAGACCGGCATGACTCCGCGCCTTTCCAGGCTAGAAGGTCGATCTGAACGTATAATGCAGCCTCGTTCCGAGGATCTTCCTCCCAGCGCCGCTTCTTCAGCGGATCTGGCAAACACTTCTGGAGGAAGGCCTCCTCATACTCCAACCACTCAACAACGTCTGGAGTTTTTGCGCTATCTGGTCCAGCGCGGCATTGTAAACGAAGGATTCGAGAAAGACCCAACAGATCTCTAACTCTGCGGCGTTATTTCCCACGTAGAGAGCACAAAAAATCGTGCGCGAGCCGCGCACGATTTTTTGTCGTGATATTTTAGCGGGCGGAAACAAATCCCTCAGCCCTGGCATCTTCCTCGCTTCTAAAAAAGACCAGGTCACGCTCGCTGGCCTCTGGCTGAAGTTCGAGAGGATAGTAGCGCAGGGTGCTCAGCACGCCGACAAACCTGCTTGTCGGGTCCGCGCGCGTTGTGCGCCTGGTCGCCACAGCTGTGCCACCCTGGCTGCTATAGCGGATCTCACCTCCACGGGTGCTCACCCCCATGCCATTCAGCGTGTCATGGCGCTGCAGCTCGATCTGCTGCTCTTCTACCTCTTCGGTGTGGTGGAGCACGCGTTTCATGAGCCAGTAGACTGCGCCACCAGCGACCAGCAGACCCGTTGCAAAGCCGAGGGTTGACCAGAGCGTGTTGTGATCGCTGAGGTTGCGATTCAACTCTTTGCCGCGTTTGCGTAGATGGCGCGCGGCATCGTCGCGCTGCTCGCTGAGGTTGCGTCCCAGATGGCGGCGCTGTTTGTGCAATTGCCACGCCACATCATCTGTGCGGTCAGAGAGATTGCGCCCCAACTGGCGACCCTGTTTGCGCAGGCTACGTGTGGTCTCGTCGCGGCGGTCAATCAAACTCTGGAGGAAATGCTGCCCCTGCCGCAGAAGCATATAGATGAGATCGTCTTTCCACTCGGCCATATGTTGTGTGACCTCCCGGCTCTGTTTATACAGACGATGGGTCGTACCATCGCGCCAATCGGTTGTCTGTTGCGCGAGCTGCTGCCCCTGCTTGCGCAAGTGGTGAGCCGTATCATCGCGCCAGTCGGCGACGTTGTGCGCGGCGCGACCGGCGCGCTCATTCCAATCCGGCCTGCGCTCTTCCCTATGCGCAACATCCATCGGGATAAACTCCGCGTCGTTGGTGCGCTCGCGTTTCCTCCAGCCCTTATCGGATACCTTCTCCATCTGTTTCAAAGCGTGTTTTCTCGCTTTCTGTTCGGCACGTGCTTCTTTCTGCAATTGGTGGGCATGTGCTCGTTCAACGTGCTCTACTTTCTCGACCTGCTGCATACGCGCTCGCTCAGCGTGTTCCGCCTTGCGCAGGTGGCGCATCTGCTCTTTCAAGCGCCTGGCCTCCACCTGTACTCGTTTGATCTGTCCCTTCAGCTCATGGCGACACTCTGGCGATAGTGCATCGAGATTTTCCAAAATATCGGTTTGCATGATGTCTGTCCTTTCAGCTACATCTCTATCACGCGGCCAATCTTTTAAGAGTATACAGAGGCAATCCAACACGACAGCAGAGAAAAAGAAGCACACCAGCCAGCAGTTGCGCCTGGCGGCTGCGTCTGCTGGCTGGTGCGAAAAATACTGAAAAAACGCACTCAGAGATCTTCAAGCGCCGTCTCGCTGAGGAGCAGGACCAGACGGCAGAAATGTAACATCGCGGTGACCGATTCTAAGTAGGCCTGTTTATCGGACGAGGTTTGTTGTATGGTCTCTGGGCGGCGGCGCAGTTCGCGCAGAACCGCCATCACATCCTCTTTAAAAGACTGATCCAGGTCACCCCGCTGCATCAACTGGACCACCTGCCGCACAATCGAATCCACCTCGCGACGCATCGCATCCAGATCCATCACCCACGACTCGGCCTCATCATTAACGTCATCAGCGGGGAGAAAGGCATCGGTCAGGTGTTTCACCGATCTGCCCGGACGCAGGTGCCAGCGGGCATCACTGCGCATCGGCTTCCCTGTGGGGCGAGCATTCGTCCTCGGCTCTTCTTGCGTCACCCCCAGACTCTGGAGTAGCTCAGCCAGTTCTTCCTGCCAGCCAGCCATAAAAGCATCTCCTTCTCTAGAAAAAACCAACGAACCGCCTGGAATTCCCGGCATCCCTTTCTATTTCCTCGCGATTATAACATATGCGTCCCAGAGGAACAACAGGCTTTCCCAAAACACCTTTGAAAACTCTTCTTCTTTACCTTACATTATTATACATATTTGTGTGCCTTTTTGGGATTGCTTTTCTCATCTAAGAGAAAAAAGCAAACTACCGAGCTTACGTTAGAGCCGGTCTTAATAGGGTGAAATTTATCTTCGTGTTATATTCTCAGGTACATCTCAGGAAACTCACAGCTTCAGTTCATAGAAAGGGATTATACTTATGCATAAGAAGCAGTAAACCATCCTGGGACGTATCCGGTTAGGATACAATTATGGTTGAGGGTACTGCAACGAAAGTAATTTGGAAGGTGAAACTGTTTCTTCGGTTTCTATCTCTAGGAGGATTAACATGCCACGTCGAAAAAATACAGCCGTTATCGATAAAGAAGAAGAGAATTACGCGTACCAACCTGCGGATGATCTTCTGACGATTCACGAGGTCGCTCGCCGCTTGCGCGTGGACGACACTACCGTGCGCCGCTGGATCAATAACGGTGTCCTGGATGCCGTGACCCTGCCCCACCTGGGCAAACGCCGCGGGTATCGCGTGAAAAAGACTACCCTCGATGTCTTGCTGAGCGGCTCTACTCTCGGCAAACTCACCGAGGAGTAGCACTCGACAAACCAAACAAAAGAACCCACCGTCAACTGACTGGTGGGTTCTTTTGTTTGGAGCAATTTTCTCTTTGCCCGTCCCTCTCGATAGATTTCCCACCTCATAGAGCAGACACGCTACAGGCGTGTACTGCTACAGTTCAGATACAAGCGAGCAGGTATACTAGAAATGGCGTCCTGTGTTAACTCGTGTTTACGTTGTCTGGTACCAAACCAATTAATTTCTCGTGACCCTCCCAGGTATAGAATGACCCGTGGATGAGAGCGATACGGTACATCTGCCATTGCCAGCTATTGAGGATACTGCAATCTCGCAGGGTACTGCATAGAGAAGAGGGTATCAAAATGCAAGCATTTGGCTTTTTGTTCAAGAGAAGAAGTTCCAGAGGCTATCTGCTGGGACTTCTTTTGTTTTTGGGCGTGCTGACTCTGAGTGCCTGCGGCGGCGTCAATTCCGCGCGCGTGTACGACAATGCCCGCGTGCTGAATACCGCGCAGGTAAAACACGCGGCCTCGACTCTGCCGAACAATGTAGATGTCTATACGGTGAATAACTTTACCGGTACCCAGGCCGATTTTCAGCGTGCTGCCGTAGCCAAACTGGGCGGTAATCCCAACCGCATCGTGCTGGCTATCGATACAACTCACAACTACGTGTATATTGCCAGAGGCTCCAATGTGCCTCTCACCAGTAGCAGCACCTCACAGGCGGTTAGTAGCTTTGCCGCGAACTATAACAACGGTGACTACACCAGGGCGACGGTGGCCGCGCTCAACTCGATGAACGGTGCGCTGGGGGCCAATCGCGGCCCCACGTTCTCGCCCGTCTTGCTCGGCTGCCTGCCCCTGCTCATAGTAGCTTTTTTGCTCTTTATGATACGGGCCAGGCGTCCCGCGGCCTACGGCTACCGACGTGGCTTTGGCGCGCCCGGTGGCCCCTATCAGCAGCCACCCCAGCCAGGCTATCCCTACGATCAGGGCAGCGGCTACGGCCCCCAGGGTGGTTATGGCCCCTATGGTCCCCAGGGCGGCTATGGACCTCCTATGCAGCGCGGCGGGGTGAATCCCTGGATGGCTGGTGGGTTAGGCGCGGCAGCCGGTGGTCTGGCTGGCTATGAGCTGGGCAGAATGCAGGGTGAACCCCGCGATGATAGCGGCAATTTCGGCCCTGGCGGTGGTGACTATGGTGCGGGTGGCAACTTCGGTCCTGGCGGTGGTGACTCCGGTAGTGGAGGCAGCTTTGGCCCTGGTGGAGGCTTTGGTGGCGATGAGCCTGGTGGCGGGGGGAGCTTTGGTCCCGGCGGAGCCGATTATGGCGGTGATGATTACGGCGGTGGCGGTAGCTTTGGCGGCGGTGGCTTCGGCGGAGGCGGAAGTTTTGGTGGTGGCGGAGGTTTTGGTGGTGGTGACGACTTCGGCGGTGATAGTGGTGGTGGCGGGAATTTTTAAGGATAACGGCTTGCGTTCAGTTTCATGCTGGGAATGAAGGCGTGAAACTGGACGCTGCTTGTGCATGTGCTTTCTCTCCAAAAATCGCCTCATTCCGATTGAGATTTCAGCGCCACTGCCCGGTTTCCTGTAACTGAACCGGGTAGTGGAACGTAGATGATGAAGAAGGGCGAATCGGCATCTTCTAGTCATCCGGGTTTTTGGTGAGGAAAAGAAATTGAAATATAGAAACGATACATGGAAAAAAGGGAGGGCAGGAAAGTTCCTGGCAGGGCTGCTCCTGGTTTGCTGTCTGCTGGCTATTAGCGCCTGTGGTGGCAACAACACTGTGCGCGTGTACGATGACGCACATGTCCTTGATGCTTCGCGCGTCCAGAACGCGGCCTCGGACCTCTCCTATCCCCTCGATGTGTATACCACCAGTACGTTCACGGGAAGTAAGGATGAGTTTGATCATACAACCGTTGGCCATCTGAATGGCAATCCAAATCGCATTGTCATAGCCATCGATACGGTGCACCACCATCTCTACGTTGCTAGAGGATCGAGGGTGCCGCTCTCACAGGATGGAATTAGCTCTACAGTCAGTGCTTTTTCCGGCCATTTTAACAACGGTGACTATACAGGAGCTACGCTGGCCTCGATTGATTCAATTCACCAAGCTCTAGGTTCCGGTGGCGGAAATGGCTTCTCAGGCGTACCCACAACCCTGCTGTGCGCTGGTCTCCTACTGGTAGGCATCATTCTCGTCGCCTTTGTAGCGATGCGCCGCCGCAGGTTCGGCTGGGGACGCCCCAGTATGCCGTATCAGCAGCCTATGAATACCTATAACCAGGGGAACTATGGTCAGGGGAACTACTACGGTCCACCCAACCAGGGCGGCATGAATCCCTGGGCAGCTGGTGGTATGGGTGCCGCGGCGGGTGGCCTCATCGGCTATGAACTGGGCAAAGAAGCTGGCGAGCGTGAAGGATACGACCGCAACGATTGGGGCGGAGGTGGAGGTGACTTTGGTGGAGGCGGAGG
>CAXUEY010000208.1:0-9605 GCA_964250225.1 uncultured Ktedonobacteraceae bacterium | reverse complement strand
CGCGGCGGGCAAGAGGCGCGCCGGAGGGGTCGTGATCGGGGTCCCATTGCATACGTAATATGGTGGCTTGTTTGGCTTATAGAGCGGATTCACTTGTGGTAGACTTTTTCGAGAAAAGCGATTAGTATTTGCCCTATAGTAAAGGCTATCGATCATCACAAAAAAAGGAAACCAGCCATGTATTTTCCAGCCACGCGTGTCCTGACTATTCTGGAGATGTTGCAGTCGCGTCGGCGTTTGAGCGGGCCGGAGCTGGCTGCGCGCCTGGAGGTGAATACGCGCACGGTGCGTCGCTATATCACGATGTTGCAGGATCTAGGCTTCCCGATTGAGGCGGAGCGCGGACGTCACGGTTTCTACCAGCTGCGCCCCGGCTTTCAGTTACCACCGCTGATGTTCACTGAAGAGGAGGCACTGGCCATGACGCTGGGTCTGCTGGCTGCCCGGCGCCTGGGCCTGACCGTCACCGCGCCCGCCGTTGAGGGTGCCCTGGCGAAGATCGAGCGCGTGCTGCCTCCCATGCTAAAGGACCGCGTGCGCGCTGTGCAGGAGACACTCAGCCTGACCTTTCCACCAGCCAGTACACACCCCACCAGCGAAATGCTGCTCACCTTATGTGGCGCGGCTCAGCAGGAGCAGCGCGTGCATCTGCGCTATCAGGACTGGCAGGGAACGGGCAGCGCGCGCGAGGTCGATGTCTACGGCCTGGTCTATCGCGGCGGCTACTGGTACAGCGTCGGCTATTGCCACCTGCGCCAGGGCCTGCGCGTCTTCCGGCTGGACCGCATCAGCGCTGTCGAGACACGTGAGGAGACGTTTACGCGCCCGCTCGACTTCGATTGCGTCGAGTATGTCATGCGTTCGCTCTCCACCACACCCGCCACCTGGCCAGTCGAGATTCTTCTGGAAACTAGTCTATCCGATGCCCAACAATGGATCTCGCCCGCCGTCGCGATGCTTGAGGAGACCGCGCAAGGTGTGATGATGCGCTGTTCCGTTGGCCACCTGAACTGGTTGGCCACCGATCTACTCATCCACCTGCCATATCCCTTCATCGTGCTCAACCCGCCCGAACTGCGCGACGAACTGCATACACTGGCCAGCAGAATAGAGCGCATGGCCGCGCGTAACCTGGCCGATCAGCGCGATGAATCTTATAAGATGATAGAGTGAGAAAGGCCATCTAGCAAACAAGCGACTCTTGTGTCAATGAGTCTATCCCCAATACAAGATTGTCTGCATCATTCCCTACTGTGGCTACGTGGCCTACTACGCGTGACATGACTGCGGGCTTGCCCTCTATCATACCCACTGGAAAGTGCTTCCAGAAAACGCCTCAGTCCACAGGGCTGAGGCCAGGCGAGCTTGCCTCGCTGATACGTCACGCGTAGCGGGCCAGCTCGCCTGGCCCGTGGGGCTCGTGGGGGGCCGGCCCATGGGGGGCTGCCGCATCGTGGGAGACTGCTGCCTCGTGGGGGCTACCGCATCGTAGGAGACTGCTGCATCGTGGGGGCTGCCTGGCACGTGGAAACGTCCAGAGCCGCATGTTTAGCAGTTGTTGTCGCCTGAGCAAACTGGGAGCTGGTCCCAACCAAGCAATTGTACCTGTTTCCTACTATTGTTCGTCGGCTTGATGACCTGTTGTTTGCCGCTGGTCAGATCTGTCGCCCAGAGTTGTAACGTCCCATTGGGCAAGGTGCCCTGCACAACAAGCCCGTGGGCGTAGGGAGACAGGGCGATTTCCGCCGGACACACATCCTGGCTAAACGGCTGATCATTAGTATTACCCGGCACACAGAGCGAAGTCGCGCCAGGAGCGGCGTCCGCCAGCAGAACGCGATCCTGTTGCGGGGTTGCACCCAGTTCAACTACCTCAAACTTGCCATTGATGTGGTTGACCGCAACCAGGCCGTTGTCCTGCGCAAAGCCCACCGGTGAGGCCGAACCGCAGTCCGAGCCTGTAGCACTCTGGCGGAGAATGCGACTGTTCGTGCCATCACTATTGACTACATAGAGGCCGCCCTGACCCGCAGGGCCAGTGTTGCAGTAATAAATGGTCCGACCATCTGGACTCAGCAGGAAGTTGGAGTTACCAGTCTGCCGGGCCGAGTATTGCGTGATCGTCGGATGACTCGTGCTAATCTGCAAGCGGCAGATCGCGCCAATACAGTAACCACCGCCGCCGCCCTGGAAGTAGATATAGCCATCGCGATACGCTAGCAACTGCTGGATACCATCAACCGTCCCACCCTGGCCGGAAACGGGAAGCGAGACGACCTTTTGCGCCTGCCCCGTCTGCACATCGACGCTCCAGACGCCACTCAGTGGGTTCAGCACCAGCGCGTGGCGGCTATCGGGCATCCAGATGGCGTTCCCTGAGAAGTTGGGAGCGCTATTATGTACCTCATAGAAAAAGCCCGTTCCCGGTCGTGGCGCGAGGGTGGTGTAGTACTGTGTGTGATCGTTCAGCGCCGTCTGGTAGAGCACGTCCTTGCCATTGGGCGCGATACTCCCGAACTGCGCCTTCGGCACCACATACTGAGTCAGCGCCTGACTTTTGCCGCTGAGATTAGAGTTGAGTACGACATACTGGCCCTGACTCCCGGTCTGCGAGGCCAGCATGAAGGAGTTCCAGCCGCCAGACGTACCCACTGTAGGTGAGCCTGAAGCGGGCGTGCCAGCGGTGCCCGTTGTAGCAGCAGGGGTAGGCGTCCCATTGGCTGCCACTGGCACGGCTGTGCATGCCCACAGTCCGAGTGCTACACATAGAAACGCCAGCATTGCCATGCCCATATTCATGATAGAGTGTTTTATATGCATTATTTTATATCCTTCCCAAGAATAGATTGCTGCTCTCCGTTTTTTCTTGTATGTCCACTGCTCAGTACACATCTGAAACGGTACTGATATCTATACTAACGTTCCACCTGGAGAAGGAGTTCTGTGTGAAAGGCATAGCGCGTCGTTTTGTGAGGTATTTCACAACATGAGATCCCCTTTATATCTTAGCCTTCTTGTTTATATTGTCCCCCTTGCACCCTCTATAGTTCAGATGTACAATCAGTGGGACGGGATGAGCGACGAGGAGATTCATGCGACACTATTGCAAGAGCGTTTTGCTGGCTATCTGTTGTGCGAGCCTGCTTCTCATGGGGAGCTGGCTGCCTTTTGTTGGGCATATCCCCAGCGCGTCGGCCCACGCTTTTGTGATTGGCTCGGACCCCATTGATGGTTCGACGATACAGAAAGCTCCCACGGCTGTGCGGATCTTTTTTGATGCGCCGATTGCCGGGATTAGCCAGGCGAAGGTGTACGCGTTTCCGCCGAGCGCGTCTGCCAGCGGGCTGCTGGTGAATGCTGGGCAGAGCAGTATTAACGCGCAGAACCCGCGTGAATTGGATACCGCGTTGCTGTCAGCCAGCAAATTGCCTCGGGGCGGCTATGAGGTACGTTGGACGGCGCTCTCGCTGACGGATGGGCATACGAGCAGTGGGCTGATTGGCTTTAATCTGGGGCAATCCAGTCTAGGATTTTCTGGCGTCCCGCTGCTGGGGCCGAGTACCAGCAACTATTTTCCGCAGCTCGACCTGCAAGGAGTACTGGCCGTGGCGTGGAACTGGCTGGTCCTGCTCGCGCTCTTCTTCTGGGTTGGCATCCTTGTCACCGAGTATTTCATTCTACCGCGCGCGGCCCCGGCGACTTTTCTGGCGCAGACGCGCAGACAGAGTGTGCCCCTCCAGATTTTCTGCCTGGCGGCTCTGCTGGCCGGTGAAATCATTAATCTGATTCTGCGTACTACAACATTTACCTCGACAGCGGGAAACGGCGGTATCAGTCTGGATGTGCTGGGCTGGTTTGCGTTGCACACAACATATGGCTGGCTCTGGCTGGTGCGTGCAGGATTGCTTGCGCTGGCTCTGGTGTTGCTGGGCTGGCAGATGTATCGTCAGCATCAGTTTCAGGACGGCTCATCTGGCCCAACGCCAAAATCCAGTCGGACCAGTCAGCAGTTCAGGCAACTGCGCCAGCAGGCTCGCGTAGAAACTTCGCCGGAACTGCCAGCGAAACCCGCGCTCACACCGCTGCCTGCGCGCTCCCAGGCCAGGGTTACTGATGCTGTGGCTGCGCCCATCTCCTCATCGGCGCGTGGTACGACGGCTACGCTGCCTAAAATTACTCGTCCCATTGAACTTCCCAGCCACACGCCTGTGCGCTGGCAGATGATAGCCGAACTGGTGCTGGCCGGTCTGGTGATGCTGAGCCTGGCGTTCTCGAACGAGATCACCCAACTGGGAGCGCCGCCCATTAGCGCGGGCGTGCTGACCTGGCTGGGGCTGGTAGCTCAGGGGATCTGGTTTGGCTGTCTGGCCTATCTAGGTCTGGTCCTGCTCCCAATTCTGCCGGGTTCCGACCCGGATCACCGCGCGGAAACGCTGGTGCGTCTGCTGAAATACGCGCTGCCCTGGCTGTTGACTGCCATTGGCCTGCTGCTGCTCAGCGATCTTTTCCTGAGCGAGACAACCATTCAGGCGCCCACGCAATTGCTGAGCGATCCCTATGGACGCACCTTATTGGTGCGACTCTCGCTCGTCCTGCTTATGCTGATCTTTACTGGTTATATCCTCTTCTATCTCGTGCCCAGGTTGCAGCGTCAGGTCGTCTTGCTGCCCGTGGTGGATGCCGAGCTACCGGCGCGGCGCACCCGTACATTCGCGCTCAAACGCACCGAACGCACGATTACACGCGCCCTGCACACCCTGAGCGTTCTAGCCGTTGCTACGTTGCTCTGCGTGGCTCTGATGAACTTTTTCGCGCCGCCCGTGGTTTTCCCCAATGTGAACTATTCCGCGCTTGCGAACCTGGCTGCCCCTCCATCCGGCGCGCCCACACCGACGAGCCAGACGCAGCAGGCTGGGGGCCTCAGCGCGACCCTCCAGGTATTGCCAGCGCGCGTGGGCGTCACCAACACCGTGCAGCTCACCTTGAGCGATGCGCAGGGCAAAGGTGTGAGCGATGCGACCATCAAACTGAGCATCAACATGCAGATTATGAACATGGGCGTGGCTAACTCAACGGTGCAGAGCAATAACTCGACCTATGTGGCAACCTTCACGCCCCGGCAGGCCTTCTCGATGGCAGGTGCGTGGGTGCTTCAAGTGGAGATTGATCGAGCGGGTCAGTCGCCTGTACATATGACGTTTCAGGTGTTGGTAGGACAGTAATATAGCAGCACTCGGAAGGACAGGCGCCTATCCTTCCGGGTGCGCTCAATAACCGATCAATTTCCCGTGGCACCTATCCCCTACGGCGTGGGGATAGCAGGAATGGTCGGCGTAGGAATGGGTGGTATGGTTGGGATAACGGGCGATGTGATGCTAATATGACTCTGCACACAGCCTGTAACCGAAGAGGCAGATCTACACATTTGCATTCCCATGAAGAAGTTTCCCGCGTAAATAGAAGATACGCATATGATTCCCTTTCCGTTTTTTGGAGAGAAGAAATAAAAGGCGCCGCTTCTCTCCGCGTATGGGTGCGCGGATCGATGTTTCTCTTGCAACACCGATCCGCTCTCTGCTACTATAGTTGCGATTTCTGCTCGGAAGGGTACAGCCTGCTGAAAAAAACTCGTAGAAGGTGTACCCGTTCGCGCGTGTCGCGCAACTATACTCTTGAGGAAATAGTACCAGGCATGTTTGTGGGAGAAGCTACTCTTGATATTTTCTTGGCAACGTAGCTCTGAAAACGTATCCCCCGCGCAGGGAAGCACGCGGACCTTTGGTCTGGTGCTTGATGGTGCGAGAAATGGTGAGAAAGAGGATCTCAGTGTGCTGTATCGCCATTTTCTGCCGTGGATCTTCGGGTATATCTCAGCGCGTGTGCCGGATCGTAGCACAGCAGAGGATTTAACCTCGGATGTTTTTTTGAAGATGGTTGAAGGTATGAAGAGCGTGCGCGCAACTGATGAGGCAAGTTTTGCCGCCTGGCTGATGCAGGTCGCGCGTGTGACCGTGGCTGGCTATTATCGCAAGCGAGAGCAGCAGCCAGTTCTGGTTGCGCTTGAAGCAGAGAACGGGGAAATTGAGAGGGTAGTGGCTAACCAACGCGAGGCCGACCCTGCCAGTCGGGCGGAGACGCGTGAGGAATTACGTGCCGTTGTGCAGGCGATCAATGCACTCAGCGAAGATCAGCGCCAGGTGCTGGTCGGACGCATCATTCTGGGCTATGATCTGCCAACTGTGGCGCGTCTCGTTGGCAAACAGAAAAACACAGTGAAAGTCTTGCAATTTCGTGCTCTGCGCTCCCTGCGGCTGCGTTTAGCGAAAGATCACGCGCTGCCCACACTACTCTCTTTGCACCAGGAGGAAGCCCCATGAAACCACGGCATGAACGTCTCAACGAGCGCCTTGAAGCACCATCTCTTTTTCAGCGCAAGCAGTTTCGCTCGCCGTTGCCGGGAGATCAAGACCCGGAAATGGAGGAGCTTCTGGGGCTGGCACAGTATCTGCACACGTCTCCCGACTTCAAGACCGACTCAACCTTTGCTCAGGAGTTGGAACAGGCGGTTATAGCACACACAAGCCAGCAGCAGGCAGGCAGCACAACCCGACGACGCCGCTTCTTCACACGTTCGGTGCGTATGCAACTGGCGTGCGCGGTCCTGCTGATCGGCTTGCTCCTGGCGTTGGGAACGGTTATGGCAGCGCAGGTACCGAGTGCCGCCAGCCCGTTTTCTTTTTTGAAACACCTGGTGCCCCATCCGCCGGCTGTTGTGAATGCAAC
Source organism: uncultured Ktedonobacteraceae bacterium (assembly GCA_964250225.1). Classification (GTDB taxonomy): domain Bacteria; phylum Chloroflexota; class Ktedonobacteria; order Ktedonobacterales; family Ktedonobacteraceae; genus Paraktedonobacter. The sequence continues at coordinate 2,822 of CAXUEY010000208.1, read as the reverse complement.
TGCAACGGAGACGCCGCAAGAGCAGGCCGAGGCGAGTCTGCAACAGGCTCGTGAGCAGTTGAATACGCTGGTGAACCTGGCCAATCCAGCTCATGCCACAGCTTATCAACAGGCGCTGACCACACTGAGGCAGCAGATTGATAACACAAGCGGGCTTATCGACGCGCTGCCATATGGTGCGGGACAGACACAACTCAGCAAGGAGCTGAGCGCGTTCAAAGATACTGCCCGCCATACGTTGCACGGCCTGTTATACGGCATGACCCTCTCTGAGCGGCTGGTGACGACAGACGCGCTGCACCACCTGGGCGAGACTATGCCAGTTCTCACGCGCGCGCTTATGATCACGACTCTTTTCCCACAAAAACAGGCGATTATTACGCTGATTGGAACCAATCTCTCGCCAGGGGCGCAGGTCGTGGTCGATGACCGTGTGTTTGCCAATGCAGGCACCTTCCAGCCGGGCACGTATGTCTTTATCATCCCCTGGTCGGGTACGCGTTCACCAGGCACCATTGCGCTTCTCAACGCCGATGGTACGCTGGTGCAGACCACAGCGATCACGTTTGCTGGGCAAAATTCAGGTGGCGGATCGCTGCCGACGATACCAACCATCCCGCCGCTACCGACGGTGACGCCACCAGCTTATCCGTAGTGATGCGCCAGGCGCAGTTACGAACCGGAGAACTCGCGCATCACCGCGACCGAGCGTCGGTGCTCCTGGGCGCGTTCGTAGTAGCCCTGGAAGCTGGTGATGAGGTGCTCGCGTTCGGCCTGGGTGAGTTCGCGCGCGACTTTCGCGGGTACACCTATCGCGAGGGAGTTGCCGGGGATTTGCTTGTGTTCGGAGATCAGCGCGCAGGCGCCGATGATGCTGGCCTCGCCTATGACGGCGTGGGAGAGCACGACGGCCTTCATGCCGACCAGGATGCGCTTGCCCAGGGTGGCGCCGTGGATGACCGCGCCGTGGCCGATGGTACATTCGTCGCCGATGGTCAGTGGGGAGTCGGCATCCAGGTGCAGGGTGCAATTGTCCTGGATGTTGGTTTTGTATCCAATGACGATGGGTCCGACATCGCCGCGAATAACCGTGTTGTACCAGATGCTGGCCCCGCTGCGAATGGTGACATCGCCGATAATCATAGCGCCAGGGGCGATAAAAACGTCCTCTTCGATGGTTGGCCAGACACCTTTAAAGGGTAAAATAGGCATAGCGTTCTCCTGTTATGCTATCTGCTGCGACCATTCCTCGCGAATGGCTCGACCAATGCGTGAGAGGTTGAGATTGGTGAGGGGAATATCGCGCTGCTCGGCTGTGAGCACGACGATGAGCAGCGGGTTGGGATCGTCGAGCGCGCGGTAGAGCAAGCCCACGTCGTGCATGATCCCCGCTAAACCGCCGGTTTTGTGCGCGAAGAGCAGCTCTTCATTCCAGTAGGCGGGCAGAATGTTGTACACGTTCTGACGCAGCAGGATCTGGAGCAACCGTTCGCGTTCAGGAATGTGACCCTGATGGATATGGGTGAGCAAGAGGGCCATATCCCGCGCCGTGGTCCAGTTATCACGTCCGGCCCGGCGCGCCTCGAAGTCGATAAAACGCCGTTCCAGACGCGTCTCTTGCAGGCCAAGCTCGCGCATACCGGCGTTGATCGCGTCCATGCCCAGCAGGTCGAGCAGCACATTCGAGGCGGTGTTATCGCTGATCGTAATCATCAGGTGGGCCAGGTCGTTGATGGTTGGGCGCAGGTCGGGTGAGAGGTTGGCCAGCACGCCGTCGCTGGGCACACACGCTTCCGCGGGCACTTCCAGGCGCGTTTCCCAGGTATAGGTGCTGTCCGGTGCGGCTAACTGGCGTGCCAACTCGACCAGGATCGGTAATTTCGCCAGGCTCGCCGCTGGAAAAACCATCTCCGGGTTGAGCGCGACGATTTCACGCGGCTCGTCCTGTTCCAGGCTGCTCACGAGACAGGCGACGCGACCACTCAGAGCGTTTAGAATCACATCAATATCGGCGTACATAGTCACCGCTGCCTTTCTTATTTTGATCTTGCTGTAAACCACCCCGCCCCAGGGCGAGCACGAGCAGGGCGTCCCTCGTGGCCGCCCTCGTCATCGCAAGCGCATATTCATCATTTGCTGCAAAGTCCCATCCATAGTACGAGCGGCCCTCGTGTGCGCCCTGCTCGCCAGGCTCTTCAGAAAGATCTATTCAACCACGCGCTTGATGCTGCGTACAATCTCATCCAGGCGTGGATAGTAGTGGTCATCGGCAGAGTGAAAACTATTGATTACTACGTGATTGTACTTGCTCCCCTCGGCGTGGATATACTCGTGATCGTTGAGGGCCATGCCAACGTGGGTGATCTCTGAACTGCCGAAGAAGATCAGGTCACCGGCGCGCATATGGGGACGCTCGATAGCGTGGGCCAGGAAGCCGTCCTGCTGATCGGCGTCGCGTGGGATAAAATAGCCGCCTGTGCGGTAGCAAAGCTGCACAAAGCCGCTGCAATCGATGCCTTCCCAACTGGTGCCGCCCCAGTGATAGGGAACGTTGAGAAACTGGCGCGCTGTGCTGGTCACGGTCTCCAGCGTTTGCTGAGGATAGGGATTCTTCTGCTGACGGACCTCCAGGGCGGAGCGATCAAGCCACGCGGTACGCTCGCCGGGCAAAGCTACCTGCACGCGTGTGGGATGTCTGTTATCCAGCAGGGGCAGGCGGGTTGTGAGATACGCGCGTCCGCTGTTCTTCTCGCCGTCAACGCCAGTGTAGAGCGGGGTGTAGGTCGCGGTAATGACTGCCAGCAGCGCGAGGGGTGTGCCAC
>CAXUEY010000207.1:0-9700 GCA_964250225.1 uncultured Ktedonobacteraceae bacterium | reverse complement strand
ACTGGCTCCAGTCTCACAGCGCTCGGCCTCTGCATGGGGTGCTCCTCTTCAGTGGAGAGCGGCTTTTCTCTGAGCGCCTCAATGAGTTGATTGGCCTGCTCAACGCTAATCTTGCCCGCTGTCAGCATTTCCAGGATCATGGTGCGTTCCTCGTTCATTGCGTATCCTCCTTGTTTTTTTGACAACATACATAGCAAAATTTACTATCTTTATTGTCAAAATATTCTAATTACTATAGCAAATAATAAACGACGCCGCGTAAAAAGTCAAGGGGGTCTCGATATTGTTTTTCAGACGTTACGTGGAAGATGCCATCGTGAAAAAAACAGCAGGAGTTGCTCGCAAAAGAGCGTTTCATCGAGGTGTACGATTTTTTCGTACACCTGAAAATATCCGACTTATGATATTTTAGATAGAGGAACGTGAATAGCACCATTCACCCTTTGTGTATGGTGATATTCCCCGTGCTGGCAACGACATACAATGAGGCACGGGGAGTGCTGTGGGGCAGCAGGGGGCCGTGATAGCTGGCCGAGCCGTCGTTGGTGCTAGGGATGTTCAGGCCAAAATCGTTGCTGATCTTGCCATTGTTGGTGTTGGCGTCGAGCAACAGGTTGGTGGATGGCGCGCTCAGGGTGATCTCAACGTTGCCTTTGCCGCTGCTGACATAGAACCAGGGGTGGGCACTGCTATTGCTGCTGTGGCTACAAGGGACGAGGGGCGAGGATTGGGCGAGATCGAAGAGCGTGCCCGTATCGACGCTGATATCGCCCTGCATGGTTTGCAAGCAGGTTCCGGCAAAGATCAACGCGTGCGTTACGCTGATTTTGCTGCTATCGCCAGTGAGATTGAGAATACCGTTGAAGCCATTAACCGCCAGATTGCCAGAAACGGTGCTGGCGCTGATCATATGAGGCGACGTGGGATCGGATGTGTTAAAGCTACCCGGCAGAGTGAGCATGAGATCCATGCTGGGGCCGATGCCGCCCAGCAGACCACCGTTGCTCGTATTTGCAGGCAACGTCGCGGTGATGAGCAGGCACGAACTGGTTGTACAGGCTGGATCGGCCCCCTGGCTGACTGGTTGCGCGCTCAGGACGATCTTGCGAAACAAGCTGTCCGCCTCACTCGAACTGCCGGCGTACACCGTCTTCACGCTGCTCAGATTGGCGCTGCTGCCAGTATTTGTGGTATCTACTTTGATGAGGACATTGCCGACCTGATTTTTGACGATCAGCTCGCTCGCGTTGCCAAGCGCGAGGGACTGGCTCGTCTGCTGCGTATGAGCCGATTTACCAATGTTTTGCCCGATGGGTGTGTTATGCAGCAAGAAATATGCACCTACCCCAACGATCACAGCCAGGGTTAACAGACCGCCCAGGCAGCCAGCAACGATGCAGGAGCCATTGCGTCTACGCTCTCCCTGCCGCCGATGATGCTGTGGGTGTATATCTCGGTCACGGCGCCTGTGAGCCGTTTTGTGAGCTTCTTCCCCCTCATGCCGCTCCCTCCCGCTATGCCCTCTGCGTACCTCCTCCTCGTGATGTCTTTCATATGTCCCCTCCTCACGATACCTGTCACGTCTGCGATCATCCCATCTGGGATCACGCGATATGTTCTGCCCAGATTGCTGATAGGGATAGTCGTCCATTTGCTCGCGGCGCGGCCTCAGCGGTTGTGAGGGATGTTCACCTGGCGTGTTCCGATACGCCTGGGCTGGCCGCGCAGGATATTCGCCGGGATCGCTGGACTGCGGCCTCATTGATTGGGAAGGATACTCACCGGATTGGCGTGGACGCTGGCGCAGACGTGCCAGGGCCTTTTTGTGCGCCTCGTGCGTCGTGCGTGGATCTTGCGTGGCTGGTGGTTCGTCACGCTCTTCATAGATATGGGCTGCACCGGGTACGCCGCGCGGCAAAGCACGCGTCCCTGGGCGAGGTGGCGTCTGCGGCGGCTGACCCTGAGAAGTGTCGTTTGAGCGCGGTGGCTGACGCTGTGGGCGCGCAGGGTTCGGGTAGGAGGTGCGGAACGCGCGCGACGCCTCCGTCTCGTCTTGCTCTGGCTCATCACCCCAGGTGTGACCTGGTCTGTTCTGCTCGGTGCTCATACAAACACTTCCTTATTGGTACATGGCGAACGCCACGGTTGCTAACCTTTCGGGTTGGCCCGCTTTTTGAGCGTATAGAGCGATGGCTCGCGTCCCTCCAGAAAACAGGCGGGCAGGAGAGCCAGCAGACAGATCAGACCAGCCGCCAGGAATATGGAGGTGAAGACATCGTGGGCCGCGAGAGTCGTAACGCGCGCTACATAGGCCGAGTAACCGGGGTTGAATGGTGTCATTCCTGCTGGCGGTTTCGCTGAGCGCACAATATCGTAGAAGCGGCCCAGGCCCCAGGAGGTCAGCGCGGCCAGGCCCAGGATCATACCGATCATACGCAGGACCGTGACTAGCGAGGCCGCCATACCCATCTGCGAGTTGCGCACAGCGTTGATCGCGGTGGTGCTGATCGGCGCGATCACCAAACCAAAGCCGAGGCCGCCAATCATCGTGCTGACGGTCATCTGGACCCAATCAACCTGGATGGGCCAGAGATGCATCAGCCAGAAGCCCAGCGCTGCCGGGATCAGGCCCAGGATCGCTGTCAGACGGCAGGTGATGCGCGAGCAGAGCCAGCCGCCGATGATCGCGCCAATCGGGATCATCACGGTCAGGCGCAAGAGGGCCAGGCCGCTCGCCAGCGCGCTGCCATTCTGCACCGTCGCGATGAACAGCGGGATGTCGGCCATCGCGATAATCAACGCCGCGCCAACCAGCAGACTGACCAGCGAACTGGCGGAGAAGGCCAGACGTTTAAAAAGCGACAGTTCAATAATGGGCAACATCCTGCGCGTCGCTGGCCCGGTCTGGTCAGACGACCTTTGCTGCTCTATGCTGGTATGGGAAGAAGATGTGCGCCGCTCGTGCCAGATCTCCAACAGCACAAAGACGAGCAGGAGCACAAGGGCAATGGCGATGAGCAGGGGATTATTCTGAATTGGGGCCGCATTCGTCAGCGAAGAGGTGCCGATCACCGCTTCTTGCGAGAGGCCCAGGCTCAGGCAGATCAGTGAGGCGCCCAGCAGCAGCGTACCCGGCAGATCGATGCGCCAGCCCAACTGACGGCGCGTGCCGAGCGCATCTCTGTTCGCCTCAGATGTATCAGAAGCCTGGGAAGAACTGGCGCTATGAGGTTTGACCAGCCATACAATCAACACAATCAAGATGAGCGCCAGGGGCACATTCAGGTAGAAAATCAGTTGCCAGGAGAAGGCCTGCACAATCGCCGCGCCGTAGAGCGGACCCAGCACGCCGCCGGTCTCCGTCACCATCCCAACCAGCCCCAGAGCCAGCGCGCGCTGATGGGAGCCATAATAATCGCCCGCTACCGCCATCGCCACCGGGATCAGCGCGCCACCGCCAGCCGCCTGGATAAAACGCGCCGCGACCAGCCAGACCAGGCCCGGCTGCAACATCGAGGGGTCGCTCGGTGCACCGGGCGCGGCCACGTTGATGCCGATATGTTGCAGAAAAGTAATATCTATCTGATTGCCCAGGATGGGGGCCAGGCCGCAGAAAAGCGAGGCCAGGCCAAAAATGCTCAGGCAGATCACAAAGACGCGCCGCCGTCCATAGAGGTCCGAGATGCGCCCCATAAGCGGCATCGCGATCACATAGCCCAGCAGGTAGGCGCTGATAATCCAGGCCGCGCGATCCAACTGCTGGAGCGGTATTTGCAAATCAGCGGTCATGCTGGGCAGCACGGTCACCACCACCGTCTGATCCAGGGCGGTCAGAAAAACCGCGCCACAGGCCGCAAGCATAGCCAGTAGAGCCGCCGCGTTACTGATAGGACGCGGTTTGCTATCTTTGTCGGCAACTGAGAGCGCTGGCGTTTTCGTTTTACCGGGAGCCTGACTGTACATAACGGGTTGACTCCTTTTGCTAGGGCGTCGTTGTCGTGGTAATCTGGGGCGCGGTAATCGTCACCTTCTCATTGAATTTCGAGAGTTTGAAGGTACGCGTGGTCTGCGCCGTATCACCCTGGGCCGCGCTGCCCTTGATGACGATCAGATAGGGCAGGTTATCGGTTTTGCCAATGCAGGTCGTCACATCGTCCGTGGTGCCCGCGGGCGCGCCGCCACCAGTGAAAGCAGCCAGCGCGCTAGAGTCGAGCTTGCCTGATATGCTCCAACAGGGCGTGCCGTCGCTGGTAGAATCGGTGGGTGTACTAGGATTCTTCAACTGGCCAAACAGAGCCGCCACGCCAGTCTGCGGGTCCGACAACTTGCGCGGATCAAGGACTTCGGGCGAGGGCTGCCAGGAGGTTAGCACATACACATACTCGTTGCTGCCGATAGCGATCACCTGTGTCTGCAGAGGATTGCCGTTGATGAGCACCGTCGCGCTGGCTTTGAGCTTATCGGGCACAAGGATATCGCCATCGGCGCTCTGAATAGGCAGTGGACCGGTCGTGCCGATATTTTGCGAGGTCAGATTAAAGTGGTACGCATTCACTTTTTTGATCGCGGCCTGGGCGTCCTTAATCACCTGTTGCGCGGACGGAGCTGAAGCCGCACTGCCACCGCAGCCAGCCAGCAATAGCAGCAGAGCCAGCGTTCCACAGAGAAGAGGGATAAAGCCTTGTAAAGAGCTGCGTTTGTGAACCATTGATTACCTCCAGAATATTGATAGCGCCGAAGCGCGCGGATGTATGCGCGATAAAGCCCATTGTATCATACGTTTGAACGAATGCGACCAGCCTTTTGGTGCGCCAATTGTTTTTTTCTTCAATATTCGTCAGTTCACCCCATGTGCGAGCGGAGACGGTCCATAACAACCAACCTGGTCTACCTTCTGGACCCCTGTGCTATGTCTGTGACATAATGGATCTGGAATTGTTCCCCAAAAAATGTGCACTGGAGCAAAGAAGCATGACAGCACAAGACGCCGCAGGGGTCTCGTTGAAACGCACTCCACTCTATGAACAGCATCACCAGCTTGGTGCGCGTCTGGTGGAGTTTAGTGGGTGGGAGATGCCTGTACAATATAGCGGTATTCTCGAAGAGCATCGCGCTGTACGCACACAGGCGGGCCTTTTCGATGTCAGCCATATGGGTGAGTTCAAAGTGAGCGGGCCGGACGCGCTGGCCTTTTTGCAGCAGCTCGTCCCCAACGATGTTTCGCGCCTGGCTCTCAATCAGGCGCTCTATACCCAACTCTGCCAGCCCGACGCGGGTGTGGTGGACGATCTGCTGATCTATCATCTCGCCGAGAACAACTATATGCTGGTGGTCAACGCGGGCAATATTGAGAAGGATTTTGCCTGGGTCAGAGAGCACAGCCAGGGCTTCGACGTGACGATTACCAATCAGTCTGACGCCACCGGCCTGATCGCGCTTCAGGGACCGCAGGCCCTGTCTATCCTACAGCCGCTCACAGGGGTCGATCTCTCCGCCATCGCGTATTACCATTGCGCGCCGGGTGTGGTCAGCGGCGCAAGCTGTCTGATTTCACGCACAGGTTATACTGGAGAGGACGGTTTTGAACTGTATTGCTCGGCTGAGGATGCGGCTGAACTCTGGCGCGACCTGCTGGCCGCCGGCAAAGAACACGGTCTGCTGCCCGCCGGTCTGGGCGCGCGCGACACCTTGCGTCTGGAGGCCGCGTACTGTCTCTACGGTCACGAGTTGGACGAGACGAGCAATCCGCTGGAGGCCGCGCTGGGCTGGACTGTTAAACTGGCGAAGGGCGCCTTTATCGGCCATGACGCGCTGGCAAAGATCAAGGCCGAGGGGCTGAAACGCAAACTGGTCGGTGTGGAGATGGTCGAGCGCGGCGTCTGTCGCGGCGGCTACGCCATCTACGACGGCGAACGGCAGATCGGCGTTTTAACCAGCGGCGCGCCAGGTCCCACGCTCAACAAAAATATTGGCATGGGCTATGTCGAGACTGCGCAGGCTGTGCCAGGCAAAACGGTACAGATCGACATTCGAGGCCGCAGGACCGCGGCGCAAATTGTGGCGCTGCCATTTTACAAACGTCCCAAATAAGGAACGTCAGAAGGGGTGCAGGGATCTCCCTGCCGGGGTTTGGGAGTGTCCCCACGCCTCTTCACTTTATCGTACACAAATCATCCAAAAAGGAGTTATGAAGCATGGCTGGTCTTATTCACCCTGCTAACCTCAAGTATACCAAGTCTGACGAATGGGTGCGCGTCGAGGGTAACGAGGCGACTATCGGTATTAGCGATTATGCCCAGGATCAGCTTGGCGATATCGTCTATATCGAACTGCCCTGGGATGGGCAGGCGCTGACCCACGAGGAGAAATTCGGCGATATCGAGTCGGTCAAGGCCACCTCGGAACTGATCTCGCCACTCAGCGGCGAGGTCATCAAAGCGAATGAGGCCCTCAAAGACAACCCGGAACTCATCAACGATAGCCCGTATGAGGAAGGCTGGATGCTGGTGGTAAAACTCTCCAATCCCGCTGAACTGGATAATTTGATGAGTGCCGCTGACTACGAGGCATATTTAGAAGGCCGATAACGTTTCCTATTTTGTATGGGCCAGTGGGTGGAAAACGTGATTGCGCGTCTTTCCGCCCATCAACTATGCAAGACGCGCCCCACAGGACAGGCTGCCTTTCTCATCCCCCGGATGCGGCTGGCTGGCCTGCTACGCGTGACGGGTGCGAGAGGCTAGCTCTCGTGCATGTTCATCGGGCGCGACCTGAATAGTTATCGCCCAGCAATTATGCAAAAAGACTGTTTTTCTTACTTTATCACGGAGACCTATTCCATGAGCTATATACCCAATACGCTGGAGGATCAGCGGATCATGCTTAATACGCTGGAACTGCCAGACCTGGAGGCGTTGTTGACGCCGGTGCCTGAGCATGTGCGCCTGCGCCGTCCGCTCGACCTGCCTGCTGCGCTGGCCGAGCCGGATCTGAAACGTTTGCTGAGTGGCATCGCGGCGCGCAACAAGAGCCTGGATACGACGATCTCGTTTTTAGGCGCGGGCAGCTACGATCACGCGATCCCTAGCGTGGTGCCGCACCTGCAACGCCGTTCCGAGTTTGTCACCTCGTATACACCCTACCAGCCCGAAGTCAGCCAGGGCATGCTTCAGGCCATCTACGAATTCCAGACGATGGTCGCGCAGATCACCGGGCTGGACGTTGCCAACGCCTCGCTCTATGATGGCTCGACAGCGATGATCGAGGCGGTCTTGCTGGCGCTGGGACCGGGTGGGCGCGGCGAGGTCGTGATCTCGCAGGGCGTCGATCCACAGTACCGTCGTGTGCTGCACACATATGCCCACGCGCGCGGCTTCCAGGTCATCGAGGTGCCCCTGGCTAACGGTGTAACCGATCTGACGGCACTCGACGAGGCGGTCAAGCCAACCACCGCCGCTGTGGTGGTGCAGCAGCCCAACTTCTTCGGCAGTATTGAGGATATGCGCGCCATCGAACCCATCGCCCACAAGGGCAAGGCCATCTTCGTGAGTACGATCACCGAGCCGGCCTCGCTGGGCCTGCTGGCCTCACCCGGCGAATATGGTGCCGATCTCGCCGTCGGTGAGCTAATGAGCTTCGGCAACACCATGAGCTATGGCGGACCCGCCCTGGGCTTTATGGCCGCGCGCACCAAGTTTACGCGTCTGCTGCCGGGTCGCCTGGTTGGTCAGACCATCGAGGAGGGCGGCCAGAAGCGCACCGGCTATGTGCTGACCCTGCAAACACGTGAGCAACATATCCGCCGCGAACGCGCTACCTCTAACATTTGTACAAATCAATCTTTGCTGGCAGTTGGCGCGACGATCTATATGGCGACTATTGGCAAACAGGGTTTCCGCGAACTGGGCGAGCTGTGTCTGCAAAAAGCTCATTACGCTTTCCGCCAGATCACCAGTGTGCCGGGCTTTAAAGCGGCTTTCGACGCCCCGTTCTTTAACGAATTTGTCATCGAGTCGCCGGTGCGCGTGGGCAAATTGCAGCGGCAGTTTGAAAAAGCCGGTCTGATCGGTGGGTATCCGCTGGCGCAGGAGTATCCCGACCTGCCCAACGCCATGCTTTTCTGCGTCACCGAGACGCGCACAAAGGCCGATATTGATCTGTTGGTCGAGACGTTGAAAGAGGTGCAGGCATGAGCGAGCAACTGATTTTTGAGAAGGGCGCGCCGGGTCGCCGTACATCGATAATGACTGCGCTGGACGTGCCTGCGGAGCCGTTGGAGAGTATGGTTCCGGCAGATATGTTGCGCGAACAGCCCGCGCCATTGCCCGAAGTGAGCGAGATCGAGATTGTGCGGCATTATACGCATTTGTCGCAGCGCAACTTTGGCGTGGATACGGGCTTCTACCCACTTGGCTCCTGCACTATGAAGTACAACCCCAAAGTCAACGAAGACATGGCCGTGTTGCCGGGCTTCGCGCATATCCATCCTTTGCAGCCTGAGAACAGCGTGCAGGGCGCGATCCAGATCTTCTACGAGCTGGAACAGTATCTGGCCGAGATCGCTGGTATGACGCGTGTAACTCTCCAGCCGTCAGCAGGCGCGCACGGCGAATTGACCGGCCTGATGCTCATCAAACGCTATCACGAGAGCAAGAAGCAGGGGCATCGCAACATCGTGCTCATTCCCGACAACGCGCACGGCACCAACCCCGCTAGCGCGACCCTGGCCGACTACAAGGCCGTGACGGTCAAAAGCGATGCGAAGACCGGCGGCATCGAGATGGAGTATCTCAAAAAGCTGCTCGCGGCTCATGGGGACGAGATCGCGGCCATCATGATGACCAACCCCAACACGCTGGGCCTCTTCGATAGCAACATCGAGGAGATTGCGCGCATGGTCCACGCCGTCGGTGGCCAACTCTATTACGATGGGGCCAACGCCAACGCCGTGCTGGGCATCACGCGTCCCGGCGACATGGGCTTCGATGTCGTGCATCTCAACCTGCACAAAACGTGCAGCACCCCGCACGGTGGTGGTGGCCCTGGGGCCGGTCCCATCGGTGTCAAAGAGCATCTCGTACCCTTCCTGCCGGGTCCACTGCCGGGCAAGAACGAGCAAGGGGAATACTACTGGCAGGAGCTGGGCGAGCAGTCCATCGGCAAAGTGCGCGCCAACATGGGCAACTTCGGCGTACTCGTGCGAGCGTACACCTACATTCGCACGTATGGCCCCGCCGGACTGCTGCACGTCGCGCAGAGCGCCATCCTCAACGCCAACTACCTCAAGCACGAGCTGGCCAGCGACTACGAGATCGCCTATCCGCAGACCTGCCAGCACGAATTCATCGCCACGGCAGAGAGGCAGAAGGAAGAGCACGGCGTCACCGCCACCGATATCGCCAAGCGCCTGCTCGACTTTGGCATGTACGCGCCGACCATCTACTTCCCGCTGATCGTCCACGAAGCCATGATGGTCGAGCCAACCGAGACCGAGACACGTGAGACGCTCGACAATTTCGTTGCCGTCATGCGCCAGATCGCCGAGGAAGCGCGCACAAAGCCCGACCTGGTCAAGAACGCGCCGCACACCACCCCCATCGGGCGCCTCGACCAGGCCCTGGCCGCCCGCAAACCCAACCTGCGCTGGACACCCGGCCAGGAGAGCACGCACTAACTTTCAATGAAAGGGAGTGGCCTGCAC
>CAXUEY010000206.1:1775-9702 GCA_964250225.1 uncultured Ktedonobacteraceae bacterium | reverse complement strand
GATCGGTCTGGGTCCAGGTGGGACGATGGTGACCTTAGCGCGAGCTATTCTCTACTTGCTAGATGAGAACAAGAAAATCAAAGAAGAACGGGATGGATATTTCATTCTTTCACAATAGCGCAAATAGGGGCTAACAGGACTTTCTGCTTCAAAACCACGCAGATTGATGACCCGCCCCTCAAAGCTACCCTTGTGTATGCGCCTGACTTCTCCATTTGTATCTGTGTTTATACTGAATAGTAGGGACACAGAACAACTCTGCGTTCGTTGTTTTGGAGTTGAAGAAAATGGCGCTTCCTATTTTTATGATTGGGGTCTCACTGTTTTTCCTGGCCTTTGTCGGGATCAACAAATTGGGGTCGACGATTTTTGCTCTGGCTGCCTCGATTGGCCTGTTATTTGGCCTGTATTTTGTCTGGGTGGGTTTGACAGGGAATAACGGGAATCTCTTTATCTGGGGGAGTATCCTGGTGATTGCGGCGGCGGCTACGTTGATCTTTCTCAAGACGAGTTCGAGCGATTGAAGTTACGCACGCCGCTCAGAGCTCATCCATGCCCATGTCTGCCAGCACGCGTTTCAGACGATGCAGGCCAAGACGCATGCGTGCCTTGACGGTTCCGAGGGGGATCTGCGTTCCTTCGGCGATCTCGCTATGGGTCCAGCCCTGGAAGTAGGCCAGTTCGATGACCAGGCGCTGCTCAGGCGGGATCTTCAGTAACGCAGCGCGCACCTGAGCGCCCTGGATCTCGCGCCAGGCGACATCGCAAGCATCCTCAACGGCGACCTTCTCGTCTAACTCAAGGGCCTCCAGCGGCGCTTCTTGCAGATTGCCACGGCGCCGCAACTTCCGCAGATGATCGATGGCGCGATGATGGAGAATGGAGATCAGCCAGCTACGGGCGGCCCCGACCTGCGGTGAATACGTGTTAGAGCGCCTCCATACCGCCAGAAAAGCCTCTTGCAGCAAATCCTCGGCCACCTGATGGTCCCCCACCATGCGATACGCCAGCGTATAGAGCAGGCGGTGATAGCGCTCATAGAGCGAATCCATCGCCCAAACAGCGCCACTAGCGATGGCGTAGAGCAACGCCTCGTCGCTTAAATCATTCCCCAGATTTACTTCTTGAAAGCTTTGCATGCAATTCTCTCTCTACTTCCTCGCTTACCAATACGTTAAACAGAGGCCTTTGGATCAGTTCATAGCTCTATTTAATATCCACATGCGCTAATTCTTTAGTCTACCCAGAAAAAAAGGGCTGTAGAAGCCCACTACTTACATGATACACGGACCTCAAAAAGGAGAAAGACGGCCAGCGCGCAAGGAGTGGCACCTTGCTCGCCGGCCGTCGGGGATGGCGTCCGTTGCGCGTGTGACCTTGTTTCCTGGCGCGTCACATGGTATGGTGAGAGCGCAATAAACTTTACCATGAAGTGAGAATAACCCATGAATGTCTGGTATCCTGTTCAGATTCGTTTTCGCGATCTTGATCCCCTGGCCCACGTCAACAATACCGTTTATTTTACCTATCTGGAGGAGGCCCGTAGCTATTACCTGGATCAGCTCAATCTGGAGCATTGGCCCGCGCAGACCGAAGATCAGCTCGACCCCGCTCCAGAGGAGGAGACACATACTTCGCGTATCTCGACTACTGTGATTGGGGCGCACTATGGCATGCTGGTGAAAGAGGTTACCTGTACCTATCAGTTGCCGCTGATCCGTTCGGATAAGGCCGAGGTTGGTGTGGAAGTAGTGCGGGTCGGCACGAGTAGTTTTGTGATGGAGCAGCTGATCCATGATGCCCGCGAGCACGAGCGTATCTTTGCCACCGGGCGCGCGGTTATGGTCTGGTGTAACTATCATACCGGACGCCCCTACCCCTTGCCACCTTCACTACGCGCCGCTTTCGAGCGTATGGAAGGACACGCGTTTCCTATACCTGAAAAAAAAGGAGAGGCGTAACTCTCGTATGGCACAGTTTGATATTGCGCGTCTGCGTCTTGAAAACCAGTGTATTTCCCGCTCCACTTTCACAGACCCTGCGGCGGTGGTTCAGTGGCTGGGTGCTGTTCAGGCCCAGGATTATGCGGCGGCGAAATGGGCGCTCGGCCTGCGTCTGCCAGGATCAACCGACGATAGTATCGAGCAAGCGTTGACTGCCGGGACTATCCTGCGTACCCATGTGATGCGCCCCACCTGGCACTTTGTTCTCCCTGCCGATATTCGCTGGCTCCTGGCGCTCACTGCTCCACGTGTCAAGGCGGCTATGGCCTACGGGAATCGCCAATCGGAATTGGATGAGGCTCTTTTTCGGCAAAGCAATGCCGTTCTGACAAAGGCGTTACAGGGTGGCAAGCAATTGACGCGCCCGGAACTTGTCGCCGCGCTCCAACAAGCTGGGATTGCGACAAACGATCTGCGTTTTGTCCATATCATGATGCGGGCCGAACTGGATGGGATTGTCTGTAGTGGAGCGCGCCAGGGCAAGCAATTCACCTATGCCCTGCTCGATGAACGGGCGCCACAGGTCAGGCCCTTCGAGCGTGAGGAGGCCCTGGCCGAACTCGTCACGCGCTATTTTGCCAGCCACGGACCCGCTACTCTGGCGGATTTTGTCTGGTGGTCCGGGCTGACGATGACCGACGCCAGAGCAGGTCTCGCGCTGGCTTCATGCCGCCTGCACTGTGAAGTGATAGATGACCAGAGCTACTGGTGCGCGTCCTTCTCACCACCCGCGCCAGATTTTGCTCAGGCCGCTTATCTGCTGCCAAACTACGATGAGTACATTGTGGGCTATACCGACCGTCGCGCCGTATTTGACGCGTCTCACACCAATCACCTGGACTCGCGAGGCAATGTTCTGTTTAATCATACACTAGTTCTGGATGGTCGGATCGTCGGTACCTGGAAGCGTACCCTCAAAAAAGAGCGTGTCATTTTTACGCCCAACTTCTTTACACCCCTGGACGCACCTGCTACCAGCGCTTTCGCCGCTGTTGCAGAGCGCTATGGTGCGTTTCTGAGTTTGGCCGTGAGTGACATTTAAACGCAGCGTGACCAGGGTAAGAAGCAGCCCGTCTTAAACCTCAAGCAAGTTGATTACATGCGCAACAGGCCCGCGCTCGAATCGTCGCGGCGTATGTTTGAGAAGTGGAGGGCATACCCATATGGCACGTTTACACGCATCTGCGGTAGTGATTGACCAGGGGCAGGTTCTGCTGATCCAGCGCGGTCTGGTCACAACACCTGACCTGGCCGTTTCAGGACGACATCACGCCCCACCAATTCTATGAATGGCGCAGCCGTGGGGAAATCCCCGACCACTTTCGTCACGCCTTTTGGGACACGCTGTGCAGACCACCTCGACCAGGCGAGCAGATGCGGGAAGTGGGCGAGCTAGGTTCGTGACGACTCCCTATAGCGAGAGATGGAGCTTCTCTGGAGACACGGCATCGATATATGCTGAGCATAGCGCTTCCTCGCGTCCTGCAACGCCAGTTTATCCCACCACAAACACAATCTGCCGCTCATCCACAGGCAGGTGATCGGTCCCGAACGGCAGGGCGACGTGGGCTGATCTGATGCCGGGGCGCGTGCTGAGATAATTTTGCGCGAGAGTGATGGACGCGCCTTTGATGGCCTGTCGCCATTCTTGCTCGCTGACGGCGGTGACATCATAGGCCCACAGCCCGCTGGCGGTGACGCTCAGGTACAGCTGTCCCGCGCTGCCTTGCTGTTGCAGACGTGGCGGAGCAATGCTAAGGCCGTTTCGCAGTCGGTAGCCGGTTCCCAGTGACTGCGCAGCCTCGTTGCTGAGCAACTGGCGGCCCAGGTTGCCGACGGTCCGCGTGTTATACACAAGGTCGCTGCCACTGATACTGACGTTGACGTTGATCTGGGTGGCCTCGGTCCCGACGGGATGGTCGGAGGTGACGCCGATGGTGTATATGGGCGTCCCGGTGCGTGCTTCACCAGAGGCGAGCTGGGCGTCGATGCGTTGCGCTATCTGTTGTTGCAGGCCAGGGACGAGCGCGGCCCGTACAGCGTCCAGGTCGCCCTGCGCTACCCGATGGGCCAGGCGGGCGTCGCTGCCACCACTGAAGGCCGCCGGGTTGCTGACGGTGACCATTGCATCGAGGCAGCAGGGAGTTTGTAGCGTGTTGGGCGCGAGGTTGCCGCTTTGACCAGCTTTGACGGCCACGCCGGGTGCGCTGGCTATGCCATTGGTGCTCCCTGCGCTGGCAGGGATGACAAGCGCCTGCACAAGCCGAATCTGCGCGCCGTTGTGTGCGGTGAAGGTTGTGCCGCTGGCAACGTTGACGAGCACTGGCGCGCTATTGCTGAAGAACAGGGTGCCACTGGCCTGCGTGCCGGGAATACTGTGTGTTCCCGTTGTTGCAACGCTACGGCTGCCGCTGACCGTGGCTGAGATGCTGCGATCCGGCAGGACGCGTGTGGCCAGATCAGGTTGCGTGGTCTCTGGCGAGGCGGTGAAGAGGAACGTATCGCTGATCCGTCGCGTTTGTACGCTCAAGTTGATGGTTGCGACAGACGGCGCGCCCAATAAGGGGAAGCCAGCGGAAAGAATATTCAGACCCAGCGCGCGTGGTACGAGCAGAAGCAGAATGAGCAACACCGGTGAGATCACCATCGTTAGCAGCATGATACGCGAACGTTTGCCGCGTCTACGCCCACTCCCTGCGCTTTGTATGCTGTCTCGCTGCGAAGGCAACTGGGCAGTGCTCCTTCTACGGATGATCGGCGCGGGTGGCACATCGGGAGTGTCCAGCTCAGCCAGATTGATAGTGGGATGCGCGTGTGCATGTGCGTCGAGGGTGTCCAGATCAGTCTGATCGGTCGTGAGATGGGACCGGCGGCCCCAGCGTATTCGTCGGTGTGTTGCTGAGGCCGCTTGAACATTGCGTGCGGTCAGGTCCGCTTGCTCGGTCTCAATAGCGATGTGTAGGTGTGATGCGAGCGGCTCGCTGACGTCGTGTTGGGGTGGAGTCACGGCTGCTGGCGCTTCGGCGTGGTCTTCTGTTGTGCGTGCGCGTAGCTCCCTGCCAGGGAGCGCCTCAGCGTAGTCCTCTGTCGTGCGGGCCTGGTGTTGCGCGGTTGGTAGCGTGTCAGCGGAATTGCCGAGGGAGCGCGAAGAACGGCGCGGGATGAACGTCTGATCCCGCGGGTTCTCTTCTGTCGTGTATGAGCGGCGCTGTTC
Source organism: uncultured Ktedonobacteraceae bacterium (assembly GCA_964250225.1). Lineage (GTDB taxonomy): Bacteria > Chloroflexota > Ktedonobacteria > Ktedonobacterales > Ktedonobacteraceae > Paraktedonobacter. The sequence goes on along the minus strand of CAXUEY010000206.1, from coordinate 4,485 downwards.
AGGAGGCTCGCCATACTCATCGGTGGTGCGTGGCTGGCGCAATGTGGCTGGCGCGTCATTGTCGCGAAACTCGATGGGCGCGGGCGACCCCTGACGCAATTGCTGGCTGGGACGAAGCGCCCGACGTACTGGCTGCTCCGGTTGCCTCTGTTGCAATTGCTGGCTGGGCCGTGCCTGCCTGAGCGGTGGCAAGGGGCTGAATGGCGGTAAAGGCTGGACGGGTGATGCCGGACGCAAAGATTGGCTTGGACGCTGCTGCCTGGGACGGAGATCCTGAAGCGGCGGCAGAGGACTGGGCGCGGGCAAAGGATTGCGTGGAGGTAGAGGCGCGTGAGGAGGCAGTTCGTAGACCTCGAACTCTTCGGCGGCCTCGACATTGAAAAAATCGTCCTCCAGGTGGGCTGCGGGTCCATCCACGGCGGCTCGCAAGGCCACGCGGAAAGCGGTGACATCTGGGAAACGCTGCTCGGCCCGTTTGGCCAGAGCGCGGGCGACCACGGCTCCCAGTTCGATGGGAATCGAAGCATCAGCCGTGCAGGGATTGGGAACGGGCGCGTGCAGGTGCATCTTGATGACTTCCACGTCGTCGGGGTCATCATAGGGCAGTTCGCCGGTTAGCATCTGGTAGAGCAGCACCCCCAGGGCGTAGATATCGGTGGCGGGCGTGACGACTCCCCACGTCTGCTCCGGGGCCATGTAGTGCGGCGTACCGGGCACCTGGTCCAGCGGAATAGGCTCGCCCGCGTGTGTGCGGTCCAGTTCGGCCTGCTGAATAGTGCGCACGAGGCCGAAGTCGGCAAGATAGGCGTAGGGCGGGCCGCTGCGCCGGGGCTCCAGCAGCACGTTCGATGCCTTGATGTCGCGGTGGACCAGTCCCTCCTCGTGGGCGTATTCCACCGCGTCGAGCAGTTGCAGGAAGATCGCCGCGACCTCATGCAGATCGGGTAGATGACGACGCAAATAGCCGTTCAACGTACCACCCTCGATAAAAGGCATGACAAGATAGAGCAGACCCTGCTCATCGCCGAACTCGATCAGTGGCAGGATATGCGGGTGATGCAGGCGCGCAATCGTCCTGGCCTCGCGCGCAAAGCGACGCCGCATCTCGCGCTCCTCGGCATAATCACCCAGGATAACCTTAATGGCCACGCGTCTCCCAAAGGCCGTGCGCTGGCGGCCCTCGTAGACCGCGCCCATGCCCCCAGAGCGGATGCGTCGGATAATATCGTAATTCCCCAGTTGCCTGCCTTCAAGAGACAACATGCCGCGTGTTGTATCCTTTCTTGCCGCTTTCGCACCCACCTCTGGAGTTGCCCTTCTTTTAAGGCCATTTCCATCGGCTTTTCGTCAGCCGAGGCGGATATGGCCTATCCTACCACTCGCCCTGAGCATAAATCAAGCACAGCAGCAAAAAAGGCTAATGCGGCTTTTAGGCGTGGGGCGTCCAGACCTGGACCGTACCATCCACGCTGGCTGAGGCGATGCGTGAGCCGTCGGGCGACCAGGCAACCTGGAAGACGATATCGGTATGGCCTGTGTACTCCAGCAGGGTGTGTCCGCTGGTGGCGTCCCAGACGCGCGCCATGTTATCGTCGTGGCCAGAGGCGATGCGCGTGCCATCGGGCGACCAGGCCAGGGCATATGTCTGGGTTGTGTCGTTGATCCCCGTGTAGCTCAGCACGGTCTGGCCGCTGGTGGCATCCCAGATTTTCACCGAGTTGTGTGCAGTCACGGGGCCATTGGAGCCTGCGGCGCCGGTGCCAGAGACGATGTGCTTGCTATCAGGCGACCAGGCGACCTCCCAGACGGGTGCGCCATTGCCAGTGTAGGTCAACTGATGCTGGCCAGTGTGCGCGTCCCAGACGTGCTCGGTGCCATCGTTGCTGGCCGAGGCGATGCGCGTGCCATCGGGCGACCAGGCCACATGTTGCACGGCGTCGGTATGCCCCTTATAGGTCAGGAGCAGCTTACCCGTCGCGATCTCCCAGACATCCACCGTCTTGTCCTCGCTGCCCGAAGCGATGAACTTACTATCAGGCGACCAGGCCAGTCCTTCGATAAAGGTTGTCTGGTTTGTATAGGTGGCCAGCGTCTGGCCATTCGCGGCGTTCAACAGCAGCACCGAGCCATTCGACGCGCCTCCTGCCACCATCTTGCCATCGGGCGACCAGGCCACGGCGAAGGTGTAGCGCGCAAGATGCACGTTCCAGAGCGTCTGCCCGCTTTGCGCGTCCCAGACCTGCACCGTTCCGTCGTTGCCACAGGAGGCAATGCGCGTGCCATCGGGCGACCAGGAAGTGCCAATCACCGGACCGACATGCTTTTTATAAATGGTGAGGGCTTTGCTGATCATTGGCACAGCAGGGGTTGGTGTGGGCTTCGGCGTCGATGTACTTGTGGCGGCATGTGGTGGGGGTGATCCACAGGCGGCGATCAATGTAATGCAAAGGGAAAGCGGAATAAAGAAGCGTAACTGGAGGAATAGGCGGCGCAATTGGACGCGATAAACGGGTTTGGCAACTGATCCATACTCTTTCATCTTTTTCTCCTTATCAAGCAGGTTAAAGCAGCACTGGCTTCAACTGCTTGAGGATAACATGGAGGCTGGAATACAGCATTCGCCAAAAGACGTATTTTATCCTGAAAATTGATGAGTGTGGCCGGAGCGCGCGCATAACCCCGCCGGGGCCCCGCGGTGCGGGGAAAGTCG
>CAXUEY010000206.1:0-1765 GCA_964250225.1 uncultured Ktedonobacteraceae bacterium | reverse complement strand
GCGAATACCCGCTCCGGGCACACTCGTTCCTCTCATCGTCGTCGGCCTCTGGCCACCAGTCTGAACAAAGGGCTGGAGAAAGCTGGCGAAACCCTGTAAGACGTTTAGACGAGTGAGCCGCGCAGAAGGCGAAAATCACGCTTCGTTTCCCAAAGCGTTTGGAGTTGGGTAAAGTTTTCGTCGGGCTGCTGCACGAGGCGTGCAAGGGCGTCAATCGCCTGCAATTTCTCTTCCTCAACTGTGTTGAAATCGCTGGTGATGAAAACGGGATTTTGCAAATAGGTAATCTCGTTATTCATCAGGGCATGGAAGTCAAAGAAGACCTGCGTTGCCAGATTTTCCAGAGCGCTCACATTGTCCACGATGTAAGCGTTTGCGTCCTGGCGACCCTCGCGTACCGCCAGCCAGGTATGCGCTGCGAAGCCAAAGACATCAGGTGGCATGTCGAAAGGATCGAAAGGGCGGTTTTCCAGCGAGGTATCAGCATCGATAGTCACCCAGCGCTCCTGGGGCGCGTGCCAGTACTGGGTAATCCAGTGGGTTTCCATCCCGTCAGGGAGAATGTAGGGGGCATAGCCAGTACGGACACGAGCGGGTATCCCCCTGGTTTTCAAGACTGAGGCCATGAGAATGGCCACACCACGGCAGGTAACAATGAGCTTATTTTCGACTGCCCGGTCAGCTACGAAGCCACGCGGATCTCGGCGGTAGAGTTCAGCAAGAATGGCCGTGGCAATCGGAAAGTAGTCATCTTCCCCCTGGCGATACCAGGGCACGTCGCGTATATTCCCATAGGCGGGATTGGTCTGGCTCCCCTCTCTTCCCATAGACAATACGCCGCTATGGATGACCTGTTGCTTGACGAGGCGGCCCAACTGCCCGATGTCAGTGGGAAGGTCACGCTGCAATCTCTCTTGATAGAGGCCAGGGTAGGTGAACTGACTGAAAGCAAGGTAGTGATCGAACACGTTCTGCTGCATTGAGATATCCTTTCGTTGCATCTCAGGAGAGGAAGAAGAACACATCTGTTTGTGGTTCTTGTATCGAACACTACCATCCAACTCCTGACACCTTCTGTCAGTATTGTTGATCGATCAGCGCTTGCCTGGTATCTGCCGATAAAAACTGACTTTTGCTTTTGAGGCGGGGTAATTTCTGCCTTGCGTGTAGTGGACAGCGTTATCTCAAGCTGCAGCCATGATGGGAGAGAGAGGCCCCTGGCCTCCCCTTTGGAGGGTAAGGTGATCTGACACTCCCCGGCATAAATGCGCGGGGGTTCTTCCTTCATCCAGTGGGCTTGCCATCCCCTCATCTCTGAGTGGTGGTAGTGGTCTTCTGTCCAGAAGCGTTTCGTCTACGCGCGGGTAGACCTGTTGCCGAGTGCCCCTCGGTACAGCCTTCCTGTTCTTTGAGCCAGAGCAGCGCCAGGGCCAGAATATTGCGCGCCGCATTCTCATCGCGGTCCAGCACCAGTCCACAATGGAGACAGCGATGGGTCCGCTCACTCAAACTTTTCTTGACGATCTCCCCACAGCCTGAACACCGTTGACTTGTCCAATGAGGAGCAACCGCAATCACCGCAACGGAATGGATCGCGCCATAATACCTGACCCACTCCAAGAATCGACCCCATGCGGCATCGCTAATCGACTTAGCCAAATGGTGATTGCGCACGAGATTGGCGATCTTGAGGTCTTCAAAGGCAAGCAAGTCGTGAGACGAGACGAGCGCGTTTGCCGTTTTCCGGGCAAAATCTTCACGCTGC
>CAXUEY010000205.1:0-9921 GCA_964250225.1 uncultured Ktedonobacteraceae bacterium | reverse complement strand
ACACGCGCGAGGACGCCGAGTTTCTCCTGCGCCAGGGCACGCTGCCACGCGAACGGGTACGCGGCGTCGAGACGGGTGGCTGTCCCCACGCGGCCATTCGCGAGGATGCCTCGATGAACCTGGAGGCCATCGCTGAACTGGCGGCCAGCCTGCCCGGTCTGGAGCTGGTCTTCGTCGAAAGCGGTGGCGACAACCTGGCCGCCGCGTTCAGCCCTGAGCTGGTGGACGCGTCGATCTACGTCATCGACGTATCAGGTGGCGACAAGATCCCGCGCAAGGGTGGTCCGGGTATCACGCGTTCAGACCTGCTCGTTATCAACAAAATTGACCTCGCGCCATACGTGGGAGCCTCGCTAGAAGTGATGGAGCACGATGCACGCCTCAAACGCGGCGCGCTACCGTTTCTCTTCACCAACCTGCGCGACGGTACCGGACTGAGCGACGTTCTGAGCTGGTTGGAAGCGCGCTTGAGCGCGTATAGAGCAATGGCCGAGCAAAGATAAATCGCTGCGGCTCTCTCCATACAGGTGAAACGCGTTTTCTTGCATAAAATCAAGGAGGAGAGGGATTACTACAATGTTCATCGTAATCCCTCTCCTATCTCAAGCTGCTTTGGTCTACGTCAGTTAGCGCGGCTGGAACTGCATTTCGCCCAGCTTGACCTTCACTTGTGTTTGTTGGGAACCACGCATGACGCCGAGAGTGATCGTTGAGCCGGGGTCCTCGCGCACCAGCACATCGGTCAGATCGATGGTATTATCGATGGGGGTGTTGTTCACGTGAGTGATGACATCGCCAGCGCGCAAGCCAGCCTGTTTAGCAGGACCGTTGGGTGTCACGCTGACGACGAGCGCGCCGTGATCGACAGAGAGTCCGGCCTGCGCTGCAATCTGCGGATCGACGGTTGCGACGGTCGCGCCAATGCTGGGCCGTCCACTATGGATGACTTTGCCGTACTGAATGAGCTGCGGCGCGATAAACTTCACGCGGTTCGCGGGGATGGCAAAGCCGACGCCATTGGCCGGCGTTTTGAACTCTGGATCGAGCGGCACCAGCGTCGGGATACCGATCAGATGTCCCTGCATATCCACCAGAGCGCCGCCGCTATTGCCTGGGTTGATGGCGGCATCGGTCTGGATGGCATCGATAATCGTCCCACCTCCACCACCCTCCGGGATCGTGCGGCCAAGCGCGCTGATAATGCCGCTGGTCACTGTCTGGGTGATGCCCAGGGGGTTGCCGATAGCCAGAACATCATTGCCCACCTGCAAATTCGATGAGTCCCCCATCGCAATTGGAGAGATACGTCTCGGCGGATTAATCTTCACCACTGCCAGATCATCATCAGGATCAACACCGGTCAACGTGGCCGGGAGCCTTGTGCCGTCGAACAGGACGACCTGAAAATTCTGACCGTTGGCAACGACGTGATCGTTGGTCACAATATGGCCCTGCTGGTCGATAATCTCTCCTGAACCAAGTCCACCACCTTGCGGAGTCTGAACATTGATCTGCACCACCGACTGACGAGCCTGGGCAATCACCTGTTCGCGAGTCATGCCGCCGGATTTATAGGTAGGACCGGGATTCCCATTACCCCTGCCCGTGGGAACGCTTTGCACCGCGTTGCCTCTGCCAATTTGCCAACCGGCAAGACCACCCAAACACAGGCAGAGCAACGCCCCCACCAGCAACGGGACGAGCCAGTTCTTTCCCTTACGCGGACGCGCCGGCGCTCGTTGGGGCTGAATTCTCTCGCTTTGAGTGTACGCTGGCTTTGTCTCTGCGCGGTGCTCGGCTGGCCAGTTCTCACTTTCACGCCTCTCGCTCTCCCTCCTTGCCGATGGCCATTCATCGTCCCTGCGATGCTCAAAAGGCTCTCCCTCATTCCCCCTGATATCGTTTGGATCATGCATGATGTTTACCCTCTACTATTCTTCAAGCCTGGATACCTGCTATAGATCTGCATTTAGTATAACTATAGGGGACGAATGTCGGACGTTCGCTGTAGATCCACCATCGGAGAGCGCTGAAAGGCGACCGAGCATGCTCACATTGCTGGGGCGGTGCAAACATGGCTGAGAAAACTCCCTTTGCACAGTTTCTTTGTGATATAGTAAGTTATCAGTGCGTTTGCCAATTTCTGCACCATTTCAACTATGTACTCTGTAGTGCTGCCCATTGTAGTTTTTCAGAACACCAGATCCAGGAAAGGACACCCCCATGTCAGAGAAAATCACCACTAACGCTGTCCATCACATTCGTTTAATTGTCACCGATCCCGCGCGCTCGCGCGACTTCTACACAAGTTTGCTGAACTTTACGGTTGCCGCCGAACTGCCGCCAGGCTTCGTGCTGACCAACGGGCATATTTTGCTGGGGGTCACGCCTGCCTGGGATATAAATCAGGCTCCTGCCAATGACCGCTTCAGCCCGCACCGCGTTGGACTCGACCACCTTAGTTTCGCGGTGGCTGACCGCGCGGAACTGGAAAGGGCCGCGGCCCTCTTTGAGGAGCACGGCGTTGAACACGGTGAAGTGCGCGACCTCCCTCCCTTTGGTATCACCATCCTCAGCTTTAGCGACCCCGATGGGATACAAATCGAATTGACCGCCCCGCTTGTCTAAGGCTTCCTGTGCGCCAGATGCTCTGAAAATCACTTTTCAGAGCATCTACTTCAGTCCCAGCGTGAACAGCCGTCAGGAAGCGCGAGAGGCCGAAACACTTCAATTTGCTAAACTCATTCGCACCACTTGTGCAGGACGACCTCTGTCTGGCGAGCAGATTTTCCATAAAAAGTCTGTTCCTGAGATGTTCTTTTTTATACCTATTGCTTGCTTAGTATGTTCCTGAGATGTTCTTTTTTTCTCCATTGCATCCCGCGCATGTTCCTGGATCAGCAGACTGGTAACTTGTTATCACCGGTACATATGTGACATACTATAGTTGAGTATGGATAGACAACACCTCTACAATCGTTTGCATGTAGGAAAGAATGTTCATCCATTTGAGTTCTCTCAGGCGAGGATTCACAGGGATTTCAGACGTTTATTGCATTTTTTATACGAAAGGATCAAATGAATACAATACGCACAAATACGCTCTACCTGGTACGTCATGGAGAAAATCCTGCCAATATCACTCATGAATTTTCCTATAGACTTGTCGATTACTCGCTCACGCCCAAAGGCATCCTCCAGGCTGAACAAACGGCGCAATTTCTCAAACACACTCCTCTCGACGCGATCTATTCCTCACCACTCAAACGCGCCTACGAGACGGCGCAGATCATTGCAGCGCCACACAAACTACCGGTGATGGCTATCGAGGGATTCCGCGAAGTCAACGTTGGCGATCTGGAACTGATGCCGCCCGACGCCGCAAGCTGGCGTTTGCATGACCAGATCGTCGCGCAGTGGGTGGATGGCAAGCCAGAAACGAGCTTTCCCGGCGGCGAAAACTTCCTGGAACTGACTGAGCGCACACGCCAGGCGCTGTTAGAGGCCACGCGTGGACGCGAGAATCAGCGCATCGTCATCGCGGCCCACGGCGGCTGTATCACCGCGATTGTGCGGAATCTCTGTTCCGATGCTGGCAACGAGCTTCATTACGCCAGTATGCACAACTGCGCGATTAGCGAGATCGAACTGACGACTGCTGGCGATGACGTAAGGGGTTCTTTAGGGTCGTGGGCCTGCATCACTCATCTCTCCGGCGAGGCTGCGGCCCTGGTTACGCCTGCGCTAGAATACGAAAAAACACAGCGCTAAAAGATGTCGTGTGGCTGCATAGACAGAAAAAGCGAGAATGCAAGCGATCCCGCTTTTTCTATGAGCCTTATGAATAATGGATATGCCTGCAATCAGCCATGTCTGAGGGTGAGCAAGTATCCGAGAGGATAACTGCTCAAAAGCTGCCCGGCATATGCGCATACAGAGCGGCGCTAATAGCCAGTTTCCACACCTCTATACGTGGATTCTGGTTCTTTCTCAGCCTGGGGATGAGCCAGGTACTGATAGGCCAGGGCGCCCAGGATGCCTCCAATAATCGGGCCGATAAAGTACACAAACATATGCCCAAATGGATAGCTGTTTCCAAAGAGCATCTGGATGATGGTTGGACCAAAGGCACGCGCGGGATTGAGATTACCTCCCGTCACAGCGCCCGTTGCTAGCATACCCAGAGTCAGGGTCAGGCCAATCGCAAAACCAGCCCAACCAGCGGGCGCGCGCTTATCAATCGCCATCGCCATAATTACAAAGAGCAAGAAGAAGGTGGTAATCGCTTCTACTACGATTGCGCTAAAGTAATTCACAAACGTCGGGTTATAATCGCTCGCGCCATACCCCAGCGGTCCCGCCGTTGAAGCGCCAAAGGTGACCGCCACCAGCAAGGCACCGATCAGGGCTCCCGCCAGTTGCGCGACAATATACGCGCCCGCCTCTTCCCAGGATATTCGTCTGATGCAGGCCAGGGCAATACTCACTGCCGGGTTAATATGGCAGTCGGAGATATGCCCGATAGCATACACCATAATCGCCAGCGCTACGCCAAAGGCCAGTGAGGCCGCAAGCAAGTCGGCCAACGAAAGCATGCCTTTGCCGTGTGTAAAAAAAGCTGAAGCGGTTAACGCACTGCACCCTGCATAGACAAGAAACGCTGTGCCTATGAATTCCGCGATGCATTTCTGGCCAAGCGCGATTGTGTGACTCGACCGGTCGAGCGAGGGTGTTTGATGAAATGTCGGTGATCGCTGCATGTTACCATCAGGATTGGCCGGGACAGGCCATCCTCTCCTTTCTTAACGACTCGCATCCCTGCCATCCGAAATGAACCTCAGGACATGTGCAGAGAAAATTCTCTATGAGTATAGCTGGTGTAAAAAAGTCAACCGCAATTCTTTGGGAGTAGACGGGGAAAGATGAAGCAAGGTGGAGAAGATGAAGATACAGAGAGGGAGGCGTGAGGAGCACGCCTCCCTGGTGTTCAGGTGCGATAACTCGGCTTCAGCAGAAGCACGCCGCTTACAATGCCTGCCAGGAGGCAGATTATTCCGGCAATCAACCCCAGCAGTCCTAGAACTGAGGGGTTAGAAACGATTCCCTGGAAGCCATAAAACATGAGTCTGAGGCCTACCGCAAACAGGATGAGCATACACGTTAAAACAGCCAATAATCTCATAACCAGCTCCCTTTCTGAACAGAACAGTATTCGCTCGTAGAAAACCGTTGTGTCTGGGCGGTTCTTTGTATCTCTCCCATTATAAGCATGCCCAATTTTTTGCCAGAAGTCAATCGGTATACGGCGCATGTTCTCCCATACTGGCCAGCAGCGCCAGAGCAGGAGAGCCAGTTGCGAGAAGGTCACGCGCCGCAGAAAAACCTGGACGAGCAGCGTACTGAGCAGGAAGAGTTGCAGCGGGATCAGGAGAGTAACAAGCAGATCGCAGAGCAGTGTCAGAGCCAGCCAACCACACAGCCAGGGCATAGTTGCAAGCAGCATGTTGTCTCACCTTCTCATTGGCAGCCGAGCGTCGCGGAGTGGTACAATAGCAGCATACCTGGAAACCGCTTCTTTCCGTGAACAGAGGCGGGCCAGGGCTATTTTTCCAGGAGGGCTTTATGCTTGATCTGACCAGTATTCCTGTTGTGGATAATCACTGCCATCCTGTGCTCCTGGACCAGAAAATGGAGGCTCTGCGTTTCCGTGCCTGTTTTAGCGAGGCCAGTGATCCCGTCTTTGCCGAACAGCACGTCGCCAGCACCGTCTATTATCTCTGGATGCTGCGCCAGATGGCGCTGTTCTTTGGCTGCTTGAGTAAGAGCGACGAGGACGAGGTGATCAAGGCGCGCAATGCGTTGGAGGCTGACACCCTGATCGAGCACCTCTATCGCGCGGCCAGGATCGATACGCTTATTTTCGACGAGGCGTACCCACTGCCTGCGAATTGTTACACGCCAGAGCGCCTGGGCCAGCTTGGGCACTGCCGAAGCGCGCGTATGTTGCGCCTGGAGACGCTGATGCAGCAACTCATCATTGAGTCAGACGATTTTGACGAACTGGTCACGCGTTACAGCGATGCCTTGCTGCGTTTGCGCGAACATGGCTATGTGGCCCTGAAGAGCATCGTGGCCTATCGCACCGGCCTGAACATCACGCGCTGGAGCAAAGATCAGGCCGTGGCCTCGTTCCAGGAGGCACGCGAGGCCATTCACGCGGGACAACTGCGTATCGCGCATAAACCACTTATCGACTATCTGCTGCATCTCGCTTTCCTGCACGCAGCGGAGCAGGAATTGCCCATCCAGTTTCACACAGGCTACGGGGATAGCGATACCGATATGCGCCTGGGCAATCCCCTGCAATTGCGTGAAGTGCTGGAAAATGGCGAGTATCAAGGGATGAGCGTCGTTTTGTTGCACGAGAGCTATCCTTATACACAACTAGGAGCGTACCTTGCTGCCGTCTATCCGCAGGTCTACCTGGACCTCTCCTACACCATCCCGTTTGTGGAGCGCCTGGAGATGCTGGCCTTCACGCGCCAGGCCTTGAGTGTTGCGCCTGCGAGCAAACTGATGTATAGTTCGGATGGCATCTACGTCCCGGAAATGCACTGGGCCGCGGCTGTGCGGGGACGCAGCATCATCGGCCAGGTGCTCGACGAGATGATCGAGTACGATGAGATCGACGAAGAGCAGGGCTATCTGCTGGGCCGCCAGTTGCTGCACGACACCGCCTATACGGTCTATAAACTGTGACGCTCCTTACCCAGGTAAGCGGAAGATTTGACGCCACGCTCTCTATAGAGGAAAAATACTGTGACCAGCCATCTACAAGACCGCGCGCACTGTATGCGCGTCAGCGTCTCTGCGCTCATTTTTGCGGAAGAACGGGTACTGCTCGCACATCGCCGCGATATCGACTGGTGGAGTCTGCCAGGAGGAGCTGTCGATCCTGGCGAAACCCTCGACGAAGCCTTGCACCGCGAGGTACGCGAAGAGACCGGTCTGGAGATCGAGGTCGGCCAGTTGGTCGGCGTCTACTCCAAACCGCTCAAACAAGAGATCGTGCTCACCTTCCGCTGTACTATCACCGGGGGCACCCTCAACGCCTGTGCAGATGATGAGATCGACGAGAGCCGCTACTTCGCGTCCAACAATCTGCCGAGCAACACGCTCCCTAAGCACCGTCAGCGCGTTCTTGATGCACTGCTCAACCAGGAACGCGCCCTTGTACGCAACCAGAGGAGCAGCACTGCGGAGGATCAGGGAGCCGGGCCTATGCTGTAGCTTTGCGGAAGACGCGCGTGGCCCAGAGCAGGCCCAGCACCGTCAGAATGGCGCTGAGGATGAGCGCGATGAAGATGGACTGGTCGCTCAACTGGCCGTTGACCATCGCGCGAGCGGCAGTGACGTCATGGGAGAAAGGTGTGTACTTCGCGATGGTTTGTAGAATTTGCGGTGCCAGTGAGATTGGCAGCATCACACCAGAGAGCAGCATCAATGGCAGCACTACTGTATTGATCGTCGCGGCCATTGCGCCTTCATCTTTGAGGATCAGGGCCAGCGCGTAGGAGACCGAGGCCATCATCAGGCCGATGAGCAGCATCAGCCCGAAGAGCAGTAGCGCGCCCATTGGGTCGATGGTCAGCCCCATAAGCATGCCGATCAGGACGAGCAGGGTACATTGTACGAGCAGCACAACCACATCGCGCAGGATCATGCCAAGCAGCATGGCCCCGCGGCTGGCCGGGGTGACGCGCAGCCGTTCGATGACACCGCCACGCAGGTCTTGAATGATGCTGAATCCCGCGAAACCCGCGCCAAATAGCGCCATCATGACCAGCAGGCCGGGCGTAAAGATGTTAAGCGGGTGCGTGCCACCGAAACCGGGCATTTTGATGTTATCCAGCAGCGGCGCGAAGAGCAGCAGATAGAGCACTGGCTGGAAGAGTCCCATGACAACCCAGACGGGTGTGCGCAGGGTGCTTTTCAAGCAGCGCACGAACAACAGGCGCGTCTCCAGTAAAAATCTGAACATGGATGTTTTCTCCTTGTGGATAGATTATTGTTCGGCGTCGCGCAGTGAGCGCCCCGTTTTGCGCAGAAACACATCGTCGAGCGAGGGGCGTGTCAGGGCAACTTTGCGAATGCGCAGCCCGGCTTCGTCCAGCAGCCGCATGATGGCAGGCAGGTTCTCTTCACCCTGCTCCACGTAGAGTTGAATCTCGCCCTCGCCAGGATGGATTTCGCGCACAAAGGTTTGTTGTTGCAAGACATCCCGCGCCATCTGGAACTTGCCGTTCTGCGTCTCCAGGCCGAGCGTCACAACATCGCCCGCGATCAGTTGTTTGAGCGTGTCGGGCGTGCCCTCGGCGACGATCTGTCCGTCATCGATGATGGCCAGACGGTCTGCCAGCACGTCGGCCTCTTCCAGGTAATGAGTGGTCAGGAAGATGGTTGTGCCATTCTCGCGCAATTTGCGCATCTCGTCCCACAGACGCGCCCGGCTCTGTGGGTCCAGCCCGGTTGTCGGCTCGTCCAGGAAGAGCAGGCCGGGATTGTTGACCATGCCCAGAGCCAGGTCAAGGCGTCGGCGCTGGCCACCCGAATATGTCCTGGCCTGGCGGTCCGCGATGGCCTCCAGTTCCAGCGCGTCAAGCAGCTCATTGGTGCGTTTGACTGCCTCGTGGTGGCTCATGCGGTACAGCCGCGCCTGGAGCAGCAAATTCTCGCGTCCGGTCGCGCTGATATCGGCGCCCCCGGCCTGGCTGACGTAGCCGATGCATCTGCGCACCTGCCCCGACTCGTGCAACAGATCGTAGCCAGCCACACGCGCCTGCCCACTGGTGGGTGGAATGAGCGTCGTGAGCATGCGTAGCGTTGTGCTTTTGCCCGCGCCGTTTGGCCCCAGAAAGCCAAAGATCTCGCCAGCCCGCACCTGCAAATCAATCCCCTTCACCGCCTCCACCACCTGTGTTTTGCCACCTTTGGCGTTGCGGGATTTAAATGTCTTACGCAATCCCTGAGTTGTGATAATTGTGTCGTTCATGCCTCTTTTTCTCCGCTTGTCATAACAATAAAGATGCCCATTCTTGCTCGCTCGCCGTGTCTGAAGCAGATCAGCTCTGGCTGGCAGCAACTAGCATACATATACGTATACTGATTGAACAGAGTGTAACATACATATACGTATAGAATCAAGAGGTTTGGCGACAAATTGTGGCGGTCTCCTGTTGTCCAGCAGGATAACGGCTATCTGGGTGATTGCGCATCACCCAGATAGGGCGGTTGAAGACTTTTCCAGAGCTATTATCCAGCTTTTACCTAAATTTTCACGAGAGCTATTGTCTCGCTCTGGAGGGGTTTCAAAATGATGGTGAAAAAAATAGAGAGTGCAACGTTTTAACATCAATGACAAATAAATTCACTGTGGTTTTTGTGAGGATCGTGAACAATCGGATTGGATGAGCAGACCTTTCTGGAACCTGCCTCCAGTGCATGGGATCGGCGTATGATTTCTGCTCATGCATTTGCCCAATAATCACCATCTACTATCGTCTATTGTTTGACAAGGAGCACACGACATGGATAATATGAACGACATGCAGGGTTCCACTCCCATGCAAATGAGCATGGGCAACGCCGTCTATTGGCGTAAAAACCAGATCGCCATCACTTTTCCTTCCCACCTGAGTCCGAATGCCCCGCCTCAAGAGATCAGCTCAACCGTCGATACGAATTTCGGGATTCTTAACACTCAAGCGCTGAAAGACACAACCTTTACACTCGCACGCTTGAGCGCAGCAGATGACCTGAGTGGCGTTTCTCTTTATGCCTCACCCCCCCCCCCGGACCTGAATACTACGCCCACGCAGATCTCGGTGTTTTGCACCATCAATTCGGCATCAGGGAGTATGG
>CAXUEY010000204.1:9575-10019 GCA_964250225.1 uncultured Ktedonobacteraceae bacterium | reverse complement strand
GGCAGAAACGCTATGGCAAGAGTGTGGGCATGGGGGCTCCAGGGATGTTTGTAGCGCATGTGAGACGCACAGTTGCGAAAACTGGTGGCATCCTTTGGGAGATCTCTCTTTTGGGGCACGAACGTCCTCTTTCTGCACCACGGTGCAGTTAGACAAAAAGAGAGAGGTGATCCACTGATCTACCTCTCTCAAACTGGAGTGCAGGGATTCGAACCCCAATCGGCCGATCCAGAGTCGGCAGTCCTACCATTGAACGACACTCCAATGTTGCTCTTCGCAAGACGTATAATACCGTACCCGCCGCAGCGTGTCAACCCCCTTTCAGCAAAAATCGTCATCGTGTGGAATATTTCACCAGGTCTGGCCGCGCGTGAAACATAGATACAGGAGAGGGGGGCGGATGTGTGGGCTAACCCCCCCGCCGCAGGAAAAACAGGGCTAAGG
>CAXUEY010000204.1:0-9565 GCA_964250225.1 uncultured Ktedonobacteraceae bacterium | reverse complement strand
AAATTTGATACTGCGGTGGGGGGCTTTTGCCTGTCATACGCGCCCCTCTCCTGAAAAAACTGGGATCAGGCTCGGCTCAACTCGCGTTCTTCTTCCGCGTTCATGAGCGAGAGGTCGCCGGAGATTTCTTCCAGCGAGCGCCCGTTTGGTTCAGGCAGCGTAAGAATGGTCAGCACCAGGCCCAGGACCGAGACGACGGCGGCGAAGGCCATCGCGCCTGGCAGATGCCACTGGCTGTTCAGCAGGTAGGGGAAGAGGAAGGCGCCGATAAACGCGCCGGTCTTGCCCAGGCTTGCCGCAATACCGTGGGCGGTGCTGCGCACCTGCACGGGGAAGATTTCAGCCGGGTAGACAAAAGTTGTGACATTGGGGCCAAATTCGGTGAAGAAGTAGCCCAGCGCGAAGATGGTTAGGAACGGGATGAGTAGATGGGTCAGACCCGGTATCAGGGCCAGCGCGCCATAGCTTAAAGCCATCACCGCGAAGCCGAGGCACTGAATGGTTTTGCGGCCCAGTTTATCAATGGTCAGGGCCGCGACAATATAGCCAGGCAGAGCTGCGATCAGGAAGACCAGCAGCAGTTGGAACATGTTTGTCACCTGATTGGCATGCGGGTCCAGCGCTTTGAGGATCAGCGGATTCGAGGTTGTGGTGCCGTAGTAGGCGATGTCTAGCAGAAACCAGGCGCCAGCGGTACCGATAATCCAGCCGAGATAGCGGCGCGACAGGAGCAGGGAGAAATTAGACTTCTTCGCCACGCGCCTTGCCGGTTTGCTCTTTTTCTGGGTGACGCTGCGTCGTTTGCCAGTGTCACCAGTCACTTCATTGGCGGTATGCGTAGCCGCCTCAAGGTCGCCGCTCATCATCAGCGCGAAACGCGGGGTTTCGGCGATTTTGCGGCGCATGTAGAAGGTGGCCAGCGCGGGGATGGCCCCAAAGCCCAGCATCAGACGCCAGGTCAGGTCGTTGGAGATGCCCGAACTTAGCAGCACCACCGCGACCAGCGGACCGAGGATCAGGCCCAGACCCTGCATGGAGAAGACCATGGTAATCAGTTTGCCGCGATCTTTGCGGTTCGCGTACTCGCTCATCAAGGTCGCGCTCAGCGGATAGTCGCCGCCGATGCCCAGACCCATAATCAGGCGGAAGCCAAGCAACCAGAAGATATTAGGAGAGAGAGCTGAGAGAATGGCGCCAATCGCCAGCACCACCAGCGTCAAGCCATAGATTTTGTGACGGCCAATGTGGTCGGCCAGGCGCCCAAAGATCAGCGAGCCGAAGGCTGCCGCCAGCAGTGAAACGCTGGTAAGTAGCGCGATCTGCAGGGTGTTGAGATGCCAGAGGGGGATCAGCAGCGTATTGACCACGCCGATGATAAAGAGGTCATAGGCGTCGGTGAAGAAGCCCATGCCAGAGGTAATCATCGCTTTCAAGTGGAAACGCGAGAGGCTACTATTATCGAGTTGTGCCAATATATCTTTAACGGATTGGGTTGAAGACCCCGGTACACCAGCGTACCCTGGTTTATTGCCCTCTACTATCATGAGGAACGTAACTCCTTGCTAAAAGGACATGTTTTCATCATCTGTAAGCTCTTCACCCTGAGTATAGCTCTCCAGTGTTATGGGAATGTTAAGACGGGGTTAAATTTCTCCAATCTACGGCTGAGAATCTCCTGAGAAGCCGATCCGTGATGGACAGATGCCCAAGAAAAAGCGGCTGATCTTTCACCAGCCGCTTGATCAGGTATACCCAGCATCTTCATCTCATCCAGAATACGTTCGATGTATATGCTGCTCTGCTCTCCTTTGAGCATATTACTCAGACTATTCCTGGAGATCTTCTCAAAGCTGATATCACCCAGGCTATCTCCAGAGCGTAGAGCTTCTCATTTACGATGGTTTGCGTAACTGCCGAAAGATATCAGCCTCGATCCTCAGCATATCGAGCAGGAACTCTGTAAACTGCGGGTAAGGGCAACGGAAGGCTTCGTGTTCTTTTTGTTCAACATACCAATACACGGGGGGATCATCTCCTTCCGAGGTGCGGAAGAATCCAAATTGATAACCCTGATGCATGAAAAAGACAAAGGCATCCTCTGGGAGTGATTGGGGAAATGCATCTTCAATAAGGATCTCTCTGGCCACTTCCTGTAGATTCAGCAATTGTGGATACATAAAGTCGGAACCCATCAAGAAGAGATCGGCATCCTTGCCCATCGTCCGCAGAAATTCTCGATAGGTTTGTGGGAGAGAAAGATGAGTTGCTTCCTCTAGATGAGCAACCTCTTCCTCTGTGCAGGGAACAAATTTGCGGGGGTTGGGTATGCCCAGCCTCTTCATCTCGTTCAGGACATGTTCGATGTACATGCTGCTCTCCTTTTCTTATTATCCCCAACCCACAATGATGTGAATATTGGGAAATAACTTTTCAAACTGTTGTATCACTTTTATACAGGAAGGACAAGGTTTACGCTCAGTGTACAGGCGAATCTCGCCAGTCACGCGTGCTCGTGCATTGGGATCATCACTCCAATATTCATCAGCGATGTTTTCCAAAATTTTGTATTCTGAATCTGTAGCTGCTATATAGCCTTTCCCCGAATCGGTAGGAGTAAGATGATTCTCGCCTGGAGCAGGCGCATTCACAAAACCCTCTTTCTCTGGTCCACTAATGCCCTTCATTTCTCCGGTATTTCCATTGATCTCGTAATCGGCCACAGCGATGTTTCTGCCCATCTGCCGGTTACTATTCAGGTTATTGTCGTCGCGAATCTGTTGGACTTCTGCCCGTCCCGTGCTCTGTATCTCCGGGTCATCCACCAACGGATTCTCAATACCCTGGTCATCAATCCCCAATTGTTGCAAGAAGCCAGCATTCCCGCCCTGAGACGCATTTGTCGCCCCCGCGTTGATATCAGGCGGATCGGTTAATGGTTCGTTGATTGGCCCCTGCATCTCTGAGTTAAAGGTCCAGAGTTCTGCGGGAGCAGGGGTGCTATCATCTGGATTTCCTTCATCTTGCTGATCATCTCCCCCTCCGACGAAAGGATTGGCATGTCCGATGGAGATATCCGCAAACATCGTGGTGTTGGTGGAAGCGGAAGCTTGTTTAAGCTTCATGCTGTCGAGCAGATCCTGCAAATGATTGGCGCGCCTTTCGCAAATGACTGATGCGTCCTGCAAGCGCCCCTCCAGGCTAAAAGGATCGGTTCCGGCGAGTTGGCGCTCGACGTCAAGAAAATGCCCTACCATCTCAGCCAGTGCGTTGGCTCCTGGCCCTTGCATGGCGGTTGCACCATCTGAACCGGTTAATAATCCCATGATGGTGGTGGTGAAGGCCTGCATACAATCGTTGTGGATTTGATTGAGCGGGCCGACTTTGCGCTGAAAGGCGCGCAACGGATCGATAATCGTGTGTTCAATTTTTTGTGGATCGAAGGTCACGTGTTCCTCCTTGCACCTCTCAGAAACACCCATAATAATAAGAAGCTGTTCCTACCTTATCCCGGCTGTAGGCCTCGGTGTGGCACAAACGCCTGGCTGGTCGCGTTTTCATTGCCTTCGATGACATCCACGGCATCGAAGAGCGCGGTGGCCAGATTAATTTGCCACTCATACGAAGCGCTTAGACGTTCAGCATAGGGTGCAAGGCACGCCATGACGGTTCGCCCCCAGACCGTATTAAAATCGTCCTCGACATAGTTCTGGATTTGTTTCCAGAGAGCATCGTGCTGGGCCTGGGCATCTCCAGCCTGAGCCAGAATTTTCGCCGCCGTGTCGCGCATATGATCGAGCGGATAGACGACGAGATCGCTTCCTCCTGTGTTTCCAGACACGTTTGACATCTGTTATACCTCCTTTCAGAAGAGGAAAGTTCTTTTCCATACATGCATGCATGAGGAATACAGGTACACGAATGATGTACCTGGGCCTAAAAAGGAAAATCTACGAACATCTTGCTGTAGAAGGAGTATAGAATCGAAACGTGGAAAATTCAAGATATCGCATACATAGGGGACTTCCGTCCCAAAATTGAGAGGTGTGAGTCATGATTTCCTGCGATAGAGAGAGCAGATCGGCAGGACGTATAGAGTTAAGGACTAGCAAACATAGTTTGCGACTGTTTAAGCCCTAAATTTATCCAAAAATTGCGGGGCTTGTTTTATTCATCTGGCTCTCTATGCGACCTGACGTGGCTGTGTACAGTGCAATCACCTATCCTTGTAGCAAGTTTTAACGCAGATTTAACAGAGGTTAACCTGTCCATAAAGCATGGTTAATCTCTGCATGCTACCTTATGAATGCGACGGGAATGATCATATAGCGTCGCAGCAAACAACACCATTTTTATAGGGGTAAAAAGCAGGAGGATCTATGTTCAAACAATGGCGCTACGGGCTACTCATGGGATTAGCGGTAGCGATTACGCTCTTTATTTCAGCCTGTGGCGACTCAGGCAATGGGGGATCAGGCACAAAGGCGGCAAGTACGCTTGGCACACCGGGGGCGTACAACTGTGTGGCGGGCAGCCTGGCGCTCAGTGGCTCAACCGCGCTGGCGCCGCTGGTGCAGAAAGTGGCGGCGGCCTATCAGAGTCGCTGCTCCAGCGCGCATATTACGGTGAACCTCGGCGGCAGCAAAAATGGCTTGAATCAGGTCGAAGCCGGTAGCGTGGGCATTGGCAACTCGGATATCTTCTCCCTGGCGGGTCAGGGCGACCTGGTGGATCATCAGGTGAGCGTAGTTATTTTCGGGGTGATTGTGAATGCGAAGCTGAATATTACGAACCTGACCACGGCTCAGATCAAGGGCATCTACGCGGGCACGTATAGCAACTGGAACCAGGTTGGCGGCCCCAATATGCCAATTGTGGTAGTGAGCCGCCCGGCCAGCTCCGGCACGCGCGCAACCTTCCAGCAGTACATTCTAGGTGGTCCAGAGAAGGTCGCTGGCCCCTCCAGCCTGACCACCGATAGCACCGGCACGGTAGTTACAAACGTCGCCCAGACCGATGGCGCGATTGGTTATGCCGCAACCGGTTCGGCGAAAGGGAATAGCGGCGTGACGCTGATCTCCGTCGATGGCAACGCGCCAGGCCATGACATGGTCGAGAGCAATACCTACAAATTTTGGAACATCGAGCACATGTATACAAAAGGTCAGCCGACGCAGCTCGCTCAGGCTCTCCTGGATTATATGAATAGCAGCGATGGTCAGGCGGCGGCGGCCAAACTGGACTTTCTGCCGCTGAGCCAGATGCAGTCAGATGCGGTGAAGACCCACCAGCCGAAATCGTAGGATAGGTGAGTATTGAGATAAGGGGGATGCATGTATACGCGATGGGGGCGCCTGGAGGCTGGGCAGGCGCCCTCGCGCACAAGGATACCCCCATCGTGCTTGGAAGGAGAAAGATGTTGCAATATAGCCAGCGAGCGCGTCTGGCCGACCAGGTGGCGCGCGTGATCTTCTGCCTATGCGCTATTCTGCTGGTTGTGGTGATTGTCGCGGTCATCGTCTTTATCAGTTCCAAAGCGTTCCGCATCTTTTCAGAGGGTGCGAATGTGAAAACATATTTTACTATTGATAATTGGGACCCGACGGGCGTCAATGACCCAACCGGCAATGGGCACCCAACGTATGGCGCGTTCGGTTTAATCCTGGGTTCGGTGGTGATCACGCTGGGTTCGATGATTATCGTGACACCCCTGGCGCTAGGGGCAGCCGTTTTCTTTACCGAGATGGCACCGCGCTGGCTGGTCAGCTTTTTGCAGCCGCTGATCGAGATCTTTACAGGCGTGCCTTCGGTGGTCGTGGGTTTTCTAGGCCTGATCGTCCTGGTGCCGTTTTTATCCAGGCTGGTCGCGCCTGTGGCAAAATCGTGGGGCATTCTGGCCGCGACAGGGGGCTTTGGCTGGGGTTCGGCCATTCTAGTGCTGGTGATTATGGTGCTGCCCACGGTGCTCAGCATCTCCATTGATACGCTGCGCGCTGTGCCTAAAGAGGTGCGCGAGGCCAGCCTGGCGCTTGGCTCAACACGCTGGCAGATGATGCGCAAGGCGATTATTCCCGCCGCTTCAACGGGCCTGGGGACCGCTGTGGTGCTGGGCCTGGCGCGCGCGATTGGCGAGACGCTGGCGGTGGCGCTGGTCCTACAAGGCAATAGTCTGCCGAGAAAATTGCTCTCGCTGGGAGCCTTTTTCCAGCCCAATGTGAACATTACGATGGTCATCGCCCGCGATTTTGGCGAGACATCCGGCGCGGCCCAGGATGCGTACTGGACTCTGGCCTTTATCTTGCTGGCGATCTCATTCATCTTTATCTGTATCAGTCGCTATCTGGCGAGCAGGAGCGTCTACAAATGAGCATTTCATCAGCTTCTCCGACTACGTTGCCGCAGCCAGAAGAGACGCGGCTGGCAGAACAGGGGCGCCTGTTGCGCCGTTTGAACAGGCGCAATGCTCTGGCCTCCAGCCTGCTCTGGCTGATTACGGTGCTTGTGACAGTTGTCTTTGTGGCGATTATCATCGACCTGCTCTGGACGGGCGTACCGGACATGTTGCGCGCCAATTTCTGGGGGACAGGCGAGGAGGGTATTATTAAAGAGCTGTTTAATACCTTCTACATTCTGATTCTCGCGGAGATTTTTCTCTTCCCCATCTCGCTGGGCGCGGCCATTTTCCTGGTCGAATATGTGCGCCAGGGACGCCTGCTGACGATCATCCATTTTGCCGCGGAAACCCTGGCCGGAGTGCCTTCACTGGTTCTGGGGATGTTCGGCTTCCTGCTCTTTAGCGTCGATCTGCATCTGGGTTTTAGTCGGCTCGCGGGCGCGCTGACCTTGCTGTGCCTGAATTTTCCGCTGGGTCTGCGCCTCTTTGAGGATGCGCTGAACAGCGTGCCGCGTGAGATGCGCGAGGGAGCACTCTCGTTGGGCGCGACCAGGTGGCGAGCCATTCGCACGGTTGTGCTCCCGTCGGCGCTGCCTGGCATCGTGACGAGCCTGATTCTGACGGCGGGCAAAATTGTCGGCGAGGCGGCTGCTCTGCTGTTCACGATGGGTATCTTTAATCCTGCCAATGTGTTCACGCTTGACCCCAGGCTGGCCAGCGATACACTGACCACGCGCCTGTACTATGTCAAAGGAGTGGGGGCGGGAACGCTGGGCTTGACGACCAGCCAGGAGACCGCACTGGGCGCGGGGATCGCTGCGACGCTGATTATCTTGTTGCTCACGCTGAATGTGATGGCCCGCGCCGTCGGGCGTTTGATCCAGCGCAAACTGACAGCCGCATAAAAGCATGCACGCTGTCTGCTCAGTACCGGGCGCGCCCAATAGCGTGCAGGGAAATCTCGTGAAAGCGAGGGGAGCCATTTATATGAACACTTCATTCGAGACGTCGGGCCTGACGCCATTGCCAGCGAACGCAAATATCTGCTCGCGCAAAGTGGCACGCAGCGGGCATATCTCCTACGAAGGTCGGCCATACTTTATCAGCAAGTCTCTGGCCGGGCGCTATATCCGCCTGGTGGTGCTAGGGGATCGCCTGATCGTTGATACGGCTATCCCACTGCACAAAGAGTATATTCTTGCATAAACTGTTTACCAGACCCTACGGATGTATCCGGGGGTCTTCACGCGTGTAAAGGTTGCTGAAAAGATGAGTGTGAGCGCTCTGGCAAGTATGCCCGGTGGATACGTTTCATTTAAATGTGTGGACCTACTCCAGCTAAAAGGGCGAGTTGAGGGATTTTCTCAGGCGCAGACCGTTGTGATACGATGAAGGAAGGAGATTTTATGGAGACCCGTCTAAACCAGTCGGCCCAGCCAGCTAGCTCAGAAACAGGCGCTGGTGAGGGCGCTACCAATGATACAATGGCAGCGTTTGAAAGCCAGTTAAAGCATAACAGAGAAGCAGCCAGGCAGTTGAATCCTGGCGCGCCGGTGAAAATAGATGTCCAGCATTTGAACTTTTTCTATGGTCCGAAGCAGGCACTCTTCGATATCAGCATCCCGCTCACGACCTGCCAGACTACGGCGCTGATTGGTCCATCGGGCTGCGGTAAATCGACCTTTCTGCGCACGCTGAACCGTATGAATGATTTGATCCCCAATACGCGTATCGAGGGGACAGCGCAGTTGGGCGAGGAGGATATTTATAAGAAGACGACTGACGTGGTGGGGTTGCGCCAGCGTATTGGCATGGTCTTCCAGCATCCCAACCCGTTTCCCAAGTCGATTTTTGAGAACGTGGCCTATGGTTTGCAGCTTCAGGGCAAAGCGCGCAAGGTGATCGAGGAGCAGGTTGAGGCGAGTCTGCGCGGCGCGGCCCTCTGGGAAGAGGTCAAGGATCGCCTGAAGCAGTCCGCCCTCGGTCTCTCCGGCGGTCAACAGCAACGTCTGTGCATCGCACGCGCCCTGGCAGTGCAGCCAGAGGTCTTACTGATGGACGAACCTTGTTCCGCGCTGGACCCTATCGCGACTCTCAAAATTGAGGAGTTGATTACAGAACTGACAAAAACGTACACTATCGTCATTGTCACGCATAATATGCAACAGGCGGCACGTGTTTCACAGTATACGGGCTTTTTCTTGAACGGCGCATTGATCGAATACGCGCCGACAACGACCCTTTTTGAGCGGCCACGACGCAAGGAAACCGAGGATTATGTGAGCGGACGTTTCGGTTAAAAGCCGAGATTGGACGTGGGAGAAAATAGAGTATGGCGAGTAAAATTCTGGTGGTGGATGACGAAGCGGTGCTCCTGGAGACGATTGTCTACAATCTGGAGCAGGCGGGCTACCAGGTGATCACCGCGGCGGACGGTGCCAGCGCGCTGGAGGCCGCGCACCGCGAGAGACCAGATCTGATTGTGCTGGACCTGATGTTGCCGGTAATCGACGGCCTGGAGGTTTGTCGCCAGTTGCGCCGCGAGGATGAGATGAGCAACACGCTGATCCTGATGCTCACCGCGAAGGGCGAGGAGATCGATAAGGTCGTGGGGCTGGAGGTGGGAGCCGATGATTATGTCACCAAGCCTTTTGGCCGCCACGAACTGCTGGCCCGTGTGCGCGCCCTGCTGCGCCGCCTGAGCAAAACATCGGCCATGTCTGAGGATACCGCGCCAAGAGAAGCGGTGCCTGAAATTCGCCGTCCACGCACGCTGGAGATCGGTCCTGTGCGCATCGACCTGGATGGTCGTCAGGTATTTTGTCGCGGTCAGGAGGTAGAGTTGCAGCCCAAACAGTTTGAGCTGCTCAGGTATCTTATGCAGAATCGCGGCACCGTCCTGACCCGCGACCAGCTCTTGCAGAACGTTTGGGGCTACGATTATGTCGGTGACACGCGTACAGTAGACGTGCATGTGCGCTGGCTGCGCGAGAAGTTAGAAGAAGATCCTGCCAATCCGCGCCTGATCCAAACGGTGCGCGGGGTGGGGTATTGTTTTCGCTGGTAAGGCGCTAATTCTTTTCGCTACTTGCTTTCTTAGCACTGCGCACGTATTCTTATTCATCAGAATGTGGCAAGGAGACCCTGTGCCTTCAGGCCAGGGAGGAATTGCCA
>CAXUEY010000203.1:0-10090 GCA_964250225.1 uncultured Ktedonobacteraceae bacterium | reverse complement strand
GTTCCGTTTCTCTCGCGAGGCGCGCGAGAAGATATCCATCCATTCTCTTTGCGGATCAGAAAACTGGAAAGGCAAAAACGATGCAAGCCTCCAAAGGTCAGAATGGAAAGAGTTGTGGTGTTTCACCGACAACCGCATCTCGGTGCGTCTGCAGCAGGAACGTGTGCGCCTGAAATCAGCCGTCTTTGCGACCATAGGCGAGATAAAAATGAAATGCGGTGTGATACGCCTCCCATTCTGCTGGCAAGGCGTCTATCGTGGCATCGAAGAGGGTTGGCGCGAGATGAAGCGTTGTGCAAAAGCGCTGGCTCATCGACTGCATGGTCTCGATCATATCCGTCATTAGCAGCGTGCCAGCTTGCCCGCCCCATTGACCAGCGGGAGCGGTGATGCGGCGCTGGGCGACCTGCTGCAAACCCACCGATTGTAGCAGGTCGCCCAGATGTTCCACCACGGTCGTATGGACGCCTGTGCGCTCGCTTAATTCCCGCCACCAGTGCAGATACCTGGAGGTTGCCGGGCCAGGATTGGTGACGCTCTGACCCAGTTCTACCAGCTCAATCCAGCCCTGGGGCCGCGTCACCCGCGCCAGTTCGCGGGCCACCATCGGCCAGGTGGGGGCCGAGAGGGTGTCCGCCAGGCAGCGCTGATGCACAAAGTCGAAACACGCATCGGCAAAGGGCAAGCCTGTCAGCACATCCCCGGCCACAAACTGGCAGTTCGCGGGCCAGCTTACAGGCAGGTGCGAGAGATCCAGGTCCAGACCGGTAATCAGCGCTTGTGGCCACTGGCGAGCCATTTCGCACGCCCACAGACCCGTACCACATCCCACATCCAGTACGCGTTGGGTAGATGGCGAAAGAAGCGCGGCATATTCCCCGTGCAACAAGAGACGAAGCAAGTAATGCCGCAAATCCCGCGGGTTCCTGCCTGCCCAATGGGTTGAGAAAAGCCCAGACTCATCCTCCCTCGCGCATCGTCTGGCAGGCAGTTCACGTCTCCCTGGATGTTCGTCACCTGCCACCTGGTCTGCCGTCCCTGGCCTCGGCGTGCTCGCTCGGTTCAACGGCGCATCTGCCTCTGTGGACGTTGGGCCATCAAACAGCTCGCAGAGCGCATCCGTCGCTCGCTCCTCGCCCACCAACTCACTCAAGTGCTGATAGCAGGTGTCCATGCGCCGCATACGCGCACTAATAAAGGCATGTTGCGCCGTGCCTGAACGCAGCCCGCTCAACGCCCAGACGCTGGCCTCGTGCTCTAACTCCATCTGTTTGCGCAAACGGGCGATTTCACTTTCGCTCATGACTCCTCCCTGCTGAAAAATCTGACTCATGCTCCTCGCGCGCTCCCGACTCTAGCCAGGAGCAGACCTCTTGTTGCATCTCCATGACCATCTGCTGCATCTCCAGCGCAATAAAGGCGGCGAGCTGCACGTTACGGTCAGCGATAGCACGCTGAAACCGACCAAAGACCAGCAACGTGCGAGTCTGGGTCTCCTGCCAGTGCGACCAGGTGAAGGTAGCAAATGGGGCATCGAAGCTCATCTCTTCTTCGATCCTGCAAATGTGCTGGATGTCGCTCAACGCGAGCGGTTGTTGTCCGTTGTGCTCAGTCATACAGTGCTTTCCTTTCTCTGGCTGGTTACGTATGCTCTCAGTTCTGTTGAATAGTATGTATCCGCCGATGCCTATAGTATAACCAATTCAGCACCTATTGTAAAGTTCTTTTTTAAGAAATTTTGAAAATTCACATATGAGAAGGTAATTATAGGCCCGTGTCGATAAAATGTGCTTATGAATGAAGATTCTGAACTTCCAAACGCACCTGGATATATGACAGTGAAGGAAGTAGCCGAAGAACTGGATATTTCTGAAAGAATGGTGCATACCTATATTCAGGATGGCAGGCTTCCGGGCTATAAAATGGGAAGGATAACGATTGTCAAAGAAGAAGACTTTCGTTTTTTCCAGCGAGCCAAGAAAGGACGTCCTCGTACCAGACTCCCTATCTGGCGCAAATCAGTTGGTGACAACCTTCAATACTTAACCCATATCACTGTCAGCATTCGTCCAGGTCAGGGAGACAAGCTCGATCAGAAGCTCGAAGAGATGCGCGCCGACGCAAAGCACCTCTTGCCCGGCACTGTCGCTCGCTATATTGCGCGCAACGAGGAGAAGCCGGAGGATGTGCAGATTGTGCTGGTCTGGCGTAGTACGGTGATGCCGCCCAAAGAGGAACGCGAGGCAGCCCTGGCCGCGTTGCGCGCGGATCTGGCGGACATTCTGTATTGGGAGACGGCGTGGAGCGAGAGCGGCAAGGTGTTGATGCATACGTGAATGCTTGAGCGTTGGAACTGGTTTTTGGGAACTATGCAGGTAAGGAGTGCAAAACAATGAGCGTCAATATCCAGCAAATCAAGTTACATCTCAAGGCGGGTCGCTTTCGGGCGCTCTTCCTGGAAGAACTCGGCTGGAATGGGCGGCACGAATCCCCGATTACTGTCTCGTATCAAAATCACGATTACCGTTTTACCTTTCTGGCAGAAAAAGCTGGTTTCAAAGTCTATACCCATATCTTTATGGCCGCTATCCCTGAAGATCGTATCCTGAAGCAGCTTGATAGGCGACTCGATCCCTATGCCCACGCCCATATGACCATTTTTGTAGATGCCCGCCAGGAGCACCAGGTCTGGCTGTGGATCAACCGCGAATTGGGACAGCCCGCCCGCCCGCGTATCAATAAGATCCCCCCACAGAACGATGGCGAACTGCTCGCGCGCAAAATTGAGCAGATCGCTATCGACCTGCGCGAAGAAGAGATACATCCCCCCTCGCTCACCGAGATCCAGGCCCGCGTGAAAAAGGCCCTGAACGTTGAGAAGATCACGAAGAGGTTTTATGAGAAGTTCAAAGAGCAACACGGGATCTTCCTGAAGTATGTCAAGAACATCACGGACGAGGATGATTGCAAATGGTACACTTCGATTATGCTCAACCGCCTGATGTTTATCTATTTCATTCAAAAACAGGGCATTCTGGATAATGATCGCACTGATCGCTTTGCTGGCAAGAAAGATTACCTGCGCGAGCGTCTGGTGGCTGTCCGCGCCAGCAACGGACCTGACAATTTTTATCGGTTTTATCGCTACTTCCTGCTCCATCTGTTTCACGATGGCCTGAATACCCGCGAGAGCGAGCGACCACCCGGCATGGATGATATTATTGGCCACGTGCCTTATTTGAACGGCGGCATCTTCGATATCCATCATCTGGAAGAGAAATACCTTGATATCCAGATCGAGGATGAGGCTTTTGAGAAGCTGTTCGATCTTTTTGATGAATTTGATTGGACGCTCGATGATCGCGCTGAAAGCAATGGCAAGGAGATCAACCCCGATGTGCTGGGCTATATCTTTGAGAAGTATATTAACCAGAAGCAGATGGGAGCGTACTATACCAAAGAAGATATTACCGAGTATATCAGCAAAAATACGGTTATCCCCTTTCTCTTCCACAAAGTGGCGCAGGACCACCCGGAGGCGTTTCAAGCGGGTGGGCCAGTCTGGGCGCTGCTGCGAGATAATCCCGATGACTATATCTATGGCGCGCTGGCTCACGGACTGAATGAACCCTTATTACCCCCGCACATCGAGGCCGGGATGAACGACATCGCCCAACGCGCCAGCTGGAATCAGCCAGCGGATGAACCGTTTGCGTTACCCACGGAAACCTGGCGCGAGGTGGTTGCGCGCCGCCAGCGTTATGAGGAGGTCCGCGCCAGAATCGCGGACGGCCAACTCAACTCGATCAACGACCTGATTACCTATAATCTCAATATCACGCAGTTCGCCAGTGATGTGATTGCATGCTGCTCAGAACCTGCGATGCTGAGCGCATGGTACGCCGCAATCACACGCATCACCGTGCTGGACCCCACCTGCGGCTCCGGGGCCTTCCTCTTCGCCGCGCTCAACATCCTCAAACCGCTCTACTACGCCTGCACCGAGCGCATGCGTGTGCTGCTGGCCGAGTCTGAGCAAACCCCGCAGACACGGCGTACCGGGCTGGATCATCTGGCTGTCTTCAAAAAAACGCTGGCTCAGGTACACGCGCACCCCAGCCAGGAGCATTTTATTCTCAAGGCCATCATGGTTCACAATTTGTACGGCGTCGATATCATGGAAGAGGCCACCGAGATCTGTAAACTGCGCCTCTTCCTCAAGCTGGTGGCGCAGATCACCAGACCCCAGGAGTTAGAGCCGCTGCCCGATATCGACTTCAACATCCTCGCGGGCAACACGCTGATCGGCTTTACCAGCCTGGACGAGATTCGCCAACTCAAGACCCCCATTCTTCAGCAGATGGGCGACGCGGAAGAGACGCTCGCGCGCATCGAGCAGCGGGCGCAAGAGATCGAACGCGCCGAAGGGAGTTTTCGCTACATGCAAACGGAGCAGACTATCCACGCCGATTACGCGGGCGCGAAACACCACCTGCTCACCATGCTGGCCGACTTGCGCAAAGATCTGGATCTCTACCTCCGAGTATGGTATCGATAGCAGCAATATCCCCGACCCAACCAAATACGAGGCCGATTACGCCCGCTGGCAGAAAAACTACCACCCCTTCCACTGGTGGATGGAGTTCTACGGGATTATGAAACGCGGCGGCTTCGATGTGATTATTGGGAATCCACCGTATGTAGGGTATAATAAGGTCAAATCTGTATATAAGGTGCAGCTTTACCAAACTCTCGCCTGCAAAAATCTCTATGCTTATGCAATGGAGAGATCTCTTCATCTGCTTCGTTCACAAGCTCACTTTGGCATGATTGTCCCAGTTAGTGCAGTTTCGGGTGAGAGTTTTCAATCACTGAATGCCCTCTTTCTCCCACACCCTTTATGGATTAGTACTTATTCCAATCGACCTGGGAAACTTTTTGCAGGGGTTGAGCAACGTCTGACAGTTTTTCTTACGAAAAATGCTCCACAACCCACCTTGTGGACATCCCCTTACCAACATTGGTATGAAACAGAACGTGAGCGCCTTTTCTCTACCCTCACATATTGCAGTGCTTCAAAGTGGAAATATACGAATATGCCTGTAAAATCAGGTCAATTGTTGGCTGAGCATATATTTGAGCGGCTTTCCCAAAAGAAAACATTACAACTGCTGTTGCCTCAAAGAGGTGAAGCTGGAGTTTGGGTACATGATAGCCCAACATACTGGGTAAGAGCTTTATCATTTGAACCTAATCTTGGAATGAAAAGCCAACATTCTAATCACTATCATAAAATACCTACCAGGACTCCAGAAGAGGCCGTAATGCTCTCGACACTTCTTAGTAGTTCTACCTTTTATCTCTTTTTCAAATTGATTAGTAATTGTCGTGATCTTGGGCAGAAAGAATGGTTGCAATTCCCTTTTGAACGACTTCTTCCTGACAAGGAGAAACTCCTCATCTATTATGGTGATGCACTTGCCGAACGATTACATAAAACCGCTTCCAAACGTGTGCGCCAATATCCTAGTGGCAATGTAGAGTACGAAGAATATTATCCAGCCAGAGCTAAAGACCTTTTGGATGAGATCGATCATCTATTGGCTGACCATTATGGCTTTACAGATGAAGAGTTAGACTTTATCATCAACTATGACATCAAATATCGGATGGGGCGGGATGGTGGGGATGAGGAGAGCGAGGAATAGATGCCGCGTATCTTTGATAATATTGAGCAAACCTTACTGAAGGCGCTGCAGGAGACGTTGGCGATCTCGCAGCGGGCCGACTTCTGCGTGGGCTACTTTAATTTGCGCGGCTGGCGGCATATCGATCAGTTGATGGAGTGCTGGCAGGGCGGCGCGCAGGCGTGTTGCCGCCTGATGATTGGCATGCAGGAGAAGCCGGAGGATGAACTGCGCCGGGTCTTTAGTCTGCGCGCCGATCAGGATATCGACCAGGCGACGGTGATCCGCCTGAAGCGGCGCGTGGCCCAGGATTTTCGCGCACAACTGCTCGTCGGAGCGCCCAGCAACGAAGATCAGGAGGGCCTGCGCCGTCTGAGCGCGCAATTGCACGCGGGTCGGCTCGTGGTCAAACTCTTTCTGCGCCACCGCCTGCACGCCAAGCTCTACCTGCTCTACAACGCCAGTCATCCCTATGTGAAGGCCGTGGGCTATCTGGGCAGCAGCAACCTGACCCTCTCCGGCCTCTCCTATCAGGGCGAACTGAACATTGATGTGGTGGAGGGCGATGCCTGCCGCAAGCTGGAGCAGTGGTTTCAGGACCGCTGGGAGGATCGCTGGTGCCTGGACATCTCGCGGGAACTGGCGCAGATCATCGACGAGAGTTGGGCGCGCGAGGAGCCGCTGCCCCCCTATTATATCTATCTCAAAATGGCCTACCACCTCTCCGAAGAGGCGCGCACCGGGCTGACCGATTTTCGCATCCCTCAGGTCTTCCGCGAACGTCTCTTTGATTATCAGGCAGCGGCGGTCAAGATCGCCGCCCACCATCTCAACAAACGCGGCGGCGTGATTATCGGCGATGTGGTCGGCCTGGGCAAGACCTTGATGGCCACGGCCCTGGCGCGTATTATGCAGGATGACTACAACCTGGAAACGTTGATTATCTGCCCCAAAAATCTCGTGCAGATGTGGGAGATGTACCTGCACGAGTACAGCATCGTCGGACGCGTCTGCTCGCTGAGCAATGTGCTGAATGAACTGCCCGCTCTGCGCCGCTATCGCCTGGTCGTCGTCGATGAGAGCCATAATTTGCGCAACCGCGAGGGCAAACGCTACAAAATCATCAAAGAGTATATCGAGAAGAACGAGAGCAAATGCGTCCTGCTCACCGCGACTCCCTATAACAAGACCTTCCTCGATGTCTCGGCCCAACTGCGGCTTTTTCTGAGCGATGAGGACAGCAAAGACCTGGGCATTCGCCCGGAGCAACTGGTCAGCGAGTTGGGGGAGGCCAGATTTAACGCGCTCTACCAGTGTCCCGCGCGCTCGTTAACGGCCTTCGAGAAGAGTCCCCATCCCGATGATTGGCGCGAACTGATGCGCCATTATCTCGTCCGGCGCACGCGCAGCTTTATTCAGGCCAACTACGCGCATAATGACGGAGAAGCGGGCCGTCCCTACCTGGAATTCCCCGATGGGACACGCTCATACTTTCCCACGCGTGTGCCACGGACCATCACATTTGCCCTCGGTGAAGAGAGCCAGGACGACCCATATGCCCTGCTCTACGCGGATGGGACCGTCCAGACGATTGGCGAACTGGGCCTGCCGCGCTATGGGATGGCCAGCTATATTGCCACGAAAGTCAAGGCCAGCGAGAGCGAGAAGCAGATCTTGCAGGGCCTCTCACGCGGCGGCAAACGCTTGATGGGCTTCTGCCGCACTAACTTATTCAAGCGCCTGGAGAGCGGCGGCTCGGCCTTTCTGCAATCGCTCACCCGCCATATTTTGCGCAACTATATCTTCCTGCACGCCATCGAAAACGGCCTGGACCTGCCCATCGGCACGCAGGGCGCGGAACTACTGGACACGCAGCGCAACGACGAGGACGAAGAAATTGTCCTGTCCGGCACGCTGGACGAGGACGACGCCAGCACCGAGGGCATGACCGTTCTCGACGCCGGGGAGACCGTGCCAGCCCAGGCCGCGCGGTACGACGAGCGCTTCTTCAAAAAACAGGCCGCCGAGGTCTATCAGCAGTACGCCACCCAGTTTCGCAAACGCTTCAAGTGGATCAGGCCAACCCTCTTCAACGCCAACCTGAAAAAAGACCTGCGCCAGGACGCGCACAAACTGCAACAGATCCTGCTGAAGTGTGGCATCTGGCAAGCCGAGCGGGATCACAAACTTCTCGCCCTGGTCGATCTCCTGACGAAGCGCCATCCCGCTGAAAAAGTCCTGATCTTCACCCAGTTCGCCGACACCGTTCACTACCTCACGGAGCAGCTCAAAGCGCGCGGGATCACGGCGCTGGCGGGCGTGACGGGCAACGCGGAGAGTCCCACCGAGTACGCCTGGCGTTTCAGTCCCGTGAGCAACAATATGCTGCACCGGGTCACACCTGAGCAAGAGCTGCGTATCCTCATCGCCACTGATGTGCTGAGCGAGGGGCAGAACTTGCAGGACGCGGCGATTGTCGTCAATTACGATCTGCCCTGGGCCATTATCCGCCTGATCCAGCGAGCCGGGCGTATTGACCGCATCGGGCAGCGTTCCAACACCATCGTTTGCTACTCCTTCTTGCCAGCGGAAGGCGTCGAGAAACTGATCAAGCTGCGCGAGCGTGTCAGGGCGCGCCTGCAAGAGAATGCCGAGGTTGTGGGAACCGATGAAGCCTTTTTTGAAGAAGACGAGCTGCAAGACCGGGCCATCATCGACCTCTACAACGAAAAGGCTGGTATTCTCGACGGCGATGCCGATGCAGAGATCGACCTGGCCTCGCAAGCCTACCACATCTGGAAAAACGCCACCGACGCCGATCCGCACCTGAAAAGCCTCATCGAGAAGTTGCCCAACGTCAGCTTCTCCACGCGCGCCCACCAACGTAGCGCGCTGGCCCCGGAGGGCGTGCTGGTCTACATGCGCACCCCGGAGGGCAACGACTCCCTCGTGTGGATGAACCGCAAGGGAGAGAGTGTCACGCAATCGCAGCTGGCTATTCTGCACGCCGCAGCCTGTGATGCCCGCACGCCAGCTATTGCGCGACCAGCCGAACAGCACGAACTGGTCAAACAAGGCGTCGCGCACATCATCGAGGAGGAGACGCGCGGCTCGGTTGGTCAGCTTGGCAGCCGTTCGGGGGCCAGGTTGCGCACCTATCAACGCCTCATCCGCTTCGTCGAAACCACCCAACACAGTCTGTTCCCGCTGCCACCCGACATCCATAAGGCCATCGACGAAATCTACCGCTACCCTCTGCAAGAGACCGCCCGCGACACCCTGAACCGCCAGTTGCGCACGGGAGTCAGCGACGATGATCTCGTCGGCCTCGTCATCGCCCTGCGCGACGCCAACCGCTTGTGCCACATTCAAGAGGATGACGACGATGAAATGCAGGAGCCACAGATCATCTGCTCGCTGGGGCTGTTCGCGTAGGACAGCGCCGCCCATGCTTGCTCTAAAATTTTGCGGCGCAAGTTGTATCTTCGAAGAATCTAGACTATAATCGTTCTATAGAGTGGAATGCGGCTATTTTTTAGTAAAAATCGTAGTGTAGGATCAAAGAAGGATGTGTGATGATGACAGAGCAGAACGAAACAGGTGGCATCCGCGCCAGGCGTATCGAAGCGGACAATATCGTCTCAGGCGCCCAGATCCAGGGCAACGTCGATGCAACGCAGGCGGCGGCCCTGGTCCAACTGGCTCAGGCTATCGGACGCGGCGAGATCAGCGCCGACGAGATCAAGGCGCGCAACCTCGTCAGCGGCCTCCACTATATCACTGACCCCACGCAGGCCAGCGTCGATGATCTTCGGCGCGAGTTAGCGGCCTTACGCGCAAAGTTAGAGCAGGCCGTGGCCGCGCGCGACTTCGCCGACCCCACCGAGGCGGAGGATGCCCAGGCCAGCCTGCAAAGCGCCGAGGACGAACTCGCCAAACCCCAACCGCACACGAACCGCGTCCTGCGCAAACTCGACGAGTTCAACCAGATCGTCACGCGCAGCGCAGCCATCGCCGATGCCGCCGGCAACATCGGCTCGAAGCTGATCCAACTGGCACCCATCGCCGCAACCGTCTGGCAGGTAGCGCAAAAGATGCTCGGAGGGTAGCATGCGCAAACGCGTGAAAGGCAAACGCGCCCCAAAACGCTCCCCAAAGGCGACACCACAGCAAGAGGAGGCCCCTGCTCCTTTGCTCACAAGTACGCCACTGAGTCAGGCGGCGCCTGGTCGCATTGAGGCGGAAACGATCTCTGCACCTGGAGGCAATATTGTGAGCGGCGTCCAGGTGAATATCCATTCTCCTGCGCCGCCGCGCAAGCCACCTCTGCAACGCCCTCTGCGGGCCGAACACTTTACTGGTCGGGAGCAGGAGCGCCAATGGTTGCGCGAGCACCTACAAGC
>CAXUEY010000202.1:7449-10148 GCA_964250225.1 uncultured Ktedonobacteraceae bacterium | reverse complement strand
CGGAGAGAGTGGGATTCGAACCCACGAAGGCTTGCACCTTACCGCTTTTCGAGAGCGGCACATTCGACCACTCTGACATCTCTCCGTCGCGGAGTATAACACATCTCTCATTTCTGTGCAAGCAGTTTTTTCACGTCGCGTCGCCTTCTTCGTTGATGGCACCCTGTTCATAGAGCCAGCGCGCGAACTGCATATGCTCATCCGCCTCTAAACGCTGCTTCACCTCCACATTCTCATAGACATGCTCGCGCATCTGCACCAGTTGTACGGCCTCTTCCCATAAAAAGCCCTGTTCCATCAGCCTGTCTACCTGATGCTGTTCTAGAAGAATGCGCTCCTGTATTTCTCCCAGCTCGGTTTGTTTTCCTCGCTCGTTATAGTCCGAGGACTGTTTATTGTGCCTCATTAGACACTGCCTCCTCGCTATATAAGGCTGCTATACACTTCGATCTATTCTCTTTCATCGGCGTCTTTCATGACTTCTATAGCGCGCTTGCGGCACACCTATTCAGGACTTCCAGCAACCAGATCTGTGACCAATGGCAATATTCCTCGCCCACACTTCTCGTTACACTGCTTTCATTGGGAGAAACAAGGAAAACTCATGGGGAAAGCGGCCTTTGTGCAGGGAGGCAGATATGTAGTCCGAGTCAAAGAGTAAGGAGGAGGAATATTTTATGGGTGTGTCAGCGGCTATCAGCGATGTTTGGACGAAGTTTGTCGCTACACGCGATCCCGTTCTACGTGACAGGCTCATTACCGAATATACCCCCCTGGTCCGCTTCATCGTAGGACGTCTCGGCATTCCGCCTTCGTGTCTCCTGGATACCGAAGATTTGTTGAGTTGTGGTACAATTGGCCTGATCAATGCGATTGATCGGTTTGATCCAGAGCGTGGTAGTCGTTTTGAATCGTTCGCGACTGTACGCATTCGGGGCGCGGTGATCGATCATCTGCGCGCGCTCAACTGGCTACCACGTACAGCTATGACCCGCGTTCGCCAGATCGAGTACGCCATCGCAAACCTGGAGCAGCGCCTGGGGCGCCCACCCAGCGAGGACGAGATCACGAACGAGGCGCAGATCTCGCCCGCTCGCTATCGCCAAATGTTGCAGGAAGCGGGTACAATAGTCTTATCACTGGATGCGCCACTCGGTCCACTGGCGCAAGATGAAGGGGCGACTTCGTTGGCCGATCTGCTGGAGGACGAGCATTCGCCAGGGCCGGACGCACAGGTTGAAGCACACGAACTGATGCTTCTCCTACGTGTCGCGCTTGATCAGTTGCCTGAACGCGAACGTCTGCTCCTCGCACTCTACTATCGCGAGGAATTGACCATGAAAGAGATTAGTAAGATAATGAACATCTCTGAATCGCGCGTTTGCCAGTTGCATATTCAGGCCATTCTGCGCCTGCGCAACGCGTTGCATATCCAGCAGGGAACCCACCAGACCAGGCGCCCGCGCCATCAACAGGTTGTAACGGGTTCGGTCCAGCATCCATGATATACGGAATGCATTCTATGCTTTATAATAAGTAATGGGAGAGATACATCATAGCTATCAGGATCTGGGACTATCCTGTGAGAATTCTCGGTTCACTCACCTCTGGCGCCTCTTATTGATCTGGTGAACGTCTACTCGCTTGCTCGCGTTACTGGTGCCAGATCGGAAAAGAGGGTGTAGAAGTGGCAGTTTGTGACGATGAATGATGATAGGCAGGAAGGTGCCGACGAGATGAAGATGATCTGCTCTCTCACGTGAGATCATTGTTTTTAGATTGTGAGAATGTAGTATGGAAGAGGCTATTGTAGATAGCATGCTTGATCTCAATCTGCCTCCTGTAAACTGCGCTGAGCAGTTGGGAGTTCAAGGGGAGATGTCTACGGAGAGGGGAAAGTCGGCTGATCGGCTGACCAGCACGCAGAAAAGTGGCCAGGAAACTGGTCACTGGTCCCAGAGCCGTACTGAGCGGGTTGAGATCTTGTGGCAGCGCGTTAGCTCTGGTACCTATCATGTGGATAGCACAGAGTTGGCGCAATGCATTTGGCATAACTCGACCCGGTTTTTAGAGACGAGTTCCGTTGTTACCGAAACTGACCCTGCTGTTGCTGAGACGCGCTAGCCGCTTTTGGCTCGTGTTCAGTCACGGTTGGATCAATATGGTGGACAATGTTTTCTATCCTGAGTTGAACGCTCGGTGGTAGTCGTGTAAAGTGTACGATTGTATCTACCCTTCGCGTTCTGCAAGTTCATCTA
This sequence comes from uncultured Ktedonobacteraceae bacterium, assembly GCA_964250225.1. Taxonomy (GTDB): domain Bacteria; phylum Chloroflexota; class Ktedonobacteria; order Ktedonobacterales; family Ktedonobacteraceae; genus Paraktedonobacter. The sequence goes on along the minus strand of CAXUEY010000202.1, from coordinate 7,890 downwards.
TAAAGGACGAGGTTCTCCGTTCACAAGACGGCGACCATGTGAAAACCGATTATGGATGGGTGTCGCAGCGCAGGGATGCTTCAGTCTTAGTCTCTTCCAAAGAAAGAGGCCCGACATGTTAGTTTTGCGACGAAAAGTAGGTGAAAGTATTATCCTGGATGGTGTGATCAGCGTTTCTGTGCTGGCTGTGGAAGGTGAACGCGTGAAAATCGGCATCACCGCTCCCCCTGATGTGACCATCGTCCGTGAAGAACTGCTGAAATCATCTTCAGCCCCGGATCTTCCATCTGCTCCAACACAATCTGTCCAGAGCGAGTCCGCACCTCGCCTCTGATCGATGCTCTGCCGGGCAAGGCTCAAGCCCGGTGAAAAAAAGGGGTATCGAGTTGCCAAAGGGCCCGCCGCGGGGGCCGCGGCTAGAGCTGGCCCCGTTTTTTTGGA
>CAXUEY010000202.1:0-7436 GCA_964250225.1 uncultured Ktedonobacteraceae bacterium | reverse complement strand
CGCGCCAAACTCGATACCCCTTTTTTTGCACAAGACTCTATGTTCCCTGACCCGCATCACACCCACGCCGTTGCGCGCGTAACGGCACAGGTGCAAAACTGACATCCTCGACAAGCGTATTGTCAAATCGCAAATCGGCGCTACCCAGATAGGTACAGCTGGCAGCGCCGGGCAGGATGGTCAGGTCCAGTTGCGGGAACGTACCGGCCTGACGCTGTACAAGCAGGCTATAGGGCTGCTGCGACATCGGGGGCACGTACCAGGAGAGCGTAACGTTCATGGTACAGTTCTTCGGAACAATGACCCAGCCGCCGTACATAGCCCGACCCGGCTCATCGCTCGCAGTGTTGGTTGGGCCGCTCAGAGCGCGCAACGGTTCCCTGGTGGCTCCATCAGAGCCGGTCAGGGTAGGTGGCTCGGCACCTGGCTGGTATTGCCCGGCGGGACACGCCAACTCTCCATTGGGATAGGGGCCGTTCACAGGGCAGCCACCGTAGCTCCCTCCACATAAGGGCCTGCTGCCCTCAAAGCCATCACCCCAGAGCAACTGACTGCTCGGCGGCACGTATACCCGCAGATAATCAAAGTACGTGTCGTAGCCATAGACCGGGCCGTCCTGATTATATACCAGGCGTATTTGCAGCACGTGTGTCGCACCTCCCTGGCTATTCAGCGTCACAATATCATGCATCATCGTCTGCACATACTGCGAGGCTTTGCTCGCGCTGAGGTTCTCCTGCACTACATAGAGGCCGTCATGCATGGTCGAACGATCCATTTGACCGGCATAGCCATACCGCATCAGCAAACCTTCGGCGCTCGGATCGGTAAAATAGATTTGCAGGTCTTTGGTTTTCAGATCCGCCAGGACCTGCCGGGCCATAGCGAACAGCTCGTTTGGTGGGGCAGAACGTACTTTACCCATCAGCAAAGAGGCCAGTGTATTAGTAAAACGTTTGCGCGTTGATGTATCCTGGTTGCCTGGTTGCTGGTAAATCTGCTTGAGGATACCATTATTATTCAGTTGATAGTAATGCAGCAAATCTTCCAGGTTTTGCGAAGTCGCGGTGACATTATAGCCAGGGACGTTGATTGGCCCGATGATGTCGAGGATATGTTCAATTACTACTGGCGTAAAGCTCATGACCCCATCGGCCTGCGTACCAACCTCTTGCTGATAGAGCTGGAGCGCCATCTGAGCTGAGGTTGGAAAATCGGCGGAGACATTGGAATCGCGCATGCCCCAGTTGGCAAAAGGCCACCAGGAACGGTATTGCGTGGGCGCGAGCTGACCATAGGTATTACTGTTATTTGTATATTCCACCAGCGAGATATCTCTCAGGTTGAACGGCTCAACCCGGCCCCCGTTGATCGTCAGGTCGCCGTACTGACCGGTAAAGCCGCCAGTAGCACGTAGTTCGGCCCGGTCCATCGTCTGCACCAGGAAGGTGCGTGGATGATCGACTCCCAGCAGCCAGCCGACGGTTCCCAAAAGCTGGCGTACCTGGGTAAGCCCGCTGATCGCCTGAGGTAACACCTGCAGCAACGGCCCTAGCTGGTCCTTCTCATGAGCAGAGATAGGCAGCGCATTCAGTGAGAGTGTCTGTGAGCGGGCCTGTATATCGTTGAGCAGCGGCAAAACCTGGTCAAGCGTCGTTCCAATAGCCATCAGCATCGGCTGAGTCAGCAGCGGTTTATGAGAGACGGAGAGCAACGACCCGCTAAATGCTGGGGCGAACTGGATCGCGCGCGCAGTCACAAGCTGGCCGATCCTGGCGACATCTCGCCCCATCACGCTGGCGGTCTGCGCGGACCTCAGCGGTTCCCGATACTGCGGCAGATAGGTCACAATAGTATGCAGCGTGGATGAGTGCTGCAACTGGTCTTGCACCTGCTGAAAATCCTGGTCGGAGGCCACGAATTCCCGTTGCGCCTGCTGCAATGTAGCCACATCGAAGACCGCAGTGAGATGGGATTTGCCCCCACTAAAGAGCGTTTTTACGGTGAGCAGATGATCAACAGCACTGTGCGCCCGATTGCTCACATCATGATACGTCGTATAGGCACTGATGCCAAAGCTGACCAGGAAAGCGGCGGGCGCCAGGATAGCCCCAAGAATCACGACCAAAAGCACGAGCGAGATCACACCTTCGCGCCGGGTACGCGGATGACGCAGCCGCGCCAGATGGTCCCGTAGCTGGATACGTGGGTGACGTAAATACGTCAGGCGACCTCGTAGAAGAGGTCGAGGAGTCTCCTGAGCGCTTATCCATGCTTTTCGCACCTCATTAGCTAGCACATCTTTTTCAACACCTTCGTCAGCAGCGTGTGTATCTCCTACTGCACCGCTGGTGGCCTGCTCCTCCCCCATAAACATCGTGGACGCCTGGCAGTTTCTATCGGCTTCGACTATTCCAGGATTATTCTCGTGTGTGACGGCTTCAGCGAGTAAAGGCGGCATTTGAAGCAGGGGGATATGTTCTGTCACTCCCGCTACGGGCTGAACGTGAGGGGTGCGCTCCCTATGGGATGGCCTGGCGGGGTCGCGCGCAGCCGGTGTATCATCAATCTCACGCATCTCCCCACTCACTTGGCGCACAACTGGCGTGTCGTCGATCTCACCTGGCTCCCCATCGGCGTTCAATGCGGCAGGCATAGCCCTACATTCTCCATTCTCAATCTGAGGCGCTGGCACAGACGGCGCGCCAGATAGAAATGGAGGCACATGTGTGACTTGTGTGGCTTCCACATCTTTTATAGCATTGTGCAAGAAAAATCTCAGGTCAGTAAGGCCGTGATCTTTACACGTAAAGGGGTAAGTGTCACCCGTAATGCCCTGCTGAGCGCATTCCAGCAAAAAAGAGGGTAAAAGGGCCTCTGCCCGCAATTCTCTCCGGCTCTGAAGCATCTCCATAAGCCAGCTAGCGAGCCTGGGATAGCGTTTGAGTAGATCAGAAAATTGAGCATGCATTAGTTTTTGGTCCGATGATGTAATAGACATAAAATGTAGTGCTCTCCCCACCTATAGCGTTCTCATGCAGCGTCAAAGCTTGCGTTAGAGGAATATGAGGCTCTTCCGCGCGATTGGTTCTGCATCTACTATACTCTGCAAAGAAATTGATACACATAGATATATCTTCATCGACAGCCAGTGAGAAAAACTTGAGAGAACACACTACAAACGGCGGGTCAACTTGCCGTGAGGGCGCGGCGGCGGTGCATAGCTGACGGGCGCGGTGCTGATAATATCGCCGATCCGCGCCTGCACCTGGAGATAGTGATAGGCCGAATGATGATAGTGCGCGAAAAGCATCAGCATATGATGTGTAATCACATCCGCCTCGTCGGTGGGACGCGCCAGAGCCATCTGGCCGCCCAGCGTCTCCTCGGCGGCCACGGCTACCTCCTCGCCTTCCTCATCAATGACCAGTTTGCGCGTCTCGCGCTGATGCATATGCTTTGGCCAGAGCATCAACGCGAGCACGCGTCCTTTCAGATGTTGTTCGCGCAAACGCTCGCTCAGATAGGTAGCGAGCCGACGCAGTGCCTCGCACGTCTCATCGGCGTCGGCGGCATGTTGGAAGCGCACACGTGCATTCTGGCTGAGTGGAGGTGCGTCGGGCACAACCAGGCTGGCATCGTCGCCACGGGCAAGGTGATACATCCAGGCCCCCAACTGACCCAGGCGGCGGCTCAGGCCTGCTTCGTGCAGCAATGAAAGCTGGGCAAACGTGGTGATGCCAAAGTCTTTCAAATGAGAAACGGCCTCGGCAACTGCCATTGCGCCCGCCTGCTCACCGTGCCCCTCGGCATCGGAGGAACGCGCAGGCTCATACTCGTCCGGCTCAGGCAGGATTGGCAACACACCCGCGCCCGCGGCCCGCACCTGGAGTAGCAGTGCCAGAGGCAAACTCTGCACAAACGAGGCCTCGCGGCCCGGGGGTACATAGAGCAGGCCCTGACGACCATCTTTGCGGCTCAGCAAGGCCGCGAGTTCAGCGATAGCTTTGCCGTTGGCGATACCCAATTGCGGCACCAGACCCAGGCTGCTGAGTTCAGCGCAGAGCTGCTCACCCAGGGCAAGCGGCGTCTCAAAAGACAGCTCACAGCCGCGCAGATCGAGGTAAGCATCAGCCAGGGGCAGCGATTCGACGATACGCGAATAGGCGCGATAACACTCCCTCACCTGCTGTAAGATTGGCTGATAGTGCTCGTGCGAGGCCGGCAGATAGCGCGCGCGCGGTGCCAGGCGATAGGCCCGGCGCAGAGGCATGCCAGGGATCACCCCTAATCGCTGGGCCGGGGGTGAAACATCGACCACCCGCCCCGGCTCATTGGGCCGACCCGTGCCCGTCCCCACCACAAAGGGCACTCCGCGCAGACTAGGATCGTATAACTCCTCTAACGTGGCATAAAAGTGACGGAGACGTACATGCATCACACCATGACGCAGCCGCGTCCGTTCAAGTCCGTGTCTACTGACAGCGGGGTCTGGGGTTAGCACATCAAACGTGGGATGCGCGAGCCGCTCCTGCTCGTATGCCACGGGCTGCCCTGTGTCCAGCGTGGCTGGTTGATTGTTCGGTTGTTCCTGCATGGCGCTTCCTCACCAAATCTCTCTATCTTCCGACTTTATGCTATTAATTATACCTCAAAATCCAGGTAAAGTGCGATACATATTTCTGCACCTGAATGCATCCCTCTTCACCTTCCTGGAACGTGAGCAAACGCCAAATGTTACAAACTCAAAAATACAGAACTGAAAGCCTCCCCCCGAAACGCATCCGCGTCAGTTTCCAGGCTGATGTGGAGCGATAATGGTTCCATTTACGTGTATAAAATAGTAGCACTTCTATAAAATAAGCGGACCTCGCAAGGAAAATAGATGCAAAACTCGTAGCACTTTTCCTGGAGGAAGCACATGCCAGAGAAAAAAACCATCTCAACTTTATTGACTATGGGGGCGCTGGCAGCAGTGGGCGCGACGGCGCTGGCGGTAGAAGTGTATCATCGGCCAATGCAAGTGGCCTTTAACATGGCTAGGCTCCTGCTCAAAGCAAAGGGTGCCCATGAGGCGATCTGCGAGATCGGCGGTTTACCAATGCACTACTTACGCGCGGGCAAACACCGCGAGCCTGTAGTGCTGATCCACGGACTGGGTGGCTCAGCGGAAGCCTGGGTGACGTTGATGCCCATGCTCAGCCGCGAATTTGAGGTCTACGCGCCCGATCTGCCGGGCTTTGGTTGCACCCCCCCTGCTCCCGATAAACAATGCATCACCACGCATGTAGCATACCTGGGACATTTCCTCGACACCCTGAATGCTCCTCAGGTCACGCTGGTCGGGCATTCCCTGGGCGGCTGGATCGCGTTGCGCTATGCTGCCGAACATCCCACACGCGTGAAACGTCTCTACTTGCTCAATAGCGCGGGCCTGATGCGCGAAGGTATCTACGTACCCTACGCCCCGGACCGCGAGGCCGCGCGCATGTATATCCAGCACCTGCTCTGCTATTATGGTCCCGTGCCGAGCTTTCTGCTGGATGCTGTGGTCAGTATCTCGCGCGAACCGGCCTACTCCGGCTTTATCGCCAACTATGATCGCGCTGAAGAGGTCGATGAGATTCTCGCCAGGATCAGTATGCCCACCACGATTGTCTGGGGCACCGAGGACCGCATTTTCCCCCTGACCTGCGCGCACGATTTTCACACAGGCATCCCCAATTCGCACCTGGTGCTGGTCCCAGGTGTGAGCCACAATTCACACGTGGGCGCGGCCAGGAAGGTCGCGCGCATGATGATTGAGGACGCGGGCAAAGAAATAATGATATGCTAAAGGGGTGCAATCCAAAACGCACGCCTTTTTCGTTTGCAACGATGCAGAAACGAGGAACATACCAACCATGACAACGAGCACAACCGATACAATGCAGACGACCTTTTTGCAACAAACACCCGTGAAGATGTTGATTGGCGGACAGTGGGTTCCATCCGCCAGCGGCAAAACGTTTGAGACGCTGAACCCCTCTACAGGCGAGGTTCTGGCCCACGTCGCCGAAGGCGAGAGCGAAGATATTAACCGGGCAGTCGCTGCCGCCCGCAAAGCCTTTGAGAGTGGTCCGTGGCCCAAAATGACGCCCTCGCAACGCGGACGCCTGTTGTGGAAGCTGGCCGATCTGATCGAACAGCACACCGACGAGCTGGCGCAGTTGGAGACGCTGGATAACGGCAAACCCATCAAGTACTCTAAAGCCGCCGATGTACCCATGACCGCTGACCATTTTCGCTATTTCGCTGGCTGGGCCACCAAGCTGGAGGGCGAGACCATCCCTGTCTCGATCCCCAATATGTTCACCTATACCCTACGTGAGCCGCTGGGTGTGGTCGGGCAGATTATCCCCTGGAACTTTCCCATCCAGATGGCCGCCTGGAAGCTCGCCCCGGCCCTGGCCTGCGGCAATACCGTGATCCTCAAGCCAGCCGAGCAGACCCCGCTGACGGCCCTGCGTTTGGGCGAACTGATCTGCGAGGCGGGTTTTCCAGAGGGTGTGGTCAATATTGTGCCAGGCTTTGGCGAGACGGCTGGCGCGGCCCTGGCAGCGCATCCCGACGTGGATAAAATCGCCTTCACCGGCTCAACCGAGGTGGGTAAGAAAATCCTGCAAGCCAGCGTAGGCAACCTCAAGCGTGTGACCCTTGAACTGGGCGGCAAGTCGCCGAACATCATCTTCCCCGACGCCGATCTCAAGTTTGCCGTGCGCGGGGCCATGAACGCCATCTTCTTCAACCAGGGCCAGGTCTGCACCGCTGGCAGCCGCTTGTTTGTCCATAAATCGGTCTACGACCAGGTGGTGAGCGGGCTGAGCGAGGTAGCACAGAAAATGAAGATGGGTCCGGGCATCGATCCCACCACCGACATGGGGCCGCTCGTCTCGCAGGAGCAGCTTGAGCGCGTCACCGGCTATATCGAGCTGGGCAAACGCGAGGGCGCCACCACTACCACAGGCGGCAAACGCGCCGACGAGCTGGGCCAGGGCTACTTCGTCCAGCCAACCGTTTTCGACAATGTGCGCGACGAGATGACCATCGCCCGCGAAGAGATCTTCGGCCCCGTCGTCGCGGCCATGCCCTTCGAGAATCTGGAAGAAGTTGCCGCGCGCGCCAACAAATCGATCTACGGCCTGGCCGCCGGCCTCTGGACCAGCGACGTCAAGAATGCCCACAAGATGGCCGCGCTACTCAAAAGCGGCGTGGTCTGGGTCAATACCTACAACCAGTTCGACGCAGCCGCGCCCTTTGGTGGCTACAAACAGAGCGGCTATGGTCGCGAGATGGGCCACGCGGTGCTGGAAGCGTATACACAGACGAAGACGGTGTGGATGAATTTGCGGTAAATTTAGTTCTTACGAAGAAGAGGAGCTGGAACGGTGTACACC
>CAXUEY010000201.1:0-10183 GCA_964250225.1 uncultured Ktedonobacteraceae bacterium | reverse complement strand
TGAATCAAGACGAATTGCAAACATTGCGTTTGATGATGCGTGAAGAATTCGGCACAGCTATTTCAGCCAGTGAGCAACGCACCCGCCTGATGATGCGCGAAGAAATTGGAGTTAGCGAGCAACGCACCGACGAAAAACTCCAGGCGCTGCGCCTGGCGATGCGCGAGGAGATTGAAGCTAGCGAGCAACGCACCCGCCTGATGATGCGCGAGGAGATTGGGGTCAGCGAGCAACGCATGGGCGAACACTTGAAGCAAATTGATGCTCAGCTAGGATTGGTAGAAAATACTCTAGGATTCGTGCGTATCCGCATAGAGCGAGCAGAAGGGCACCTGGGGCGTATGAGCGGGTATATGGACCAGCTAGCAGCTTCGCAGCGAGATTTGCGCAATGAAATGGCACAATTGAATGCCGAAATGGTTGGCATGAAAATAGATCTACGCGAAACGATATCCGTTCTCGATGAGGCTACCCGGACCATTAATGGTACAATGGCCGCTCAGCGTGCATTAGAGATAAAGGACGATGAGACGTTGCTGGCATTTCGGCGCGACCAACAAATGCTTCAGCGAACAATTCAGACGGGAATACACGATCTTGAGGAGAAAATACAGGTACTCCATGAGTATATGCACGCGATCCAGGATTATATCCATACCTTCTCCAATAGCATCAGTACCTTCGCGAACGCATTTGTCGAGATGAACCGCCAGACCAACGTGCGCCTGAGCAATCATGAGAACGCACATATTGGCGAGACCCATCCAAGCCCACCACAACCAGGCGAAGCTGCCTAGAAACACGCTCTTTCGCATATCAAACAACGCATGACCAGTGTGCATCGCTTTGAGGCCCTCGACGCTAAAGAGCTGGTCTCCGTGGCAGTGAAAGTGAGGGGCAGTGGATTCTATCTTTGTTACCACACGATAGAGATAGGAAAGGGTGGGAGCGTTTTCGGCTCTCCCGCCCTTTCCTATGGATAAAAACTCACTTAACCGCTATGGGAGGTTAACGATAAAGCTCTGGTCATTGTTGATGGTCAGGATCAGAGTACCATGCTGATGGAAGAGTTGGGCGGTTTCAAACGTGAAAACGGAAAGCGAGGCGCAAACCCTACATACTTTCTATCGCTAGTGCTCTTCTCGCTGACCCCATCTCCCCATAGGCAGGAGAATCCCATGCTATGGGAACTCAACGACAGACCAAAAGTAACATGTGCACTTTCCAATCCATCCTACCTACCTGACGCAATAAACGTTTTCATGCTATCGTTGTTCATGGTACAATCTCTGCAACGATTGAAACAGAGAGTGTAACCATAAGCAGCGGCCTTCTTCGTTCATAGAGCTACATGCAACAATGCTCTAGAGATACAATGCGGGAGTATACGCCGGGCCAGATGGTTGAAAGGATAGATCGGTTTATGAGTTTAACAACGAGGCGTCCGCGTAGTCGCCAGGACCGCCGCCGCGAGGAGCAGCGTCGCCGCATCCGTTCCGCGCGCATGAAACGCTTCGCCACGCCTGGCCTCTGGATCGCGTTTGCCGTGCTCGTGCTTGGTGTGATCATTTATCTGGTCGTGTCCAATATGGGCGTAGCCAATTCTGCCTATCCACCTGTGAACAACATCTCCTGCGATCAAGGGGAACAAACCGCGTTCCATATTCACGCGCACGTCAGCATATACATCAATGGGAAACAAATGGAGCCGCCAGCGGGTGTGGGCATTGCTCCGGACATCTCGTGCCTCTACTGGCTGCATACCCATTATCCCGATGGCATCATTCACATTGAAGCCCCGAAAGGCGCGGCCTTCACCCTGGGCGACTTTCTGAAGATCTGGTCGAGCCACTTCCAATCGTTGAATTATCCCAGCCAGTTGAATTCAACAAAAGGCTGGCAGGTGTATCTTGACGGAAAACCCTACACGGGCGATTTTCACAAGCTCCAGTTGCACGCGCATGCTCTGATTACGCTGGCCTATAATAGTCCTGGGATCAAACCTGATACCACCTTTAACTGGGGTAATCTGTAAAACTGCAGGAATGTGCAGGGTCTGACCCCTACAACGCTTTCCTGTGACGAAAATCGGGAAAGCATCGGGCTATGAGAGGGAACATGCAGCGTGGGTGAAAAGCGTTATGATGCGATTATCGTGGGTTCTGGACCAAACGGCCTGGCGGCAGCGATCACCATTGCGCGCACGGGCCGTTCGGTGCTGGTTTATGAAGCGAAGGAGACGGTTGGTGGGGGCTGCCGCTCGGCGGAACTGACGTTGCCGGGCTTCACGCACGATATCTGTTCGGCTATCCATCCATTCGGGCTGGGTTCGCCATTTTTGCGCACGCTGCCGCTTGAGGACTATGGGATCGAGTGGGTCCAACCTCCGCTGGCGCTAGCTCATCCGCTCGATGATGGGACGGCTGGTGTGCTCGCGCGCTCACTGGACGTGACCTGCGCGAGTCTGGGCGAGGATGCCACGGCGTACAAGCACCTGATGCAGCCGTTGATTGAGAACTGGGAAACGATCATCGCGGCGTTCTACGGCCCCTTACGTCCACAGGCCATCGTCTCACACCCGTTCAAACTGGCGAATTTTGGCCTGGCAGCCCTGCGTTCGGCCAGCGGACTGGCGCGCGCGCATTTCAAAGGCGCGAGGGCGCGCGCGCTGTTCGCGGGCGTCAGCGACCATGCGATGCTTCCGCTTACCAACGCGTCAACGGCGGCTGCTGGACTGATGCTGAGTATGATGGCGCATGTCGTGGGCTGGCCATTTCCACGGGGGGGATCGCAAAAGATCGCCGATGCGCTCGCTGCCTATCTGCGCGACCTGGGCGGCGAGATCGTCACGGGTGCTGAGATCAAGTCGCTCGACGCCCTGCCACCTGCGCGGGTGGTGCTGTGCGACATCACGCCGCGTCAGCTCTTGCGCATCGCCGGGTCGCGTCTCTCCGGCCTCTATACCCGCCAGTTGCAGCACTATCGTTATGGCATGGGCGTCTTCAAGCTCGATCTCGCGCTGGATGGTCCCATCCCCTGGCGCGCCGAAGCCTGTACACACGCGGGCACGGTCCACGTAGGTGGCACGCTACCGGAGATCGTCAGAGCCGAACGCGCGGTTGGACGTGGCGAACATCCCGCGCAGCCGTTTGTGCTGCTCGCGCAACAGAGCCTCTTTGACCAGACGCGCGCTCCCCAGGGAAAGCACACCGTCTGGGCCTACTGCCACGTCCCCAACGGCTCGCAGTTCGACATGAGCGAGCGGATTCTCGCGCAGATCGAACGTTTCGCCCCTGGTTTTCGCGAGCGTATCCTGGCCTGCCACACCACCAGTACGGCAGAGATCGAGAGGTATAACGCCAATTATATCGGTGGCGATATCAACGGCGGCGTGCAGGATCTCAGGCAACTCTTCACGCGCCCGACCATTTCACTCGATCCCTACGTCACCTCCGACCAGAGCCTCTACATCTGCTCATCCTCCACACCACCCGGCGGCGGAGTTCACGGTATGTGCGGCTATTTCGCGGCGCGCTCGGCATTAAAACATCTGGGGTCACGTAGCTAGCCAGAGCAAGCACCAGATCTATATGTATAAGAAATTGGCGTATTAGCTTTTTTTCCTGCACATCAGCAGAAATTCTGTGCGTAATGCACTATCTTTGGCGTATTCGCCACGCCAGAATGTCGTATGCGTAAACGGGCTGGACTCGCGTACGCCGCGCATCGCGACACAGAGGTGATGGGCCTCTAGATAGACCGCGACACCGTGGGGCTGCAGCATGGTCTCGAAGGTATGCACGATCTGCTCGCCCAGACGTTCCTGCACCGCGAAGCGTTTCGCAAACAGGCGTACCAGGCGCGTCAGCTTAGAGATACCAATAATGTGTTCGCGCGGAATATAGCCTACATACGCGTGACCAAAAAAGGGCAGGGCGTGATGTTCACACAGTGCGTAAAACGGGATCGGCCCCTCGATGATCTGGCCAAGCCGACAATCAGGTTCGCCGCGACATTCGGTGTCAAACACCGTGAGCAATTTTGGATCGCCATCATAGCCCTCAGTCGCGTCAAAAAGTGCCTGAAGGAAGCGGCCAGGCGTTTCCCTGGTCGCGGGCGTATGCAGGTCCATGCCAAAGGCGTCGAAAATCTCGCTGATATACCCTTCAAAGCGCTGCATCTGCTCCCACGAAACCGAGCGCTGGCGTAGCTCTATAGCCTGCTCAACATCTTCTCGCTCCTCCTTATGCATATCTCGTTGAAACACTGTTCTTCGTCTCCTTCTGAAGTGAGAAACCACAAGGTCTCTTTCGCTTAATGCTCGCCCAGACGTTTCAGCGCAAGCTGCCCATTCTCCACGCGCACATCGTAGCGTGGCGCGTTGACAGTCGCCGGTCCGGTCAGCACACGTCCGTCGCGCACACAGAAACGCGAGCCATGCCAGGGACACTCGACCACATCACCAGTTAGCGTGCCCTCGTCCAATGGACCGCCAGCATGGGCACAGGTCGCTGAAATCGCGGAAAACTGCTCGCCCTGACGTAGCACAACCACTGGCACACCCGCGACCAGCACGCGATAGAGCTTGTTCTCCTGCACATCGGCCAGCGGCATGACCGTCTCGTAATCGTCGCCTGCCGCTTCCCAGGCGGTATGATTGACGCCAGTACCTTTGGTAAAAACCATCTCGCCGCCCAGATAGCCCGCGTACGAGACACTAATCAGGCCGATAAACCCTAAAATAGCGGCCAGGACCGTATCGCCAGGGCCGACGACGAGGCGCAATATAAACGAGATCAGATACAGCACAAACGCCAGGGAATTGTAGAGAGCATGATTGAGGCCAATGCGCCGTTCTGAGCCATAGGTATCGCCCCAATCGGCCAGCCCGGTGAGAACCGCCCCCAGAGCCGCGAGTAACCCGACGATCACGCTCACAAAAGCGCCATAAGCCGACCAGGTTGTATGTGAGATCAGCCAGATAATGTCGAAAATCACGGTCAGCGCCCAGGCCGTGATCGGCACATCGGTAATGACCGGGTGCAAGGGATGCCCAAGCCACGTCCCATTCAAAAAGCTTTTCAAATGTCTCGGCGATGAGGGTTGCATACCGGGCACTTTTTGCAGCAGACCTTGTAGCCCATCGCTAAAACGTTCTGCAAAAGGCGGGGGCGGCGTGGCAGGGGCAGGCGCGGCGGATTCGGGTAGCTGTTGAGGTGCTTCAGACATGATTATTTTTCTCCTTCTCAGCGGGATACGCGTGACAATCTTCGCTTTCTCCCTGGCTCAACGTTGACAACGTTTGCCAGATCCTTCTGCTCTTTTCTATACCATAGATATTCAATAAAGTCAATATTTTATTGGATTTACTTGACAAAGGTACGCTTTCGCTGCTATACTCCCAAAAGAGCACTGGAGGAACTATGTCATTCACGCCCTGGAACCAACACTTTTTCGCGAGTACACGCGGGCGCATTATTCTACTCCTGCGCCGTGCCAGCCATACGGTTGACGAACTGGCCCAGGATCTCGATCTCACCGACAATGCTGTACGCGCGCATCTGACCACGCTTGAACGCGATGGCCTGGTATGCCAATGTGGAGTACGGCGAGGAGGTGGCAAACCAGCGACCATCTACCATCTTTCCCCTGAAGCTGAGCAGCACTTTCCCAAAGCCTATGCCCCCGTGCTCCAACAATTGCTAGAAGTGCTCTCCGCCCGTTTACCTGCTGAACAAGTAGCAGAAATCATGCAGAGCACTGGTCGAAATCTTGCGTCACACTGGAAGTGTTCCGCGGACGAATTGCATGGACGTCTGCAGCAGGCAGTGGCCGTGCTGAATGAACTCGGTGGTCTGGCTGAACTAGAAGAGTGCGCCGATCACTACGTGATCCAGGGATATAGTTGCCCGCTCGCATCTGTGGTGCCAGGCCATCCAGAGGTCTGCCAGCTCACGAAAACGCTGCTGGCAGAATTGATCGAGGCGCCGGTTGAGGAACATTGCGAGCGCGCTACCCCCGCGCGCTGCCGCTTTACTACAGTGAAAAAATGAAGAAGATGCTGGTAAGCCCTATTTCCCCATAAAAACTCTTTACCTGCTATACATCAAATATACATATAACTTTTCGGTGGGTTCGTTCGTGAGAAAGATACCAAGTCAGAAGTAAACCTGCGCTCTTTCGAGCTTGAACCTGTGCAGAAAGGGGACCGAATAAGATGGAAGCGATCTCTTATAACGATTTGCTTGCGCAAGAAACCCTGCGCGATCCTCTCGCTTTCTATACACATTTACGCGAAAAGGAGTCTTTAACTTTTTTCACATTCGGCACCATAAAAATATGGATTATCGCGACTACCTATGATGAAAGCGTTGCACTGCTGAAAGACCCGCGCCTCGTCAAAGATATACGCAAGCTGTTCTCTGAGCAATCCTCGCAGCCACTGCCGCAATATGGAGATGCGCTTCAGCTGTTGATGCAGAATATGCTTGGGGCAGACCCACCCGACCATACCCGTCTGCGTGGCCTGGTCTCAAAGGCTTTCACCCCGCGTATGATTGAGCAATTGCGTCCGCGCATCCAACACATCACGGATGAACTGCTGGATGCAGTGCAGGGACAGGGACAGATGGACCTCGTGGCGGATTTTGCGTACCCGCTACCCATCACGGTCATCTCCGAAATGCTGGGGATTCCCATTGAGGATCGCGCACAATTTCGCACCTGGACCCAGACGCTGCTGAATGCCTTCACCACGCCGGGACAGGAAACGCAAGCGATAGCCATAGCAGATACCTTTATCGCCTACATCCGAACACTGCTGGCCACGAAACGTCAGCACCCCGGCGATGATCTCATCAGCGGCCTCCTGCAAGTCGAGGAGCAAGGAGATATGCTGAGTGAAAAAGAACTTGTTTCGACGATCTGGCTACTGATTATCGCTGGACATGAGACAACGGCTAACTTGCTGAGCAATGGCGTCCTGGCTCTGCTCCAACATCCGCAGCAGATGCACCTGCTCCAGCAAAAGCCGTCCCTGGTCTCCTCGGCCGTCGAAGAACTGTTGCGCTATACTGCTCCCGTGATCTTCGCCGGAGCACGTGGAGCAGGCGAAGACATCCCTTTCCACGGTCAGCTCATCCGCAAAGGCGAGGGCGTGCGTATCTCCGCAATCGCGGCAAATACAGATCCGCAACAGTTCAACGATCCAGAAACGCTGGATATTACGCGCGAGGGAAATAAACATCTTGCCTTTGGGAAAGGCATTCATACCTGTCTGGGAGCTCCACTGGCTCGCCTGGAAGGACAGATTGCTATCGGCACATTGCTTCAGCGTCTGCCCCATCTGCGCCTGGGATGTGAGCCTGAGGCCCTGATGTGGAATCCGATCCCAAACTTGCGAGGTCTGAAGAGTCTACCAATCATCTTTTAGAGAATCGGTATGCAACCCAACAATGTAACGAACGCAATACACACGCGCCGGGCAACAAGCGAGGATGCGCCGTTATCGCTCAGATGAGAATACCAGTAATATTCGCAAATCCATCATTTTCATACAAACATCGACATATCTACGTTCCAAAGCGCTAGTATAGTGCAGGTAACAGGGACGCGCGGCAAACGGCACTACTCGCGAGACAATCCCCAGACTCCGCCTTCTGCATGGTTGCGCTTCAAGTGTGCAGAATGGATGGGCGCGCTTTCCTCAACATCCACAAGCGAGCAGATTTTAGTGAGAGCAAGGTAGACTCCAGATGGCAAAACAAGATGAACAGAAGGAACAGGGAGATTCGGGCGCCCGCAAAGGCAAACCGATTGCCAGCGTGCCACCACGGGCGAGCGCGGCCAGAGCAGCAGTGAAAACATTACCTGCTGAAACGTCCCCAGAGACCAACAACGAGAGCGTACAGGAAGATCTCCAGCCGATACGACGCCGCCAACTCCTGATCGGTGGCCTGGGCGTGGCCGCAACCGCGGTGGGTCTGGGAGGCTGGCTCTGGTCTGAGTCGTCTCATTCGGCTTTCCAGAAACCTTTTATGTCCGAGAGTGGGCAGCAAAACAAACCGGGGGATCAAGTAGTTATCCAGTGGAATGATGTGCTTTTGCAGGCGATCCGCCTGCTTCAACCTCCCATGCCTGTGGCAGCTCGCGCGCTGGCAATTGTCCATACCTGCATGTTCGACGCCTGGGCAGCCTATGATCGCGTGGCCGTGGGCACGCAGTTTGGTTCGCGCCTGAGACACGCGCAAACCGATCACACCCCGCAGGATCAGGCGCAGGCCGTCAGCTACGCGGCCTACCGCGCTCTGATGGACCTCTTTCCCAGAGAGCAGCCGCTTTTTCAACAGGTGATGACCAGCCTGAAATACAATCCCACCAACCAGGCAGAGAACTCTGAGACACCCGCCGGGATCGGCAATCTGACGGCGCAGGCAGTGCTGAATTTTCGCCACACCGACGGCTCAAACCAGCTTGGCACCTTCACCGCTGGCGCCTACTCGGATTACACGCATTACAGGCCCATCAACACACCTGAAGCGATTATCGACCCTAACCACTGGCAACCGTTACGCGTGCCCAATATGAATCACCACGCCGTCTTCGCAATCCAGCGTTTTACTGATGCGCAATGGGGCAATGTCACGCCGTTCGCGCTGACCAGCTCTGCCGAACTGCTGCCAGTGCCAGGACCACCGCGCTCACCATCCCCGGCCTATACCGAGCAAGCACGTCAGATCTTGCAGTACAGTGCCAACCTGACCGATGAACAGAAAGTGATCGCGGAATACTGGACGAATGGTCCCAATATGGAGCAGCCAGCGGGTCACTGGAATCTCTTCGCGCAGCAGATCTCCCAGCGCGACGGCTACACACTGGACCAGAATATCAAGCTGTTTTTCGCGCTCACGAATGCGCTGCTGGACGCAAGTATCGCCTGCTGGGCTACCAAACGCGCCTATAGCTCGCCCTACCCACTGACGGCGATCCACTATCTTTTTAAGGGTAAACAGGTCCAGGCCTGGGCTGGTCCAGGCAAAGGGACGCTCTCGATGGATGGTGCCTACTGGCAACCCTATCGGCCCAGCTATCTGCTAACACCGTCCTGTCCAGAATATTGTTCAGAACAGAGCGTCTTTAGTTCTGCCGCAGCCGAAATCCTGCGACGCTTCAGCGGCAGCGACCTGATGGGGCTATCCTATACCCAGCACGCCCATAATTCGCAGATCGAACCAGAGACGCCCGCCGCCAATGTTACGCTTTCCTGGCGCACCTTTACCCAGGCCGCGGATCAGGCGGGACTGGCTGGCCGCTATAGTGGCACGCATTTCACACAAAGCGACCTTGATGGACGCGCAATGGGGCGGGCAGCGAGCGCGCGAGTCTGGAATAAGGCGCAAGAGTATATCAATGGCACACACAAGGAGCATCACTAGCACAAGGGAGTCTTCATCCAGAACATCGTGATTCGACTCTTTTTGACTCGCCTGACGCTTTTTCGCCCTGTGGAACGTTATTATGCTATACGCTAAAAATAGGATAGGACTAGATAACATGAGATACACACTCTACAGAGGGTTGCTTGCTGGCGCGATGGGAACTGTCGCGCTCAATATCGCCACTTACGCGGACATGGCAATCCGTAGCCGTGCATCGAGTGAAGCGCCTTCCAAATTAGCGAGCACACTTGCCCGCAAGGTTCATCTGCCACTCTCAGAACAGGGCGTTGGCGCTGACAATAAGACAGCCCAAAACCGAGCCAGCGGACTTGGCGCCCTGTTCGGCTATCTGAACGGGTTGGGCATGGGGGTCATCTATGGCCTGCTCCGTTCACAGTGCGAGGAAGTATCGCTTCCGCTGGCTGGCGCCCTGGTTGGCCTGGGAGCAATGGCCGCGAGCGATCTACCTCTTGTACAGCTTAAAGTGAGCGATCCCAGAACCTGGAAAGCCGCTGACTGGCTGGCCGACCTGATCCCTCACCTCATCTATGGCTGCGTAACCGTCGCCGTGTATGAAGATCTATTAGATCGCTAGAGAAATTCCGTTTCTCCATATAACAGCAGGTGAGGCAGCAGTATATATTGCCTCACCTGCTGTTATATGGAGAAGATAGCTATCTTAGCAGTGTCTTTTTACGGCTATAAGAACTGTAAATCGCTCCCCAGAATGTGACGTTTTTTTGCCA
>CAXUEY010000200.1:0-10206 GCA_964250225.1 uncultured Ktedonobacteraceae bacterium | reverse complement strand
ATACCACATGGTGTCCTTTCCTGCTACCTCCTTTCCAAAAAGTGCAAACATAGTGTTAAATATTACAATGAGGAAAACCTGCTTTTTTCGATGATAGCCGCTGCCATGTCTTTCACTTTCATGTTAGGCGCATTATCATTTAAATATAGTGTGGATTTGATCGTAGCTCTTCCCTTTATGGTGAGCTGGATCATCTGGTTTTTTCACCTTGCCTATCAACCGAATAGCATCGTCAAAGACCCGGAAAGAATTTTTGAGAACAAGGCTTTTGTCTTTTTCTCATGCCTGACATTGCTTATATTTGCGTATTTATTCTTTTCTGGAAACCAGTGGCTTGGCTGGTTTTTAAGAAAGTAGCGACCCTGCAAAACATACCTTTCCTGGCTAGATCCAGAAATAGTACGCACAAGAAAGAGGAGAGCCGGTCTGGCTCTCCTCTTTCATATCGAAAGAATGTAGCCTGTCTCTTCAGAGTAACAGGGAACAGGACAATGTTTTTTCCGAACGTTTTGTTTTACCCTACATAACCACTCCTCCCGTTACCCACTGCAACACCAGGAAAGCCAGGAAAACCACGCTAAAGGTGAGATAGTAAAGGTTAAAATTGCGCCGCTGACCGAGAGTTGCGAGGATAATAAATGCTGGGAAAATCTCCAGCATGTAACGTGCCATCGAATTGATGGGGAACGGCCCACGCATAGGCGCCACAGTGATCGAGAGGTACAGTGCTACTGCATAAATGGAATAGGCCAGGTGCTCTTTGCGGAATTTCACGGGTCCAACAAAAGCAAGAATAAGCACTGCCGGAATGAAGAGGCTTAAACTCAAATCAATCATCGTGTGAATGGGGAGGAAACTGAGCGGATGGGGAGATTGCGCAATATGGCTGATTGCTAGCTGGAAGCCGGTCCAGGGGACACTGAAATAGCGCTGCCAGTCGAAGGCTTCCTGGGAATGTGAATACACCATGAAATCATGGAATTTTACGTAACCATACAAGGAGAATAAAATGGCGCCACCAACAGTGCCTATACCGCTCAAAACATCAAAGCGGATCTTGCGCCATTGGAAATCGTGTTGGCGTAAGTATTCGTAGGCGAAAGGAAACAGCAAACAGACCGATGTAGAGCGCGTCAATCCAGCAACAAGAGCGGTCAAACCCGCCAGCCACCAGTGACCGCGGCGCCACAAATAGAAGGTGAGTAGTGCAAAGAGCATGAATAGCGATTCAGTATATGCTGCCGCAAAAAAGAAGGCGGTGGGAAAGAGTGCCAGGTAGAGGACGGTGCGCCAGGCACGGTCGTGATCAAAATCTGCGGCAACCAGGCGATAGAGTACCATGAGCATTCCCAGGCCTGCGAGATTGGAAATAATCAAGCCAGCATAAAAAGGATCATGTGTGAGCGGCATAAGAGCCCGTTCCAGCCAGGGGAAGAGAGGGAAGAAGCCCATCGGTTGTGGGCTATAATAGCCGTTTAGCGCGATATTCGTGTACCAACCGCTATCCCAATGAAACCAGGAATACAAGAATGTCCTGAGAGGAATATAGGTGTCTGAATAATTCGCCACACGAAATAAGGTGGCCAGGTAGGTTAAGCCTATAAAAGCAATATGAGTACTAAGATAGATGGGAAAAATCTGCTTGAATGCCCCAATCCAGGCTTTAAACTCGGCGTTCGCGCCTCTGGCGTTTGTATCCTCGGTGCTCACACCTTCGGTGCTTACATCCTCGGTGTTCACACCCTCAGATCTTTTACTCACCTCTGTGCTTTCGATGTCTTCGACTTCAGTGTTTTCAGGTACCATGAACTTCTGCCTTTCCTTGAATATTAAACGCCTCACCGGAAAATACCGGCAATACTTGGCTATTTTCTAATCGACCGTCATTAGCTTGTGACACAAATAAACACATTGATCTGTTTCAATTCCAGCGGTGAGACCGTGCGACTTACTGGTGTGACGACCAGCACGTCATATCCCGGCTGAGCGTAAAAACGAGCTGCGCGATAGGTCACGTGCAGTTTATCCAATGCCTGGAAAATCTGCGGCTGCGTGTCATTGTGTGGGATGACAAAGAGCATGCTGGGTCGATCAGCGTGTGAGACAGCCTCAGTATAGGATGGAATACGATCTATTGCAATAATCCGATTGTTTGGAATAGTTGCCAGGATCATGGTCAAAGGATCAGAGCCAATAATAGTGAGTTTGCTTTTAAAAACGAGGGGGTAGGCCAGAAAATTATTGGCCCAGAAATAGTGAATATGCTGCTCTTGCAGATAGGCGAGAATAGGGCCATTATCAAACGCTTCTACCGGGCAATAATTGGACTGGAAGGTTTCTCCAGAACTGGTTTGCCTGTAAGTAAGCGCGTGCGCACCTAGAAAAACAGGCAGAAGCAGCAGCAGTAGGCTCTGACTAAAGATGATGAGATAATAATACAAGGGGCGTCGAAATCTCCTCGTCGAAGCATGGGATGATGTTGTTTCCGCGTGGATGGACTTCTCCTTTGAGCGTAAGTACAACCAGCCCAGAGTAAACGCAGTTGCAAAGAAAAACGGCAATGCTAGCATCACTGGAGCTGCATAACGCCCCACCCAATCACGACTGCAATCGTGCAGTTCAGACAGAGAAGTGGGATTGATGCAAAAGAGAAAAATTGAGCAGAAGGCAAAGAGTGCAGGCAACCCCATGAGTTGGCGAACAGGAGCCAGGCGCGAATGTGGCCGCAGACAGGCCCACAGAAGCAGCAAGACTAGTGCTGCAATACTGATCAATCCAACGAAAAATAAGCCAGTGTGGATATTTGCTGACAGCGGCCCTTCCACTGGTTGCATGAGCAGCGCGTTCTCTCCAGGCAGCGCACCACCAATCAACCTGGGGGAAATGCAACTGCCAAAGGATTGCGCTACCTGGAGCGTATTGATCATTTTTTGCGGGAACGATATGTCTCCGCTGAGCTGAAAAATATAGGCCACATTCGCCCACTGATGTGTCGCTCCCCAGGCGAGCGCGGGGGACGCCCCAAGCAAACTGGCTGGCACTGCGACGAAAGCTAACAGCAATTTTTCGGCAGGCCGCCACCAGAGACCTCGCTTGTCTCCTCTGCCTCTCCACATTGCCAGCAAACAATGGCCAACAATCCAGAGGGCGGCTGCGAGGATGGCGGAAATAATCAACGGGTCTACCCACAGGCCCAGGCCCGTTACGAAACCGATTCCAACCCAGCGCCGGATCAGCTCACGGTAACTGGCGCCAGCTCGCCAGCGTCGCGTTAGTTGAAAAGCGGAGAGTAGCAGGAGCATGATTAAGGCGAATGTCTCGATATAACCGCCCAGCATATGCAATTCCAGAACACCATCATAAAGCGGCGGGATGGCTGCGCAGAGAGCCGCAACGGTTTTGAATAGGAGTTGCCCTATTTGAGGGAGTTTCGCGCTTTCGGCCAATGCTCCGGCCAGGCGCCAGGTGAGCCAGACAATGAATACAGAGAGCAATGTGCCCACCAAGCGCAGCGCCCAGACGGAGGAGCCAAAGAATGCGAAAAGGAGCGCGGCAAAATATGCTTCCAGACTCCCCATATATGGCTGATTATAGAAATACACAGGGAAATCGCCGCGCAGGATGCGGATTGCCTGGATACCAACGAGAGATTCATCGCCTTCGATCATACCGTGTGTATGGATGATAAGAAAAACGCGTATTCCAAATGCCAGCAGCAAACAAAGCCAGAGAGGGGACAGGAGCACTGGATGCCCTTGTTTGCCCTTTGCAATCTGCGTCCGCTGCGTAGGAGCTGCCTCAGGGACGTTTTCTTGTGTATTTACATACATGGCATTATCACTGGTTTTCATACAAATTTCCTGTCAGGATTGTTTCGGAATAGGGATCATGACAGAGTTTTTTCCGTCATCGGTCAGAAGAGCTACAGGGACCTGAAAATGCATAGCTTCTGTGGCGAAAGTAATATGGAACCCTCCAAACAGCGTATACTCCAGTTCAATCGGTGTAACTGCGTAGGATTGGACCTGGAGATTTAATGAGGTGGGTGCATCGTTCCTATGGGACAATGGAAAAGCTGAGATCAATTGATCCCCCACCTGCATCGATGTATAAAAACATTCTCGAATCTGATCGTCCTGTGTACTATCCGCGGCAACAGCCTGATTAATCATTTTGTAAGCATACGTCGTTTGGAACCGCGTTGGAACCGCGTGCAGGATATTCCACCGCGTGGCCACCCAGGGTGCATGCTGGACGCTCAGTCGTTGTGTATCAAGCAATTGCATTTGCTGCGGTAGAGAAGCCTGCGTCTGGGCAGGCTCGTGTGCAGGGAGCGTTTGAACGATATAGAGTTTGAAAGGATCTTCGCCAGCAAACGCTGGTTGATCAACGAGAGTCATTGACGCCATGTGTGGGAGTAAGGCGGTGGTTACATCATTATACGGCCCGACCAGCAGGACAGCAGGCCCTGCGGACGGATTGGGTAACACCAGACATTTTTCACCAAAAACAGTGCTGGGTGTTTGTGTATGCTCAGCCAGATAGGCCGCGCTTGCCAAATAATCATAATTGGCATACATATTGATGTACAGGTGTTTCAAGTGCCGCCGCTGAGCCAGTTGGTCGGCCTCGTGAATGGCATGCTGTACAGAATTGAGGGTATAAACCTCGTTCCATTGATGTTTTCCCCCATTAAAAGAACCTGACGCGGTTTCAAGTATAAACCCCAGGCTGGCCCCAAATTGCAGTACGATGAGCAACCCGATGAGAAGGGAGAATGCAATACGACCCGCCTGCTCCCAACCTTTCCATTGCCCAAAGCACTGGCCCTGAACCCACTTCATAACTCTAGCCAGGGCCAGAGCAATCAGAATATACTGCCCAGGTATGAAAAAGATCAGGTAGTGTGGGTATACAGTGATTGAGTGATGAGAAAGAGCAAGCAATGGAATGACTTGCCAGACGAGCATTACTAGTAAAGCGCATCTATAGGTATCGGCGCGTAGATCGCTCCACCATGCACGTAAACGTTCCCACAAAGGAGAAGAAACGCTTTGTTGCTCTGATATGGATCTGTTTTCCTGGTTATGTGACCCTATTACCTGAATACATGCCATTCCTACAGCAACGATCAATAGGAGCGTCATGATAGCATCCATCCCCTGGATGATTGAGCCGTAAGGAAAGGGATAGATAATGGAAATGTAGGGTGGTAGGAGAAAACCTCCTGTGAGCTGGAACGTTCCCAGCAACATCTGATAGAACCCCAGAGCCAGAGTATCCCACTGGGCAGGCTGTTTCGACATATCGAGCAGGATAGAAATATCCCGAAAGTTGGCGTGTATTTCCCAGAGCAGATAAGGAGCATACAGAAGAAGCAATGAGAAAGCTGCATAGAGTAGGTCGCGCCAGCGCATAG
Organism: uncultured Ktedonobacteraceae bacterium; assembly: GCA_964250225.1. Classification (GTDB taxonomy): domain Bacteria; phylum Chloroflexota; class Ktedonobacteria; order Ktedonobacterales; family Ktedonobacteraceae; genus Paraktedonobacter. Next base: position 4,787 of record CAXUEY010000200.1, on the reverse strand, counting down.
TCCCAGGAGCCAGAGCTATTGCCACAAGCAGAACAAAAACGAGCGACAGACTTGATCCGTGCAGTTGATACATGAGGTCCAGCAAGAAGAGAGCTGGAAAAAGCCAGCCCTTACGCCGCTCGACAACTCCCCACAAGAGCACCATGATAAAAAGAGGGACAAAGAGCAGGAGAAGATTTTGGTTCCAAATGAAACGTGAGTAAAAAACGGGAGCGTTCACGGTCGCAAAAAGCAAGGCAGCAATACTCCCTGCCAGTCTACCAAAATAGCGACGCACAAATATATAGGTAAGCAGAACAGCCAGAGTCGTCAAAAGGGCGAACCAGATCGCAGCCCACAGGGGATTTGCGCTAAAGAAGGCCGTAGGCATAAGAAGGTAGATAATAACGGGCGGATTGATCGTTCCAAGAGAAGAGCCGTTACTGGCCGCGATCAGCATCCCATGATGGATAGCATCATATGCGAGGCGAAAAATATTGGCCTGATCGAGATTGAACTCAGTCGTATCAATCCGATACAGACGCAAAAAGCTCGCTACCAGGATAATCAGATACATCTCCCAGGAGAGCAACCAGGGCTTGAAATGAAGATACCATCGTGAAAAGAAAGATATCTTCTTTTCCGAGGGGACAATTTCTTCGGGCACAGCAAGTTTCATTATTATACTATCCTCATTCTATAGAGGCGCACCAGGAGTGGCTGGGGCGGGCTGATATGTCAGGGTTTCCGTGCCAAGAGTAATCACTTGAAATGGCGATGGAGTGTTTACGGTGTATTGTGTAGAGAAAGCATTTGCCAAATTATATCCGCCCCGGTCACCAGAAATGACTGTGCTATTGTTTACCTGGACTGCTGCGCTGGTAGTTGAGAAGGATAGCTTTCCAAAAACGGTGGGGTTTCCTTGAACGGGTTTCCAATCTCCCTGGATTACCTGGGCATTAAAGGTGGTATTGTTCGTCTGGTAATTATACCATTCATAAGACGAATCAGTGACATGAGCAATATCAAATATATAATGCGTAGGTGCAGGGCGAGCAGTAGAGCGCGCATCAAAGGTAAATGTGACGGTCACTGTATGATTATTCACAAGAGTGATAATTTCGGTGAGCTGCCAGCCATCGTTGCTGATAGTGTTATCAATCTGATCTTTGGACTCGTCAACATCATACCCGTGAGAGTTGTTCCAGAGTTCCTGGACAGCGCCATCGACTGAAACGGTGGAACTCCATTCGGCGTAAGAGAGCAAAGCTTGTCCGGCATTACTCAGTACCGGGCGACCAATACCGGTATTTTCCTGAAAACTGAATGCAAAAGCATTCTGGCTAAAAGCAACGTTTCCATGAAAATGATCATCCGTTACTTTCATCACTTTAAGAACACTATGAAAGTTATAGAAAATTAAGAACAGAACACCAAGAACCAGGCAAGCAGGTGTAATTACCTTCGAAATAAAAGTGCGAAGGCCGGGAGTAATAGAAGCACGCTGATGACGCGACATAATGAGTATATCCTCCAAAGGATAGAAATAAGCAAACGGCGGATAGCATAAAGTGTCTTGTTTGGCCTTTCTAAAAAGAAGGATCTCCTGGCGTGTGAGCAAGCAGGATACTTTTAGATCCCAGCGGTAATAAATCGGCTTCGTCAGATGGTTGACTCACATCTTGCCAGTTCCCCGATTCCGAGGTTTCGGCCTTCCCCATCGAGTACCTCAGCCTTGTCGGCCAGCGAACTGGCCAGAACAGTGTTACAAGGGAGAGTCCGGTGAAACCAAAGCCTAAGAGAACGACAATGAACTGATCGTAGAACGGGTGCGTCCAGGGGAGCATCGACCATTCAAAACCCGTGATATTATTGATTGTGATGAGCGCCTGATCCTGCAGGATCATGTGGTAAAAGAGCACGAAAAAATGGGTGAAAGGCACATTCAGCATGGCAAAGGCCAGTGGGATGATCCAGAACAGGCGGTAGATCCAACGCCAGGCAGCATTTCGCAATTGATTGGCCTCTAACCATACAAAAGGAAAGATCAATAAAGCATATTGCTCATTGACCAGCTTGGAGCCTATGTAAAAGCCCAGGATCGTCACGATCAGCATCCGATTCAGCGTCATCTCGACGCGCCAGATATACCAGTAGGCAAGCAGCATCGAGATAACCAGTATAGGAGTGCCAAAAACCGCAACTGTATCACGGATTGGCTCCAGATTCACCGAGAGAGGGAAGACCGCTGACGCATTCAACAGATACTGCCAGGTCATACCTGTGCCCGGACGAGAAGCATGAAAACCAACAACAGTTAAAAATCCTTGCAGAAACGGGCCGAGAAAGATCAGGCAGGCCACGCCATACGCAACGAGAAACAACACGATTTCCTTGAAAGGGCGTTTCTTTTTGATAAGATAGATGAGCACTGTCGGTACGGCTATCGCCGGAAAGAACTTCACCATTGTTCCAAAGGCCAGCGCAATGCCAGCTGGGATCATTTTGCCTTTATACACGGCATAGATGCCAGCAATCAGACCAAGCAGCATGATGGCATCGAAGGTCCAGGCGCCGCTGACCAGGAGCACATATGGATTCAGTAAATAATCACGGAACCCGCGGATAGTGCCCGACATGCGTGCCAGAAGCGCGGCGATCAAGAAATCAGCGATCCAGACAGGCGCTTTGAACAAGAAAAAGAAATCTATCGATAAATTCGGTACCGCGAATGATCCGGGTACGGCGATGAAATAATTGGCCTGTGGATGCAAAAAGAGGTAGATTCTGGCTAATGGGTAATAGATGTAAAGCGGTACTGGTGGATAAGCATAGTATTCATAGACGGTATCCCATCCAGCTGAACGCGCGATGTGCGAGAGATAGGCGAATGTGTCGTAGGGAGAATGATTTTTCGCGAGATCTATGAAGACGTTATAATCGACTGTCAGATCCCATGCATGCCCTATTGGCAGAAGGAGTATACGCAGCAGCAGGGCCAGCAGACCGATCATCCAGAGGATACGGCGACCTCTCACGCCAACGATGGCGGGTGGGGGAGGCAACTCGGCGTCAAGGGGTTCTGGCTCATCGCTGGCGTGAGCAGGCGAAGGCACAAATGGAGGTCGCCTCTCGCCTTTCAGCGTAACGATGTCAGCGTGGGTATCCATGACGTCTAGTCTCTTTTCTGCGACTTGCGATACACGCGAATTTGCGTTGGGTACTCTTCTGCTCTTACGACCCTCATCAGAGTTGGGATCTCTACGTTGAGAACGGCACACATCGAGAAGAAAGGCACAATAGAAAAATACATAAATATGGAACTATGACTATTGTAGCGACCTTATCTGAACAGAAGCAAGTAGAGGGGGACATTTATCCTATGTAACATTTCCCGTCCTACAAGTAAGCCAGCACACAAAATACGGCCCCCTCTCTGGAAAGGTGAGAATATGTTCCAGAGAGCGGGGACGGTACACGCTTACTCGCCGGCTGCAGCGGTTTCTGCTTCCGCGCCTGCGAGGATCTCGGCTATCGAGGGACGACCGACAAACTCGGTGCGGATGTGTACGTTTTTATGCTGGCGATCAGCGTGGCCGAATTTGACGTAGCCATCGATCAGCGCGAACAGGGTGTGGTCGCGTCCAACGCCGACGTTTTCACCGGCCTTGATTTTGGTGCCGCGCTGGCGCACGATGATGCTCCCGGCGCTGACTAGCTGGCCATCAAAGCGTTTGACGCCCAGCATCTTGGGGTTACTATCCCGACCATTGCGGGAGCTACCCATGCCTTTCTTATGTGCCATGACGAGCTATTCCTCCGTGTTTTCTGTCTCTGCGTTCTCTTCCGCCTTAGCTGTGCGGCGGCGGCGGCTCTTCTTCTCTGGTTCGGGTTTGGCGACCTCGGCCTTTTTTTCGGCGTCGGGGGCTGTTTCCTCGGCTGACAGTTCGTCGGCTGAGGTGGTCTCCTCGGTCTCTTCAACCTCGCCATTACGAGCTGCCTTTTGCTTGAATTCGGGAGCCTCGCCCGTAATCAGGCTTTTGCCGTTGGCCACAATGTCGTCGATGGTCAGGAAGGTCAGTTCCTGGCGATGACCGCGTTTGTGGCGATAGCGTTTCTTCGGTTTGTACTTGAAAACAATCAACTTTTCGCCGCGACCCTGTTCCGTGACGGTGGCCAGGACCATGCCTTCGCTCACCAGAGGCGATCCGATCATGGTCTCGCCCGCGTTCGAGATCAACACAACCTCTTCAAAACGGATCTGTTCGCCAACCTCAACCGGCAGGCGGTTGACCTGGAGTTCATCACCAAAGGCTACTAGATATTGTCTTCCACCGCTTTTAATGACTGCGTACATTCTTGTTCCTTTCCGTCCCCGCGTCTCGTTTCGACTCCCCTGGATACGTGGCAGGCATGGGTGGAGCGCCTGGCGCACAGTTCCATTCTGGAAAAATACCCCTCGCACACGTGCAAGAGTTCAGCACCCGTTACCAGCGGGCGCCCGGAGTTTTTATCCTGTCTGCTGCGGAGCGTTTCCCGGTCAATGCCGGGAGAATTTTAGCCTCGATGCCGCGCTTTTATAGATATGGGCATACGATGGCGCGCCTATGATAGCAGCTTTTGGGGCGCACTGTCAAATTGTTTTTCGCTTCTGCCAGCAGTCAACTCTCAATGTTGGTTCCCAATATCGGGCAATTCGTACAGCGGCAAACCCGTTTTCTCCACAATAATCTCTCGCAACGCGCTTATCTGCTGCTAGCTATAGCGTTGTTGGCGCTTCCAATCCATCTGCGCCTGCTCCAGCCCCA
>CAXUEY010000199.1:8328-10274 GCA_964250225.1 uncultured Ktedonobacteraceae bacterium | reverse complement strand
ATCAGTCTGTGGAAATCACTTCAAATTATGCACATAAGATTGATCTTGCAGAACATGAGTGAATAAGTAATCAACACTTTTAAAGCCATCTTTGCTGCAAGGTTATTCTAGAGGAGACACCCATTCTTGCGCCTGTCGTGGAAACATCTCAAGCCCATCTCTTATGACCTCTGCGCGCTGGCCCTGATCGCCCTTGCGGTGGGATTACGCGTCTGGCTGCTCGCCCATTCATGGCCCCAGCCCACCAGCGAGGAAGGCACCTTCGGCATTGAAGCCCTGCACATTGCCTATCATGGGCAATTCCCCATTTTTATGTATGGGCAAGATTACATGGGCACGCTCGAATCCTATCTGGCGGCCCTGTACTTCCACCTTTTTGGCGTCTCCTGGCTGACCTTGCGCTTGAGTGTGGTGACGCTCTTCGCGATCTTTCTGCTCTGCCTGTACTATCTGACGAAACTCCTCTATACGCCAAAGCTGGCGCTGTTTACGCTTGCCCTGCTCAGTTTTGGCTCTATCGAGCTGCTCTGGCCCGAAATGATGGTCCTGGGAGGCGCAATGGAGACGCTGGTTTTTGGCACACTGCTGTTCTTGCTGGCCACGCATTTATCGCTACGCGCGGGGCAGGAGATCACACCACGTCAAAAATGGCTGCGGCTCATCGGCTTTGCGGCCTGGGGCTGCTGCGCTGGCCTGGGCCTCTGGAGCCATCTGCTGGTCGCGCCCTTTGTGCTGGTCAGTGGGCTGCTGCTGCTCTTTTTCTGCCGCCGCGAGATACGCACGCTGGCACCCATTGTGCTGCTGGCAGGCTTCATACTTGGCTTGCTGCCCCTGATTATCTATAATGTCACTGGATTCCCCAACCATACTACCCTTGCAGCCTTCTTTGGGACGTATAACACGAAAACCGGCCTTATAGCAAATGCCACGCCCCTGACGCTTCTCCTGATGCAATGCATCGGGACATTTCTCTTTACACTTCCCACAGCCACCGGCCTGCACGCATTTTACGGATCAAATCCCTTGCCGCTGCCTCTGTTTGGCACGCAGCCTGCACCAATTGGTAGCGTGTTGATGACGGGCGCCTGGAGCCTGGGCTATCTTCTGCTGATCGGGCTGGCCCTCTTCATGGCGGGCAACGGTCTACACAAACTGAGCAAAACGCGGGAGCGAGCCGCATGGTCTGCGAAGGAGAGGCGCGTGGAAGTCCTGTATGCCGCGCAGATCACGTTGCTGGTGAGCGCTCTCATCACCCTCGCGCTCTTTTTACACAGCCTGAATTCCGCCTCGCGCCCCTGGAGCACGCGCTACCTGGTCGGGTTGCTGGTCGCCACGCCTGCCCTGCTCTGGCCGCTCTGGAACGGCGTCAATAGCGCTCTGCCGGATCTGTTGTCCACCACCAAACGTGTGTTTCTGCCCGGCAAGCTGCTACGGTACGCTGTGCTCTCCCTGCTGCTCTGCTTCTTCGCTGGCGAGATGCTCCAGACGACCACCCAGATGCCAGACATTGTGAAAGACAACGCGCAGGTGAATGCCCTGACGCACGACCTGCTCAAGATGGGTGTCTCGCACGTCTATTCGGGCTACTGGCAGTGTGATCGTTTCATTTTTGTAACCCAGGAAAAGTTGATCTGCGCTGTCCTTGACGTTGACAATCACAATAACTCGCTGTCGCCCGGCCTGACGCGCTATGCTCCCTATAAAACCATCGTGGATGCCGATCCTCACGCGGCCTATGTCTTTCCCGATGATAAATCGAACTTTGAACAGATCCTCGATGAGATGATTGCGCACCATCTCAAACATTTGCACAAGCGCGTGCTGGATGGATACGCAGTTTATTTTCCCACCTGAAGTACATCTCACATCAAATCTGTTAAGAGGGTATCCGTTGTCTCCTCCTTGAGTGTAGCGGCGGCCCGTTGGGGGGGCGGGTCCAGAAATGG
>CAXUEY010000199.1:0-8318 GCA_964250225.1 uncultured Ktedonobacteraceae bacterium | reverse complement strand
GCGCCGCCGCCCCCTGCGCTCCCCTCCCACCCCCCCCCCCCCCCCCCCCACGACTTCAGAAGCGCGCGAAGCGCAGCGGCCCCAGTCGTTGTGGAAGCTGGCCCGTTTGCACCGCCTCGGCTAGCAATTGACCGATCAGCATGCCAAAGGGCATGCCGTGCCCGGAGAGGCCACCGACAAACCAGGCGTTGCTGAGATTGGGGATATAGTCGATGATCGGGATGCGGTCAGGCGTGAAGTCCATCAGGCCAGCCCAGCGCTGCGTCACACGCAGGCCGGAGAGTTGAGGAAAGAGACGCGGGAAGATTTGCTCCAACCCCTGCTGCACTTCCGGCGTAGGCGTCTGCTCCCACACATCCACGTCGCGGCCAGGGGCCAATGCGCGGCATCCGCCCAGCACAATAGAGCCGTCCAGGGTTTGCTGCCAGTATTCCTCGGTCGCGGTGAGCGAGGCAAAGACCGCCGTGGTGAAGATGGGGTCCGTGGGCGCGTAGGCCAGCACCTGACCACGCACCGGCACAATCCATCCGCGCATCTCCGGGATCAGTTCGCTCATCCAGGCGTTGGTCGCCAGCACCAGCGCACCGGCCCGAATTGTCCCATGTTCCGTCTCGACCAGTACGCCCGCGCCATCCTGTATCAGGCGTGTTGCCCGCGCCTGATAGATGCGCGCCCCGTGACGTTGCGCGGCTCGCACCAGTCCCTGGATCAGCTGCGCCGAGTGAACCAGCGCCTGGCCTGGCAGGAATTTGCCACCTACGATTTCCGATCCCAGCGGCGTGCGAATCAGTTCCTGTACCTCCTCGCGGCCCAATAGTTGCGCGGAAAAACCGTCAGCTTGCAGAGTCGCGACATGCTTGCGCACGCTTGCCAGTTGTTCCCCGTCCAGCGCCAGACCCAGGCTACCCGGTTCGCGATAATCGCAATTGATCTCTTCTGTAGCCAGCACCTCTCGCAAAACTGCCTGGTTTTCATAGGCGATGCTCAGGACCGCCCGCGCAGTTGCATGTCCCACGCGCGCGATGGCGTCGGCATACTCTTCGTGCAGACCCGCCACGACAAAGCCGCCGTTGCGTCCACTCGCGCCATACGCCACACCCACGCGATCCAGCAAAGCCACCTGACGACCAGCCCGTGCCAGCCAGTAAGCAGTTGCCGCGCCGAACAAGCCGCTGCCCACCACGAGCACATCGACAGCACGCGGCAGCTCAGTAGCCAGCGGAAAGGGCGCGGCAGTGCGTTGCCAGTACGAGACAGCCTTGTAGCTCATCTTTGGAAGCACTCCACGACAATCTCGATCTTGATGATATCGCCGACCAGGATACCGCCGGTTTCTAACGCCACATTCCAGTGCAGACCGAAATCTTTGCGATCAATGGCGGTTCTCGCCTCGAAGGAGATCACCTCTTTGCCAGTCGAAGGATTCTTTGCCCGTCCAGTGAGTTCAGTAGCCAGTTCCACCTCGCGGGTCACGCCGTGGATCGTGAGATCTCCAATCACCTTCGCGTGCTCACTATTCACCATCTCGACGCGCCTGCTCTTGAATGTGATCGTAGGATATTTCTCAACCTCCAGAAAGTGATCGGACTTCAAATCGTTGTCGCGCATCCCAACCCCTGTATCAACGCTGGCCGCGTCAATCTCAGCCTCTACGTGAGAGCGCGAGGGGTCTGCCTCGTCGTAGACGACTGTGCCGCGCACGCTTTTGAAGCGGCCTTTGACCGTGGTAATCATCATATGTTTCGCGGAAAATTCGACGAGGGTGTGCATGGGATCAAGTTGCCAGCTCCCCTGGGCCTCAACTCCTGCTTCGTTGTGGATTGTCATGTGAAAACCTCCATGTTCACTATTTTGTAGAGTTGCATACGTTCTCGCAAGCTATCTTACACGAAAGAGGCTGCTTTTAGCAACCTCTACAAATTCGAGTGAAGATCATCCTAGAAATGTCAAGAAAGCCCTTGTTTTCCAGGTGAGGGAGGCTTATACTAAGAAACATATAGAAGCATCTTTCCACGTGTTACTCAACAACAGCGATTCAGGACTCATCAGGGCTGGTAACTCATCCGGGGATATCAACGTGGATTGCTAGCGCCGTTAAAGCCTGCAAATATCCATTTTGTTGTATCAAGTAACAAATCGCGGAAAGATGCTCAGAGGAAGGAACATCACGTTATGGGAAACCTTCTAGCTGCGCGTGAGCAAATGGGCACATCGCTGGCCTTTCATATCATCTTCTCCGTCTTCGGTATTGGACTGCCCTTATTTCTCTGTATCGCGGAGGGACTGGGCCTGAAAACGAAAGACCCGACCTGGCTGCTACTGGCACGCAAGTGGGCGAAGGCGTCGGCGATCCTTTTCGCCATTGGCGCTGTCTCTGGCACGATTATCTCGTTCGAGCTGGGACTGCTCTGGCCGACGTATACAAAATTCGCAGGCCAGGTGGTTGGCCTGCCATTTCTGCTCGAAGGCTTTGCCTTTTTTGTCGAGGCGATTTTCCTGGGCCTCTACCTGTATGGCTGGAACAAGCTCTCCCCGCGTGTCCACTGGCTCTGTTCTTTTCCAATCTGGATCAGCGGCATGCTCTCAGCCTGGTTTATTGTCAGCGCCAACTCATGGATGAACACCCCGGCGGGCTTTGTGATTCGCGGGGGGAAGATCGTGGATATCAATCCCTGGCAGGCCATCTTCAACCCCAGCATGCCCTATGAAACGATCCATATGCTCCTGGCCTGCTTCGTGGTCACCTCGATGGTTATCGCGGGGATCTACGCCTTCGCTTTCCTGCGCGGCAAACGCGAGGATTACTATAAGAAAGGTCTGCTGCTGGCCCTGCTCATTGGCCTGATCGCGACACCATTGCAGATCTTTGTGGGCGATCTCAGTGCACGCGCACTCTTCGAGGACCAGCCAGTGAAATTTGCCGCTATGGAGGGAGATTTCCACACTGAAAATGGTCCCCCCCTGCGCATCGGCGGACTCGCCGATCCCACAACTGGCAAGGTCTACTACGCCGTAGAGATCCCCTCTGGCGAGAGCCTGCTGGTTTATTTTAACCTGAATGGTCATATTCGTGGGCTGGATGCTTTTCCGCGCCCGGACTGGCCGGATACAATTGGAGCAGTACATCTCTCCTTCGATGTGATGGTCGGCTGCGGCTTCTTCACGCTGTTTATCGTGTTGCTCTTCTGGCTGCTCTTCTGGCGTCAGAGGCAGAGGCTCTTCGAGAAACGCTGGCTGCCCTGGCTGTTGCGTGGGATTATTCTGGCGGGACCGCTGACCATCGTGGCCGTGATTTGCGGCTGGCTGGTGACCGAGCTGGGCCGCCAACCCTGGGTCATCACCCATTTTCTGCTCACACGTAACGCGGTGACGCCTGCGCCCTGGGTCGGCGTCAGTTTCTTTAGCTTTGTGCTGGTCTATCTGCTGCTGGCCGCCGCGCTCATCCGGCTGCTGGTGGGATTGGCACGTCAGCCGTTGAAACAGGCGCAATCGGTAGAAGAGGCGTATCAGCTTGAATTAGAAGAAAGCGTAGGTGTCTGATGACAGTTGCTCTGGCCGCCCTTGTCTTGATCTGGCTGGGCTTTATCGCATATGTCGTGTTGGGGGGCGCCGATTTTGGAGCCGGGGTCTGGGATCTGCTGGCCTCCGGCCCGACCGCCCGTCGTCAGCATCAGTTTATCAGTAAAGTGCTTGGACCGGTCTGGGAGGCCAATCACGTCTGGTTGATCTTTTTGCTAGTGGGGCTGATGAACATCTTCTCCGGCGCCTTCGCGATCTTTATGGGCGCGCTCTTTGTGCCGCTGATGCTGGCGCTGCTGGGGATTGTCTTGCGTGGAGCGGGCTTTATCTTCCGCACCCACCCGCTGCAAGACAAAGATTTGCTCACACGTCTCTGGAACCGCCGCTTCAGTGCTCACGCGCTCCAAAATGAGGATCTGTTTACCCGCCTCTGGAGCCGTCTCTTTAGTCTGAGCAGCCTGCTAACGCCGTTCTTCCTGGGTGCGGCAGCAGCGGCGGTAGCTGGAGGTCAGGTTCATGCATCCGGCGCCAGTTCCGAGGACCTGCTGGTTGGTTGGATCTCGCCTTTCTCCCTGGCAGTGGGTGTTATGGCGATCCTGCAATGCGCGACGCTTGCCGCCGTCTACCTGGCGGCGGAGGCGCGCGCGATCCACGAGGATAACTTTGCCGCGTCCTACCGGCTCAAAGCGCTGGTCAGTGGCGCGCTCGTCAGCATCCTGGGTATTGTTTGCATCTCTCTTTCGCTAGGACAAGCTCCTTGGCTCTGGCAAGGCCTGCTGGCGCACGCGTGGCCATATGCTATTGCGGCCATCCTATCTGGTTCGCTGGTCCTGCTCACCCTCGTGCAGCACAAATACCGGCTGGCAGGCTTCTTCGTGATTCTGGAAACGACCTTGATGCTCTTCTCCTGGGGCATCGCGCAGTATCCTTACATTCTCCCGCCCACACTCACCATCGAGCAGGCCGCGAACGCCCCGCAGGTGGTGACTACGCTGCTGATCGTGATGATCATCGGCATGCTGATCGTAATACCTTCGTTACTCTTCCTGTTCCGAGTTTTCAAATGGTCGCCCGCCGCCGTCATCTCCGGCTCACGCGCCCAGGAAAAAGAGAGCATATGAAAAACGCAGAACAGTTGCACCCGGCAGAGAAGCAATTGCATCAAAAGAGGCCACGCAGCAGATGGCGCTCGCGACTGAGCACCCGTATGACTATCTCGTATGTGCTGATGGCCGTGCTTAACGTCCTGCTGCTAGAACTGCTGATCGGTGGAACTGTTCTGCTCGTCCTCATATTTTCGCCTGTCCTGGACTTTGGAGTCAAGGGTATCGCGCAACAAACAGCCCTGGCTTATGCGGCGCAGGCGGAGAATCTCGGAGCGGGGGTCGCCCTGAATCCGCGCACGACCTTTCAACCATCTGTGAAATTTTCCATTGCGCCCCCCTTGCAGGATAAGAGTTCCTCTGGCCAGGGTTCTGGGCACGGTTCCGGCCAGGGATCTCCCGCCAACCAGCAGATTTCCTATATTGCTCCAGGCACAACTGCGCCCCATAACACCTCCTTTGCCCTTTTGATTACACCAGATGGCCGGGTGCTGGCCAGCTCATACCCGGATCGTTACCCCATCGCAGAAACAGTCACGCGCTTACTGCCTGGTCAGGAGCAGCTTATTCACATGGCTCTGGTGGGAAAAGAGGGCGCGACAACAGCATCTGTAGCATCAACGCATAGCGGATTTGTTGCCGAACCTGTCTGGAATACAGCGCAAACTCGAACCATCGGGGCAGTGTATGTGCAAATCTCGTGGGATTTATCGGGCAATAGCCTGTTCTGGGGAGGCGTGGCGGTCTGGCTTTTGAGTGGCCTCGTCTGGCTGATTATCATGGGGCCTCTGGGAACACTATTTGGGGTGCTCAGCACGCGCGGCCTGGTGCGGCGCATCCATCGGCTTGTGGAAGCCACTGCGCAGTTTGCCAGCGGCGACTACGCGCATCGAGTGCCGGCGAAAAAGCACGATGAGGTGGGGCAATTAGAAACGCAATTTAACCAGATGGCTGAACAACTGGTCGCGAGTATCGAGCAGCGCCAGGCGCTGGCCGAACAGAATGCGCGTATAGAGGAACGCGCGCGTATCGAACAGGAACTGCGTTCGGCGCAATATATCCAGCAAACGCTGCTGCCCAAAGAGGTGCCCGCGTTACCTGGCTGGCAGATCGAGACGTATTATCATCCCGCGCGCGAGGTCGGCGGCGATTTCTACAACTTTTTCCCAATGGGCGGCGAGCGCCTGGGCATCGTGATTGGCGATGCCACCGACAAAGGCATGGCCGCCGCTTTGCTGATGGCGACCACCGGCACGATGCTGCGCACTGCCGCGCAGGGAACGACCTCGCCCGCCGAGGTGCTCACGCAGGTGAATGATCTGCTCTATGAGACGATTCCCGCGGGAATGTTTGCCACCTGCTTCTATACCATCCTGGAACTGAGCAGCGGGCGGCTACGCTACGCCAACGCCGGACACGATTGGCCCTATCAACGTCAGGTAGGCAGCCTGGCTGAATTAGCGGCGACGGGTATGCCTCTGGGTATGCTGCCTGGGGCGCGTTATGACGAGCACGAAGTACTGCTGGCACCTGGCGAGAGCGTGTTCTTCTACAGCGACGGCCTGGTCGAGGCGCATAACGCGCAGCGTGAGATGTTTGCGCGCGCTCACCTCAAAGAGTCGCTGAACAAGCATCCAGGCGGCCCCACGCTCATCAACTTTATGCGCGCCGAACTGGCAGCTTTTACCGGCGCGAATTGGGAACAGGAGGATGATGTCACAATGGTTGTCTTGTATCGCACGCCTTCCTCGCCAGGGGAAGAGGCCAGAGCAGCATCAGAGGCCACATTAAAGCCAGTGAGCCAGCCGGATGAAGAGGCAATGTCAGAGGAACTGGATACGGTGCCCTTGCAACTGCTCGCAGAATGGAGCATCGCCAGCGCGCCCGGCAACGAACGCGAGGCCATAGAGCGCGTGGCATCCATTGTAGAGCCGCTTTCATTGCCGCCTGCGCGCCTGGAAAACCTCAAAACGGCTGTAGCTGAAGCCGTGATGAATGCGATGGAGCATGGCAATGACTACCAGCTCGATAAGCCCGTCACGCTGCAAGTGCTGGCCTGCGAGAACGCGCTTGCAGTGCGCATTTGCGATGCGGGTGGGGCGTCGTCTTTCGCTGAGCCAGAGTTGCCCGATATTGAGGCCAAGCTGGCTGGATTGCAGAGTCCACGCGGCTGGGGACTCTTCCTCATCGAGCAACTGGTCGATGAGATGCGCGTGACAAACGAGGGGCATACTCATATGGTCGAGTTGATTATGCACCGAGATCAGGATACAGCGCATAAGACCATGTAGTGACTGTTGTGATAGTAGAGAACGTTTTTTACAGGAGGGATACCATGCCACACGCAAATATCACGCTCACGGTGCGCCCTGTCAGCGCCGCTACCAGTATTATCGATATCCAGGGGGACGTTTCGGCTAGCGCGGAAAAAGCGCTGATGGAAGCATATACACAGGCCAGTAGCGCCACCACGCGTGTCATCATCCTCAACTTCACCGCCCTGGCGTATATGAACAGTAGTGGCATTGGGCTGCTGGTCACGCTCCTGGTCCGTATCAATCGTCAGCACCAACGTCTGCTCTGTTACGGTTTGAACGAACATTACCAGCATATCTTTAAAATCACGCGTTTGAGTGATGTCATCAAGACCTACGCGAACGAAGCAGAGGCGTTAGCAGCAGTTTAAAAGATGCTGAAAGGAGTCACACGATCATGGCTGAATCTCCTGAAAATGACAAATTGTCACGTGATAACGAGAACTGGGCGCAGCGTATCTCCACGTTAAAGCTCTCGCGCGTACCAACCGGGGCGCTTAATTTGAACGTCGAGGGTCGGGGCGCGGTGGGACCGTTGCAGGGATTTGGTCGGCTCTGGCAAAAAACGTTCCGCGTCTGCTTAACGGGGCTGGAGAAGGACCCGACAGAGGTGGTCCAGATCTGGAAAGCCTCGTTCCCGCAGTTTATACCCAAAAGCCAGCGTTTTTACCCCTCATTGGACGGCATCAAGCCGGGGCAAATCATTCTCATCAACGCCTCACAAACAGGTATGCCAGTCTCAACGGGCGTCGTCGTGCTGTATGCTGACGAAGAATCATTTACGTTGATGACGCCACAGGGCCACCCTGAATCCGGCTGGGTCACATTTAGTGTCGCGCTTGAAGATGAGGGGATCATCTGCCAGGTACAAACGCTGGCACGCGCGAACGATCCGCTCTACGAGATTGGTTTTCGTTTCTTCGCATCCGGCGCGCAGGACCACATCTGGCAACATGTGCTTGAAGCGCTGGCCGCGCACTTTGGGACCCAGGGCCAGGTTGAGATAGCGAAGGTGTGTTTGGACCCCAGATGCCAGTGGTCGGAGGCGAAAAACATCTGGCACAACGCGGCGATCCGCACAGTGTTCTACCGGCTTGGTACGCCGCTGCGCTGGGCGCGCGGGCGTTTTTCTCAACCGCAAGCATAGCCTTCAGCACACAGACGGGCCAGGATCGGGCAAACCACACGGGCCAGGATCGGGCAAACCACACGGGCCAGGATCGGGCAAACCACACGGGCCAGGCGAGCTGGCCCGCTACGCGTGACGTTCCCCAGAGGCAAGCTCTGGGGGACGTCAGCGCGAGCTTGCAGGGTCCATCAGAGGCTAGTTCGGGGGGACGTCAGTGCGAGCTTGCAGAGCGGGTGTGACGAGCAAGTCGCA
>CAXUEY010000198.1:0-10523 GCA_964250225.1 uncultured Ktedonobacteraceae bacterium | reverse complement strand
CCTTTAGCCAGACTTTTGGCTTGCAATCCCTGCACCCAGGGATCTTCTTCTAACAAGGGATCGTACATATCAATCCTCCGTAACACTATCCTCATGTCTGCTTCTGACAAACGCTGGGCACGTTGTAACATAACTTTAAAGCACAAGAGTTCTTCGCGTAAGAGCGTCTGGTCATCCTGATAATAGTGTATCATACGCTCCAGGCCCTCAAGCAGCAACTCTTTAGTGAGGTGCTCCATCGTGGGTAAGAGGCCGTAAAACGGGACTGCGTGCTCGTCGCGCATCCATTCCCGCGCGTCCATATCCCAGGTACGGATCAGGCGGTAGTGAAAAATATCGATCACCTCTTGGCCGCTTCCGTGGATCATGGGTGAGCTGACCCGCGTGTCTTTAAATGGGTAAAAGAGGAACGAGAGCACCGGCAGCCCGTACTCATACCACAAAAAACCGCTGTAGAAGTGCAGGCGGCGATCCATTATCCCATTGGGCGAGGTCTCAAACTCGAAATGGAGCAGATGCCATTCTCCCCGGTAGAACAGGCGGAAAATCAGATCCCCGCGCTGGATGGGTAGCAGCATTTCGACGTTGATTTGCTCAATCTGCGTAATACTCTGATCCTCCAGCAAAAGGCGAATGATGGCTTCATACTGATGTGCCACCAGCCGCTTGAGCAGATTATCATAGGGCTGCTGTTGCGGATCAGGGAACGGCTCTCCTGACCTGTTGGGCCGCGGATGTGCTGTTTTCGGGTGCGCACGGGGCTGCTTTGCGTGCGTGCCAGGTGTACCAGGCTGCTGTGGTTCCTCTGGTGGTTGGGGTGATGGGTGTGATGTGTCGGCCATAAACGGCTTTCCTCCCTCTCAACATAGGCAATCTCTGGGCATATGATACACGTGCAAATACATCATGACAAGTCAGAGTGCCGAAAGTCCCGGTCCAGCACACACCTCGATTTTTTGCGCCCATTCTCCACTGTTGTGAGATGAGATGTCCTCGTGTCCGACACCCATCCTAGATGCTCGCCATCCACCCGTCCTAATGCGCTGAACACAAGGGTCGGCGCATTAGGACGGGTGGATGCCAGAGGGAGAGCGAGATTAGTGCAGAGCGAAAACCTGAATGGTCGTTGTTGTCTTTGGGCCAAACCTCCCGTCAGCAGGCATAGAGATTACGGCGAGAGAGGTGCCGTCGGGTGAGAGAGAGACAGTCCCCGTATAGGACAACGCAGGCTGGCCGCTAAGGGCATTGTAGACCTGTCCACCGAAACGGGTATCTTTGTCCTGAACAAAGAGGTATTTGCTACTGTTCCACCAGGAGAAGAACCGTGGATGGATCTTCAGCGGGAACGTATTCACCGTCGATCCCGTCAGCGAATCGAGAA
Source organism: uncultured Ktedonobacteraceae bacterium (assembly GCA_964250225.1). Lineage (GTDB taxonomy): Bacteria > Chloroflexota > Ktedonobacteria > Ktedonobacterales > Ktedonobacteraceae > Paraktedonobacter. The sequence continues at coordinate 9,142 of CAXUEY010000198.1, read as the reverse complement.
TAGTCAGTTGATTGTCTTGCTGCAAACAGGCGGTATAATGCCCTTCCTCACTACCTGTAATCGCTGATGCTGGACTCTCTAGCCCCTGGACGTTGGTAAGCGGGCATGAGGCAACCTGCTGGCCAGTTGTTGTGTTCCAGATGATCGCCTGCTGATTCTGCCTGAGCAGTAGACGCGCGCCACTATCTACCCAGGCTGGTAGAACACCAGCATCAGGTGGATTCAACTGACCAGGAAAGGACTGGAGAATCTTCAATGTGTCGGTGTCGCGCACCGCGAACATCTCCTTCTGCGGATCATAGGTGAGCACATACCGCATATCGGGAGAAAGGGAACTGAGCGCCATGCCTGGCATCTCAACAATCGTGGCAAGTCGATGGCCGGTACGCGCATCCCACACTTGTAATCCATTCGAGCCTGACGCGGGGTAAACACCCAAACCAATCCGTTTATCATCTCCTGACCAATTGACTTGCAAGTTTATGGTTCCCATCGCTTGTTCTCCTCCAGGCACGAAGATGGGATCACTAGTAAGTCGGAGCTTGCCTGTGGCAACATCCCAGACTTGTATATCTCTTCCATCGATAAAAGCGAGAGATTTGCTATCATGCGAGAAAGCTGCCCAGACAAAGGGTTGATAATGGCCCCCCTGGTAAATTTGTTTCACCTGCCCCGTCAGGATATTTATCAGTCTTGCCGTGCCGATATTTGTCGTCAGGTCCCAGGTCACCACAAATGCATATCGCCCATCGGACGACCTCACGCTCCCCATACCATTACCCTCACTCAACGCAAATGTTTGTTTGACCTTGCCAGTGGCAACATTCCATGCCAGATAGCGGCAGCTTTCATGCAAAGGAATGTGGTTGCATGCCATAAACGTTATATAGCGCTTGTCGGGCGTCCATGACACGCCGTTCTCCATCGTCTCGCCCGGTTGACTGGTATATGTGAAAAGCGGCATTGGCTGCGCCTGATCGCTGTGGAGGCGTGTAATGGCAAACCAGCCGAGCAGGAGGCCGGCAACCAGCACCGCAGCGATGCCTGCTTCAACCAGATGTTGAACGCGACGGCGCAGGGGTGGCGTGTTTTTCGTGAAACGCGGATCGTGTGCGCTGGTCTGATCTATGAGAATCGCTTCTTCGTGAATCTTTTCATCCATAAACGTGTGCTCCTTATATCTCTCCTTGAGCGCGGCCTGCTGTCTTACTGCGAGATGCCCGATGAAGCCCGGCAGCCACTTCGCCTGATGCAGTAGACCAGACTGGCTGTGCTCCTGGCAGTCAAGCTGTGGCTGCACGCGCGCCCAGATCAACGCGGGGTTGGGGGGCTGCTCGTAGCGGCGCTGATAGTAGTCGCGCAGGCGTTGCTCCAGGTCGTTTGCATCGTGCTTGAACTCTGTCATCGGTGTGTCTCCTTGCAAGCGTCCGTAGCGGGCCGCAGATGTGCGCGCAAATTGTGCAGGGCGCGATGCAGGCGCGATTTCACCGTCCCCAGGGGCGCGTTGGTAATCAGAGCAATCTCGCTCAGATCCAGGTCGGCGAAAAAACGCAGTTCCAGCACGCGGCGCTGCTCGGCTGAGAGCGTCTCCAGGGCGAGTTGGAGTTCTCCATCGACCTCCAGGCGCAGGATATGCTCCAGCACAGTATCGACTGCTATAAGCGGCTCCATCTCAACGTTGTCGAGTGGCAGCGTCGAGAGCCTGTGACGGCGCAACAGCATCCGGCAGCGGTTGGCGACAATCGTCAGCAGCCAGGGCCGGAATTGCCGCTCGCGCTGGAAACGCGGCAGACCACGCCAGACATCCAGCCAGACCTCCTGCATCACGTCCTCGATGGCAGTCCGCTCAGGCAACAAGACCCGCGCGGTACGCCAGGCGATGGGGTGATACATCTCGATCAATTGCTGAAAGGCCTGCTGGTTGCCTGACTGGGCGTGCTGGATGATCCTCTCGTCCAGGTTTGCCTCCCGGCTCTGCATGTCGTCCAAGTCCGTCTCCCGGATCTGTATTTCCTCGAAAAAGCGCTTTTCAATAAGGTGGTATGCACACAGGAGCGAAAAGGTTCCTCTATCTCACTGAAAACTCTTTGCCAGAAATGCGAGAATCTTCTGCCATGAGTCGGTGGTTGCCCTGGTCTGGCAGGATGCTGCGCCACCAAAATCGATGCTTACAGGACCGATTGCCATTTCGAGCATCGGCGGCAGTGAAGGTAATCCATAGGGGAAACAGACAAAGTGTCCAGCCTGTTCATAGCACATATGCTCAACAGTGTAGGGATGATTGTGTTTTTTCAGGCGCGCAACAACCAGCTCGGCATAGAGGTCCGAGGGCCAGAGCTGGTCATCTTTCCCAGAAATGAGCAACAGCGGGCCACGCGTGTTTTCGACAGGAATAGTTGACTCATCCATCTCACTGAGTCCTGCGGTTGCTTTCAGAAAAGCTGCCCTCAAGGTAAGCGGTTGACGACGGATGAAGGCCTTCCAAAAATTCTGTATATAATCGAGAAAAGTTATTTTCGAGGCCACGTATGGCAACGATTTTCCCTGGTACGTCCAGGCTGATTGTGAGACTGCTTGCCCATTGCGTAGCCCGGCATGCATATGAGCGCCAGGCGCGCCACCCACAACTGCCTTAATTGCAGGGAAAGTCGCGCCGAGCAGCAGAGCGAGTTCACCACCCCTTGAAAGGCCGATCACTGCTATCTTCTCGCCGTCGATAGTTTCCTGGGCTTGCAGCCAATGGATGGCTGATGCAAAGTATTCAAGGGGGATCTCGATCAGGTCTTTAGAACAATCTTCTATGCCGCTAAGCCCGCTAAAGTAAGTCAGAGCCAGGCCAGCATACCCACGCGAGGCCAGCAAGGAGGCTGCACATTCCCGCATCCCACCATCCGAGCCATTCAGGATGAGAGCAACGGGATGCGGTCCCGCGCCAGGCGGCACAAACAGCGTTCCCACAAAATCTTGATCTGCCACCAGGATAGAGGTGACGTCAGAAGCCATAAAGAGACGCTGAATGGTGGCTGTGGCGACGGTCTCACCCTCAACTTCCGCGTGGAAGGTTACAGTCAGTGGACGAGGAGCATTGCGTGCGAAGAAGACCTTTTTCTTTTTGCCCTTTTCGAGAACAGACATGGACCAGAAAAGTCCCAGAGGATCAACTTCGCTGTAGTCACCAGAGAGTGGTTGATGGATGCTGAGATCTACTATCCCTTGCGCATCGGCGACAAACGTGGCGGCAGACTGCCAACTCTGACGATGACCATCAAGAGTCTGCGCGTGAAGAGTGACATGTTGATGGGCCTGCAAACCTGAGAGACGAATAGAGACAGGCTCGTCTATTAAGGACGTGTGGGGAGTAATCTCAAGCTGGTATGAGCGGATTGCGGGTTGGGTCGTCATAGCATGTACCTCCTGTTTCAGTTGACAGGTTTTACGCTAATTACCTGTCGGTACAATTTGCATTATGCCTCGATCAACTGCACAAGTCGTTTTGATCCAGGATGGCTAAAAAGCTAGCGCGCATACGCTGAAGCTGCCATGCGCGCTACTCACAGGGGTTGGTCTCTATCTCCAGCGAAACAGCTTGCTGGACGCAAGCATACAGATCACCAGCATGGCAAGCAAAATCAGGACATCGGCCCATTGAGCGGACCAGCTAGCACCAAGCCACAAATCCTGGAGCAGGGTCACAGCATGTGTGATCGGCAGAAATTGGGCAATGTGCTGGATGGCTGTTGGGTAAATCTGGAGCGGAATGGCAATACCCGATAGGTAGATCACGACCAGAAACAAGACAGTTCCTACAAACGTGACGACGCGCACATCGCGCACCAGGCTGGCTATCAGGAAACCCAACGCAAAAATGCTTAGTACACTCAGCACATAGGCCAGTAACGCACTGAAGATACTAAGGCTGACATGTAGGTGGTAAAATGCCAGGCCCAAAGCCACTACAAGCAGTGCTTCTATAGTTGTCAGCAGAAAATTCGCGCCAATCTGAGCGGAGAGAATATCCAATGGACGCAAGGGTGTGGCTTGCAAACGAAAGAGTATCCCGCGCTCGCGATAATTGACGATGGTAATGGGCAACGAAAAAAAGGCATTAGAGACGATCAACATGATAATATAGGCAGGTAAGGAAACATCCAATGCTCCGCGCCCATGAAAGAAAGGGGTGGGACTATTGCCATAGATCGTCCCAATAATCAGGACCAGTACAACCGGGAAAAACAGCCCGATATAGGTGCCAGGCTGCCGCACAAACAGTTTGGTCTCGACCCAGGTCAGTTTCAGAAAACCTTGCATTGTCTTCAACTCCTTTTGTCCAATGGCAGGACGGCTGCTCAGTTGCGAATGGCGCGTCCGGTCAATTTCAGAAAAACATCATCCAGGGTTGGGCGTTGTGTATGAAGATCGTGGTAGCGGATGCCGCTGCTTGGGAGGGCTGTCACCACACTACTCAACAGAGCATCGCTATTGCCGTTGCCCGACACAACTACGCGGTCCTCCACCTGCTGGGCGTGATGCACTTCGGAAAGGGCAAGCAACGCTTCCAGGCAGGGCGAGCCATCGACGGTGAAAACGACCTGACTGGCCGCGTCCAGGCCGCTGACCAGGTGCTCTGGCGTATCCAGGGCCACGAGGTGCCCATGATCGATGATTGCTACGCGGTCACAGAGCCGCTCAGCCTCTTCCATCGAGTGAGTAATCAGAAAAATGGTCTTGCCGCGCGCGCGCATGTCGCGCACCATATCCCAGATGACCCGGCGAGCCTGGGGATCGAGGCCCGTGGTCAGCTCGTCCAGGAAGACGATTTCGGGATCGTGGACCAGCGCGAGGGCAATGAATAAGCGCTGCTTCTGCCCACCGGACAGTTTTGCAAAAGCGGTGGTGCGCTTCTCGCTCAATCCAACCTGCTCCAGCAACGCGGCCTGATCGACAGAACGCGGATAGAATGAAGCGAAAAGGTCCAGTGCCTCCCAGACTTTGACACGGTCTTGCAGGGCCGATTCTTGCAGTTGCACTCCGATGTGTGGGCGCAGGGCATAACGGTCCCTATGGGGATCATAACCCATCACGCGGATAGTGCCGCTACTGTGGGAACGCAGACCCTCGACGCATTCAACTGTACTGGTCTTGCCCGCGCCATTGGGGCCAACTATGCCAAAGATCTCGCCCGCGTTGACCTCAAAGGAAACATCCTCAACGGCCACCATTGATCCATAGGCCTTGCGTAATTGTTCAACCTGTATCAGCGGTTGCATAGTTCATAGCTCCTTCTAAAGTGTGTGAAAACAACGTGTAATCTATCAGAGTATTGCAGTATTTGTGACGCATTACACCATAACGGAGGTTTAGGGCGGATGTCGAGCGCTGTGATGATTACCCGCCTGTAAAATCTCTTCCAGCGCATTCACGTGTTCGCGAAAGGCCGCCCGGCCCTCTGGGGTGGCTGCAAGGTAGGTTTGCGGCTTGTTATTCACAAAGGTTTTGGTGATGCGAATATAGCCAGCCTCTTCCAGCTTGTGAAGGTGCGCGCCCAGGTTGCCATCGGTCAGTTCAAGCATCTCTTTGAGATAGTTGAAGCTCGCCTGCGTCTCGTCATCGAATGTCACCAGGGCAGCCATGATGCGCAGGCGCACCGGCTGGTGAATGATCTCGTTCAGGTTTGCCATTGTTATCTCCAGCGCAGACGGATATACAGACCTATTCCCACCATCGTCAGACCACAGCACACGGCGACCCACAGGTAAAAGTACGTGGGTACCAGGTAATAGCCCGCGAGTGCCAGCACTGTGATCGTCAGGGAACCATAGATTGTGGAAGCGGAACGCGACAAGATTCCAGAAACGACACCTCCAAACATAATAACCGTCGCAAAGAAAAGCACTCCCTGTCTCTCGCTAAATGGCCAGAAAATGAGAAACCACAGGGCAGCAAAAACGCAGAGAGCCAGCCAGAAAAAACTTATACGCGGACTAATGCTCGAACGCATTTTCTGCCCCTGCGAGATGCCCAGGATTGTCGAAAGAATCCAGCCAGCAGTCGCCAGTACGCCCCAGGTCCAGCCGATCACCGTCGTTGAGGCAAACTGATTGGTGAGGAAACCACCGAACCAGACCAGGCCCCAGATGATGAGAAAGTAGCCATTCACGCCTGCACCCTTGCGCATTTGCGCGCGTGTCTGTTGAATCGCCGCCAGGGATGCCTGCGCATCTTCAGGAGAAATGTTCATCAAGCCGACCCTCCTAATGATTTGTCTTGTTCTACTTACGTTTACAGAGTACTCTATATTATAGAGTACTCTGTAAACGTCATTTTGTCAAGGGGAAAGGGCATGAGATTCCCGGTATCTTCGCGCGCTTTCCTGAGAAACGCCAGAAATAAATATGCAGCGTGTAAGATGGCAAAATTCGTCCTAAAAAGGCTAGCAATTGTGGCAAATCTCAGATATACTTGCAAAGGAAACACTCGCAGCTACTTTCCTACCAAAATCGCGGGAAAAGGGCTTTTTTCACCTTTTCGCTGCTTGCGCTACCATTGATCTGTTGTCCATTTTGTGCGTCCTCGTTTATTTCCCAAAAGGAGTTTGGGTATGTTCATGGATCAGCCGCGCCTGTTGCCTCGTTTCTGGCGCCTCGGCCTGGTTTTCCTGATGCTATCCTTGTATGTTGTGAGTAGTTGGAGCAGCCTGGTGGCTCCCGTCTACGCAGCCAGTCTGCCTTCGACAAATAGTTCTGCTGCATCCTCGTTACTTGCCACGACCTCAGCCGACATGCCGTTTAATTTCCTGACTGCGCAGTCGTCATCTCCCCAAAAACAGGTGGCCGCGCAGGTTTCCAGCAGTCAACCCTGGGCTGGCACAGGTGATGTGTCATTTTATACCTATGTCGGGTATAAATTAGATGATCGCCTCGATTTCAAAGTGAATGTTGCCAATGGCAACCTGCTGGTCCATTCTCACGAGGATCAGGTCACGGATATCCAGGTCAACCTTGACGCTGATCACTACTATAACAGTCTCGGCGGCTGGGTTTTCAATGCTGGCGCAAATCTGCAAACGACCCCACCTGAATTCGGCGGTCCTTCAGATATCACCTATACGGGACCAACAGGAGAAGTCGTGTTCTTCGCCAGAAATCCTGATGGCAGTTATCAAAGCCCGCCAGGGATCAATGCTTCTCTGGTACTCACGAATGGTAGCGGTGTCCTCACCTTCCATAAAACGGGTGCGAGATATGTGTTTCAGAGTTTTGACAGCAATGGACTCGGTACGCTTGAGGGGATACAGGATAAAAATGGGAGCGGGATAAGTGTTAGCCCTCCAGGGAGCTCGACCTTCATTAATGGAGAAAACTATGGAAGCATGACGCTCAATGGCTCCCTCTTCAATTTCTCCCAACTGCCAACGCAGCTCGCTGATCAGGCGAATCGCACAGTGAAGTATACGTATGACAGTAACCACAACCTCACCTCGATCACAGACCTAAATGGCAAAATCACCACCTACGGCTATACCAACGGTGTGCTGACCTCCATCATTGATCCTCTTGGACACACCACATGGTTCAGCTACATCAGCGGCACCAGCCAGATCAGTCAGGTTACTGACGCCGCAGGCAATACCATCCAATTTGCCTATCACGCGAGCACCGATAACGCCTGTAGCGGGATTGTTCCCGCGCCCGGTCCAGCGCTCCCTTGTACGATGGTGACCGATCAGAACGGGCATAACACTACCTATGCTTACAATACTACCTCGCAAGTCACCTTCACCAGGGACGCCCTGGGCCATATCACAGCACAGAGCTTTGACGCGCTCAATTACAACGTGACGCAACAGCAAGACGCGCTTGCGGACATGAGCACCTTCACGTTCAGTCCGAACAACAACCTGACAACTGCCACGGATGGTTCGGGGGCCAGCACCAGCTTTACCTACCCTCCCAGCGGAAGCGCAAACCAGTTTTATCCGCTCTCGCAGACCAATCCGCAAGGGAATACGAGCAACTACGCGTATGACTCGAACGGGAATATGCTCTCCGCAACGGATCAAACGTCGAATGCGGCTTTGACCTACACATCCGCTGGCGAGATTGCGACGCAGAAGGATGCCAATGGCAATATTACGACGTATGCCTATGCACCTATTCGACAGCGTTGCGCGATGCATTGTCCTCCTCCTAACTTCATTGGGAATTTACTGACCATCACGCAGCCCAGCCCGCTTGGACAGACCACGCTTACATATGATACAACCAACCGGGTCAGTAGTCTCACGGATGGCAACACCCACAAAACCACGTTTACCTACGATGGCATGGATCGCATCACTGTGATAACCTATAGCGATGGCTCAACCGTTAGCTATAGCTACGATACTGATGGGAACCTGCTGACAGAAACCGATAAGACGGGCACCACGAAGTTTACTTACGACAAGCTCAACCGTGAACTGACGAAAACACTGCCCAATCAGACGATCATCACCTCGACCTATGATAAGATAGGCAAGCTTGCCAGTATCAACGACGGTACCGGAACCGTGGTCTATACCTACGACGCGGCTAACCGCATGACTGCGCTGGCCGAGCCGAATGGGCACAAGACACTGTACGGCTATGATAATGCCAACCGTAAGATCAGCATCGCCTATCCCAACCAGACTGGTCAACTCATGACCTACGACGGAGCAGGCCACGAGCTGACCAACACAGGCGGCGTGATGAACGCACAGGGGCAAATCACCACCACCTACGATCATTTCGTCTACACGTATATGCAGGGTAGTAAGCATGTGGCCCTATTGCAAAACGTGTCGTACCTCGATCCGGTGGGACAGAGCGCCACTCTGACTCGTAACTACAGTTATAACTCACAAAGCGAACTCACGGGTGCCTCGATCCTCAACAGTAGCCAGAGCCAGGTGAACAATTTCACCTACAGCTACGATGCGAATGGAAACATCACAGCCAGGCAGATCGCGGTGGGGAACATTTCCATTTCCTACAGCTACAACGCGGCCAACGAATTGACCTCCAGCCTCAACGGAAGCACGACCACCACGTATGCCTATGATGCGAATGGCAACCTGACTGTCAATTCCGCAGGTCTTTCACTGACTTACAACGCGCAGAAC
>CAXUEY010000197.1:0-10606 GCA_964250225.1 uncultured Ktedonobacteraceae bacterium | reverse complement strand
ATCCATCCGAAGGGCAGCACAGCCATAATCATCGATTGGGTGGCCCAGGTATAGCTGAGTGCATCGCGCAGATTGTAGCCACCGGCGGTAGCACGGGCCTGGTAGAGCGCGATCAGCACAAAGCTGAGCACGCTACAAAAGAAGACGTTGGTACCCAGCCCGGCCAGATTCGCCCAGCGATAGATCAACTGGCGTCGGTAGGCGGTGCGGGCCACTTCAACGTAGAAACGCAGCATGTTCTCCCCTCACTTTCTGATAGCTCTCGACTGCCTGAATTGCTCTTGCGCACTTCTTCCTACACACCTCCGCGTGCGCGCGCTATGATCGTCTCGACTACCTCAGCTTTGGCATCGGCGTAGTTCTGCACATATTTCCAGGTGCGGCGCGCCAGGTCCCGTTTGGTCTGCTCGTATAACTGGCGATCAGCCGGGTGGTTGCGCAGCCAGTCGCAGAAGAGCAACATGCGCTCAATCTCTGAATCGCCCTGTGAAAAGACATGCAGGTTGATATCCGTATCCGGTCCTTTGAACAGACGATGCTGGTGCCATTCTGGTTCGCGAATGTGCAGTACATAAGTGGCTGCCTCCAGCGTCGGAACGTAGGCCGCCTCGTTTGCTGAATCCGCGACCACCAGCAGCATATCAATGCGCGGCTTAGCGGCGAGTCCCGGCACCGAGGTCGAGCCAACATGTTCGAGCAACACAATTCGCTCACCCAGTACACCTCGGACCCGCGCAGCCTCGCGTTCAAAGAGTCGCGGCCACTCAGGGTCGTACTCCGCGAGATACACTGGCCCGGCCAGCAGTGTGGGTTCGCCCCCGACACGTGCCGCCCGCATTTCCTCTTCGCGAATCTCTTCCGCTGACCGAGGAATGGGCGCACTCGCGTGTACCTGCTCTGGGGCTGCTTCACCTGACTCGTGTGATGCATTTCCGCTGGTCTTATCGGTCTCAGACATCTCTTTTTCCTTTCGATCCTGCTCCATTTTTACTGTGCGACAAATACTGATCCGCTTTACTCTGTTTTGGCCCCTTCTGCCAACCATGCGCGTGTAGTACGCGGGGAACGGTGATGCACAATCTTGAGATGCGCGTATTCGGGCTGGCACGTCAGTTCGCTATACCTGCGCCGATTTCTTTGATGGGTTTTGAGTGCCCACCAGAGGATAGAATCCTTGCTGAACACGCCGTTGCTCAAGCGTTCCCGATTGCCATTCCAGAGCGTGGTACGCGTGCAAATGCGGGCGAAGGTGCGCCAGACTACCCGCATCATCACCACCCACAGACTGTAATCCAGCCAGATAATTGTATCGGCGCGGCCCCAGGTCAGGTCACGCACGCTGCTATAGTTCCCATCCACCACCCAGGCATCCCCGCTCAACGCTGTATCGACGCGCTCGCGCAAGACCGGGAGTAAGGCGGGCGTCCAGTTCGCCTCCCAATGCAGCGCATCTAACTCGACGGCAGGAATCTCCAGCAGGCTACCCAACTGACGGGCCAGAGTGGTCTTGCCCGACCCTGCCGTACCCACGACTACAATGCGCTTCATCCCGCGCGTCTTCTCGTGTGTATCAAGCAGCGTGGGGTCGTTTTCAGCCTTCATGATCGCTCTCCTCCTCTCTTATAGCTAAATCTGCTCAGCACAAAAACCCAGCAACCCGCTATAGGAGGGGGTTCTGGTTTTGCCGCACGTGCTCGCGGACAGACGACTACGCGGGATAGCGCGTGACTACCCCGTATCACCTTCGCACCTGCATAATCTTCTCATAGGGTGCAAAGAGCCTGGCTATTTTACCACGCTTTTTTCCGTAGAGTCAATGGGTTTTGTGCCGATTTTTCGCTGGTGATACAAAATTCGTTGGAGCGATTGCTGAGTTCCACACACTATGATAAACTGACGGATAGCAAGATGTATCCTGACTTTGATCTCAAGGTAGAGGGATACATATGTAACCTCATGTGACACGTCTATACATTTCAAAAGGAAATAGCATCTATGTCAGCAAAAACGCCGGTGCAAGAGGATGTTGGCAAGCGACTGCGTGTCCCGCCGACGCCGGGGCAGGCCCGTTTTGCCTTTACCGTGCTCTTGGTGATTAATGTCTTAAATTACGCGGATCGCTATGTCTTATCGGCGGTTCTGCCCAAAATGCAGCTTGAGCTGCACCTGAATGATCTGGAGGCGGGTTTACTTGGCTCATCCTTTCTGATTGTCTACGCGCTGGCAACGCTGCCGCTGGGAGTCTGGGGGGATCGTAGTGTGCGTAAAAACATTGTCAGTGTGTGCGTTGCTATCTGGAGCGTGGCGACGGTGCTGGCTGGCCTGGCGCGCAACTTTGCTCAACTCTTCACCGTGCGCTCGGTGCTGGGCATCGGCGAAGCTGGCTATGCTCCGGCCTCGCTCTCGCTGCTGGGCGACTACTTTCCAAAAGCGCATCGCGGACGCGTGCTCTCGTACTGGTCGATGGGGACGTTGCTGGGCGCGGCTATCGGTTTTACCATCGGCGGAGTGATCGCAGAACAACTGGGTTGGCGCTGGGCCTTCTACGTTGTTGGTCTGCCGGGGCTGCTCTGTGCTTTCCTGGCCTGGCGCATGGCTGAACCAGCACGCGGCGCCTTCGATAACGATGAAAAGAGTGAAGCTGGCGCGGAGCCTGAGCATACGCTGCATGGTGGGATTGGTAAGGATTTTGGGCAGACGCTCAGGAAATTATTGGGCATCCCTACTTACTGGGTGCTGGTGGGCGCGCTGGTCTTCAGCTTCTTTACTATCGGTGGCACCTCTTTCTGGCTGACCAAATATATCGTGGATGCCTTTGGCTTGAGGCTCAGCATGGCTGGCCTGCTCGCGGGGCTGGTCCTGGTTATCGGTGGTCTGGTTGGTACGGTGGTTGGCGGCTGGCTGGCCGACGCACTCCAGAAACGTCTGCCGGAAGGTCGTTTGCTGGTAGCCACAGGCGGTCTACTGCTTGGTTCGCTGCTGGTGCTGGTCGCGCTACTCTTTCATGTGCTCTGGCTATTCACCGTGATCTTTATCCTGGCGGCGATCACGCTGAATTTCTGCACAGGTCCGCTCAACGCCGTTATCCAGGATGTGATTGTACCTGAGATGCGCTCGACTGCCATCGGCCTCTCGCTCTTGCTGGCTCATCTGCTGGGTGACGCAGCCGCGCCGCTGGCCATTGGTGCGCTGGCCTATAAAGTCTCGCTGGGTCCGGCCCTGTTGCTGACCGCGCCAACCGGTCTGTTTATCGGCGGCTTGATCTGCCTGATTGGTCTGCGCACTGTTGCCAGCGATATGCGGCGCATGCAAGGAGCCATGCATCAGGAAGATTAGCAGATGTGGGATAGATAAAAGAGACGCGAACGGAATTGTTCGCGCCTCTTGTGTGTACTCATCCAAAAAGCAAGAAAAGCAGGAGACGGGGCTCGAACCCGCAACATCCACTTTGGGAAAGTGGGACTCTACCATTGAGCTACTCCTGCAATCATATTCGGTTGTCGCGCCAGCGGTTCTCTTCACAAGGGACTTGCTGACAGAGAGAAGTATAGAAGATCTCCCCAAAAAAGTCAAGCGTTTCGCGGCGGAATTTTTGGGCGTACACGACCCCATCTGATATAATAGAATACGTTTGAGATTTGACCTGAGAATTCGTTCTCACTATCAGAGAGATAAAAAACAATGCGCCAATGTCGCGCGTTAGAGGAGGAAAGCATGAGCATCTTTTCACGGATCGCAATGCTTTTTAAGGTTCGCGCCAATGCGGCCCTGGATAAGGCCGAAGATCCTGGGCAGACGATGGACTATGCATACACCCGGCAGCTTGAGCAGTTACAGGAACTGAAACGCTCGGTGGCTGATGTGATGACGGCGAAAAAACGCCTGGAGATCCAACAATCACAGATGCTTGATAAAGCCAATCAGCGGGATCAGCAGGCCCGGCAGGCTCTGGGTGTCAATCGCGAGGATCTGGCGCGTATGGCGCTCCAGGAGAAAGAGACTCTGCTGATCCAGGTCAATAGCTTTGAACAACAGATCGCGCAACTGAATACGCAGCAAGAAAAGCTGCTCGGCATGCAGCGCGCCGCCACCACGCGTATTGAGACTTTCCGCACCCAGAAGGAGATGGTCAAGGCGCAGTACAACGCGGCTTCTGCGCAGGTGAAGATCAACGAGACGCTGACCGGGATGTCGGAAGAGATGGGCGATATGAACCTGGCCATGCAGCGTGCTCAGGATAAAGTGCTCTCTATGCAGGCGCGCGCTGATGCAATGGAGACTCTCATCGATGAGGATCATTTTAGCATGCAGGCACTTCCCCCAGGGGGCGGGAGCGAGTTGGACCGCGAATTGCAAAAGATTTCAGCCGAACAGAACATCGAGGATCAGTTGCAGACGTTAAAACAGCAAATGCAACTCGGCGGTCCTTCTGACGGGCAAAAACAGCTCGAAGGACCGACCTCTTGATGGCCTAGCTCTTCTTTTTCTCGCGCTCTTTCTTCGCCTTATAAAAAGACTTGGGTCGGGGATGGCGCTCAGTATCGACATAGGCAGCCGGGGCCGAATCTTCGCGATCTTTAATCTCTCCTTCGCCCCGCTCGCTTATGAGCTCCTGCAAGTCATTGTATATGTTGTAATTATCGTGTGTTTCGTTCATGCGCAGCATATGGCGCAGAACCTGGATCTGCGAAGCATTTGTCTTGTCGTGCTTTGCTGCCTCAGCCCGCTTCAGCAGCATTTCGACGAGATCCATGCTATCATCGTGCGCGCCGATCCCCTCCAGGCGCTCGCGAACCACCAGCAATTGTTCATACAGATTCATAAGAGAATTCCCCTTCGTTGATATCGTATCTTCCAGGGATAATGGTAGCATAGCCCGCTACAGGCGTCAAATGGCCTGGTTCTATCAAGCGCGAGTAGAGAGAAGTGGCAAGCGTCCATTTGGAGTGGGGAAGATGGTGTCAGATTTTGTACGTAGGTAAAGCGACAAAAAAGGTGGCGCCCGCGCCTGATATGCCGCTGCTCTCCATCCAGATTGCGCCGCCCATTGCGGTGATTAATTGACGGCATAGATAGAGGCCCAGCCCGGCACCGTGCTGATTACTTTGTCGGGCGGCCTCCAGGCGTGTAAACCTGGTAAAGAGTTGCGCCTGTTCTTCTGGTGCTACGCCTGGACCCCAATCACGAATGGAAAGTACCGCAAACAACCCTGATGTGACATCTAACATACGTGTCTCGCCCGCATCCTTTTGAAGATAGGTCTGCACCTGCTCGACATTCGCGTATTCTGTCTTGAGTGCAAGCGGCGAGCCGGCGGGGGTATATTTGAGCGCGTTCCCTAATAAGTTGAGTAGAATCTGGCGTAGACGTAATTCATCGGCCCAGACGTAGAGATCTTCTGGTATAGTCATCTCGACTGCACGCTGCTCGCGCCCAATGATCGGCTCCAGGATCTCCAGGATCAAGCTGGCAGATTGGACCAGAGAGACCGCGCCGGGTTTCAACGTCACTTTCTCTGCATCCAGGTGCGTAGCATCCAGGACATTGCCTAGAAGCAGCACCAGTTCGTCGCAGCCACGGCGGGCATTCTGGATAAAACGTACCCTGGATTCGTCGTCCAGCGTCTCTCCATAATCACCCAGCAATTCCAGATATCCTTGCACTGCCGTCAGGGGTGTACGCAGTTCATGCGAGGCAGTCATCAGAAAATTATTTTTGATGCGCTCTGATTCTTTGACGCGGTAGACTGTATCACGCAGCTCGCTATAGAGGCGCGCTCCCTCGATGACCACCGCCGCTTGATTGGCGAAGAGTTCAAATAAGCCCATCGTCTCACCGGTTGGACGCAGGCCACTGAGGGGCGCGTCGGGTGTTAAGAAACCGAGCAACTGACCATCTTCGCCGCGTAATGGGACGATCATCAAATCTTCAAGATGCCACGCATGGCTGGCTGCGGGAGCGAACGCGGAGTGCGAGATAGGCGTGGGCAGCTCGGTGGAAGGATTGTTCACCAGAAAATAGCTGGCAAATTCTTTGTCCTGCCAGATCGGCGCCTCAGCGGGCAGGAAATAGGAAGCGCTGATGCGGTAATCTTCATCGACAAGGCGTGGCACGATTGCTTCAGGCAAAGGATGCTCGCGCAGGTATTCCTCATCAAGCTTGCTGATGCCGCTGGTGGCGACTGAACGAAAAAAGCCCGTGCCATCGGCGAGATAGATGACTGCGTGACGAAAACGCAGCGCCTGGCAGGATGTGGTGACAATCCGCTTCAGCAGCGTATCTGCTTCCATTTGCAGGCGCAGAGAAGC
Source organism: uncultured Ktedonobacteraceae bacterium (assembly GCA_964250225.1). Classification (GTDB taxonomy): domain Bacteria; phylum Chloroflexota; class Ktedonobacteria; order Ktedonobacterales; family Ktedonobacteraceae; genus Paraktedonobacter. Next base: position 4,298 of record CAXUEY010000197.1, on the reverse strand, counting down.
GCCTATCTCCACGACATATTTGAGCACTTCGCGCAAATATTCAGGGCTATTTTCATACTCCCGGTTGGCGGCCAGGTCCTCCTGACGCTCCATATCGTTGTCTCTGCTTTCTCTTTGGGAACCGGGCTACAACTGAACAAGCGAAAGCGTGCCTGAACATGTCCCCCATTACAGGCTATCGTATAGTTGCCTTCCTATCTTGTTCGAGATCCCTGCCTGCTATTATAGCATATGTACTCTAAAACACTAGACTTGATAGGCTTCCACTCTTACCAGATTTGTATAAAACGTACTGCCGCCGCCAAAATCGGCCAGGCGATCAGAGGTGGTTACGTTAATATTGCGCTGATCGGGGCTGAAGGATGGCCACCAGACCGTCGCGGTTGCCAGCACGCCGGGGCGCACGTCGGTGGTGACTTCCGCCACCAGTCGGCACCAGCCGCGTTCGTTGCTGACGCGCACATCCTGGCCACTGCGAATGTTGCGCGCCTCTGCGTCGCTGGGGTGAATACGCAGGGTAGGCTTCCCTTCTTTTGCGCGCAGGGTTGCGACATTCGCAAAACTCGAACTGACGAAATGGTGCGCGGCTGGACAGAGCAGCGGCAATGGGTCGTTGGCACCGGCGGACCGATCCAGCCCTGTGCGCGCCTCGACTTCCGGCACCCAGCCAGGCACGGGATCGTAGCCACGCTCAGCCGCCTGTTCTGAATAGATCTCGACCTTGCCAGAGGGGGTGCTAAAGACGCCATCGGCAAAGGGGGCCTCGCGCTCTGGTGGAATGGTGAAAGGCAGCGACCCCTCGGCCTGCAAGCGTTCAAACGTGATGCCCTGCAAGGTGGTATTCTGCGGCCTGCTGGCGTCCAGCACGCCGCGCATCACGCTCTCGGCATCCTCGTGCAGCCAGCTTTCGTGAAAGCCCATCGAGGTAGCGAGGGCGCGCATAACATCCCAGTTGCTGCGTGCCTCGCCCAGCGGCTCGATAGCTGGTGTATTATATTGCAGAGAAAGCTGGCCATACGGCTTATGCATATCCGCCTGCTCAAGCTGGCTGGTCGCGGGCAGCAGCAGATCGGCGTAGCGCGCGGTATCCGTCTCAAAAAGCTCATGCACGACGGTGAAGAGATCATCGCGCAACAAACCCTGCATAATTTTGTCGGCATTGGGCGTGGATGCGACGGGATTGGCGTTATATACAAACAGCGAGTAGATCGGCGGGTCGGCCTCGCCGGTGAGCGCGGCCCCCAGGCGGTTCATATTGATGGTGCGCGCGGCTGGTGGGCAGGCGGGATCGTGGGCGTGGCTCAGCTCTGCGCGGTCCCAGCGCACCCAATCGCTGGTGCTATACATCAGGCCCCCGCCGGGCAGACCGTACTGGCCGGTGACGGCGGGCAGACAGGCCAGCGTGCGCACGGTCTGGCCACCGTTGGTATGGCGATTGATGCCGTCGGTCACGCGCAAAAGGGCAGGTGTGGTGGTGGCATAAGCGCGGGCCAGCTCTACGATGGTCTCTTCAGCCAGGCCGGTGATGTGCGCGGCTCGTTGCGGTGGAAACTCCTGGACGCGTTTGAGCAACATCTCCCAGCCAATGGTATGCGCGGCCAGCCAGTCCGGGCGGTGCAAATGCTCGCGCACCATCACATGCATCATGCCCAGGGCTAGCGCGGCATCGGTGCCAGGAAAAGGCTGGATATGTTGATTGGCTGAACGGGCCGTCAGGGTGCGAATGGGATCGATCACAATGACTCTGGTCCCGTTGCGCTGTGCTTCGCGCAGAAAGGGCATGATATGCGGCGCGGTACTGGCGGGATTGCTGCCCCAGATCAGGATCAGCTTGCTCTGCGTCAACATCTGTGGTGGGGGAGCCAGGCGCCCACCTAAAGTCAGTAGCACAGCCTCTTCAGCGGCAGCGCCACAGATGGAGCGTTCAAGCTGGCTGGCACCCAGACGATTCCAGAAACGCTTATCGGTCACAGCGCCCTGCACCAGGCCCAGCGTGCCGGCATAGCTATACGGTAGGATACACTGCGCTCCATGCAGCTCGATTAGTTCGCGCCAGCGGCTACTGATCTCGGCCAGCGCCTCATCCCAGGAGATGCGCTCAAACGTGCCGCTGCCTTTGGGACCGACGCGGTGCATGGGGTAGAGCAGACGTTCAGGATGGTAGACGCGCTCTAAATAGCGATTGACCTTCGCGCAGAGCCAGCCACGCGTCACTGGATGATTCGCGCGCCCACGCACGCTGATGGCGCGCCCCTGTGCATTCACCTGCGTCTCCAGAGAGCAACAATCTGGACAATCGTGCGGACAGGTGCCGTAGACAGTACGGACGGCTGTATTTTCCTCGCTTTGGGTGGGCATTTCGCGCAGCATGGCTGTGTCCTTTTTCAGTAACTCGTTCGGTAGTATGGTACTTCAGTTTATCACAAAAAATGACTCCTGGAGAAGCGTGCTTCTCACTGGGATCGTTCTCGCAACAGGCTGGGGATGCTTATGTTGTCTTCTGCTCATATATGTGCTGTAAACTGTCCTCGATCTCATTCCACGGAACCATAAGCGGGGATGGGTAACGTTCTGGCTCATGCAAAATACGTACTCCACACTCGTGCAGGAACACGATACTCTTCGAGAATGCTGGATGACGTACCAGATCCATCTTCAAACACGGCACCACGATAAGGGGGGGAGTTCCCCGCCCAAGAGCTTCACACAAAATGCTGACCGCAAGGGTATCTCCTATGCCTGCCGCCCACTTATTGACCGTGTTAAATGTTGCAGGTATCACAATGATTGCATCAGCTTTCGGCAAAGGATCGCTCTCTCCCGGCAATTTGTAGTCGGTTCGGACAGGATGGCCGGTCAGAGCTTCCAATGCAGCAATGTCCGTCCAACGAGTTGCCTGAGGGGTAGCAATCACGCATGTATCCCACCCCAAGCATTGAGTCCGTTCAATGAATTCATGGATGGACCTGGCGGGAGGGGCGGCGCATACTATCACATAGAGGACGGGCTTTTGCTGTGTAATCATAATGCTCCTTATAGAATAGCATGTGCTTGAACATCGATAATTTTTTGCTGCACGAGTCGTATTTGCTGATCCAAGTCCTTCGCTAATACAATTTCACCGCTTGAAGAAAGGGCACCGCCCACTGTCTGGATACGTCTCAGTGTATCTAGCGAATGTGTCTGAACAATAATACCTAACGATTGGCAGGCATAATTATACGCAGGTTGTACTGGACCAATTTTGGCTTGCGCAATACCAAATTCTGCAATTACTGATTTTCTCCGAGTATAGAAGGAAGGACGTAGGGACTCAGCCTCTTTAAGTGCCTCTAACGCCTGCTCTGCTTTGTTTAGGCGTAAATAACATGAACCTTTATATCCAGCCAGACGGGAGAGATTGAAGCCAGTGACATACACATCCTCTTCCAATACGAACTCATGAGCAATGCTCTCTGAATTTGCCATTGCCCTACAAAAAGAGTCAGGATCGTCAAGGTGCGCGAATGCTTCGGCTTCCACGACCCAATGCCAGGCGCGAATTCTGTTGTTTTGCATGGGGAGAGTGTGGCTGTGCTCTAGCAAAGAGAGAGCTTCCTTCGGCTGACCATTGCTGATAGCGAGCAAGCTCATGCGCCCAATCCCTGCGGCGTATAAAACATAGTTCTCAGCACTTTGCGCTGCCTGGAGTGCAAACGAATAGTAGGCCCAGGCAAGCTCATATTCATGAATATCGAATAATATTTTGCCGACAATTTGTGCCGCTTCACTTGCAATGGAAGAGAGTCGCCGAGAAATATTGGTGGGATGAGAGCGTTTCAATAAGTGAATAACCGTCTGAAAATGCCCCATGATGCTACTGAGGACATCAACTGAGAGATTAACACACAACTTCCAATGTCGTTGCGTGACTGTGCTCAAATCGCCCAATACTTCGGCATCAATGCTCAAATGCCGTGTTAAGGTGGCTGACAGTCGATCAATCGCGTCAGTGTTCAACATAGCGTAAGGTGCGAGGATAAGTGTAGCACAGGCACCGTCGAGCATACTATGAAGTACCTGCCGACGTGTTATATTCAAAACATCCCCCTTTGTCCCAGGTATTACTGCCATTATATCTGGGGGAGGGCTGAAAGCAGGCGTAGGGAGTACTTCTTGTGGAAGTTGTATGGGAGGTGATTCATCTTGTGGCGGATCGAGGAACCCAAGATCTTCGGTAGATAAGCCAAAAAGAGCGCAGAGATGTTCTTGATAGTAAAGGCTTGGAGTGCGTTCACCGGTTTCCCACCGGCTGACCA
>CAXUEY010000196.1:0-10707 GCA_964250225.1 uncultured Ktedonobacteraceae bacterium | reverse complement strand
GCATCTCCGCCAGGCAGGGTGCGCAAGACTCCGACCAGAAATTGATGACTACTGCATGCCCACGCAACGCGCTCAGATGAAGCGTACCCTGGCCTGGTCCTCCCTGAATAGGGAGCGTAAAATCAGGCGCCGCCGCTCCAACCGCGACCCCACCATGTGGTTGCTGAGGGGCGGAGGGCAGCAAGACAAAGATGGTAAAGATAATGGCCAGCAAGGCAACACCACCCAGTGCGCTAAAAGTGATTACGCGGCGGCGCTCCTTTGGCAGACTTTGCGCGAAATTTTCAGTCAGCTCGTCCTTCAACTCCTCGCGTTGTGCCCGTGCCAGTGCCTGTTCTTCTTTCGCTGGCTGTGGTTTTGTATGCGATTTCTGTCCCATGACAAAAAAAGTCTCCTCGCTATCCATGTTAGCGTCATACAATCTCTGTAGAGTTATACACGTTCTGCCCCATACTACAAAAACTTCTTACGATCCACTTCATAGTATAAGAGCATGAGGCACGTTTCCGCAAGAGCTTTCCTTGTGCCCGGTTCGTGGGGAGTGCGCAGCATTCCCGCGCTGAGTTGGGATGAGCGAGAGGATAGATTGACGAAATTTTTGCGGAAGAGTACTATGCATGTAGCAAATTTCTCATTTTGACCACGACGCACCCTGCGAACAGGATACATTATGTCACAGAACACGCTTTTACTGATCTTCGCGATCATCAATGTTATTGTGCTGGGTATTTTTGCTGGCACTATTCTTCGACAATATTTGCAACGGCGACGGGAAGCGCAGCTCTACTGGAGCCTGGCGCTGCTGATGGCTTTTTTTGCAACACTGGCGTATATCTTCTTGATCACCGGCACGCCAACCAGCGAGATAGGCAAGTTCTTTTTCCGCCTGTACTATGTGCTGGGGGCCGCGCTGACTCCGGCCTGGCTGGGGCTGGGCAGCATCGCGCTGGTCACGGGCAAACGCACCGCGCGCACCGGCCTCTTTCTGCTCTGCCTGCTCAGTCTGCTCGCCGTGGTCACGATCTCCGAGGCAGCAATGAACCTGGGGGCGCTCGCGCAGATCGCGGCCACGGGCAGCCCTGGCACAGGCATTCTTGAGCCGGCGGCCTGGTTGCCCACCTTGATTGTGCTGAATAGCGCGGGCGTGGTGGCGATAGTGGGTGTGGCCATCTATTCGGGCTGGAAGCTGCTGCGCCGACAGAGCAGCGTGGCGGGCTTGCAAACGCAAAATCTTCTCTGGGCCAACATCCTTATCTTAGGTGGCGCACTGTGTAACGCGGCGGCGGGCACACTCGCGCGCCTGTTCGGTCTTGCCAGCGGCTTCTGGCTGATTATGGCACTGGGCTGGATCATCTTCTATCTGGGAGTGTTGATGACCGGCAGACGCAAGCGCAGCCTTAAGCAGGCCGAGCAGCCCGCGCAGAGACGTGATTCTCTGGCCTCCCTCTAGGGTCTGTGGCGGCCAGAACAGGCTGACCAGATAGGCGTTGCTATATATTTTATGTAAATAGCACCCGGAAGGCATACATGGCTTGCCCATGTCACGGAAGCATGCGATAATAGGCGAGAAGCAAAAATTGGAGAGCAGGAGGCTGTTAAGGTTGGATAAGCGAGCAGAGTTGAGCCAGAAAAGGACACAGGGACACACACGAGTGGAAGAGAGCCGGATGACATACACTGCAGAAGAACGAGAAAAACTCCAGGCACAGGGCCGCAGGCATCTGCATAACCGACGCTGGCAAGAAGCCAGCGATATTTTCGCGGGCCTGGTTGCACAGGACGAAGAAGATACCAGCGCGCTGATCGGGCTGGCGCTGACCCTGGACCAATTTGGGCAGTACGAGCAGATGTATACCCTGGCGCAACAGGCGACACAGCTTGATCCTTCCTCCGCTGAGGCGCTGGCCTGCAAAGCGCGCGCGCTCCAGAAGCTTGAGCGCATCTCCGAAGCCACAATTGCCAATGACCAGGCGCTCTTACTGGATACCAACCTGGCGCTGGCCTGGTTCAACCGTAGCGGGCAACAGCTCTTGCAACAACACTACGTCGAAGCCCTGCGGTATGCCGAACGCGCCATTGAACTCAATCCCGGAGATGCACGTTGCTGGGCCAATAAAGCGCTGGCCTTCCTCAATTTGAACCGACCATTCGAGGCGCTGGAGGCCGCCAATCGGGGTCTGGAGCAAGACGCAGACCATGTACTGTGTATGCAGGTGAAAGGCGAGATCCTGCGCAAATATGGCCGCCTGCAAGAGATCGTCACAACCATGCAACACGCCCTGGAAGTCGCGCCCGATGATGTGTCCTCGCTCAAGCTCAGCGCGTATGCTCTGCGCACCCTGGGCGAATACGCGCAGCTCGGCGAGATCACTGCTCGCCTGATTGAGCTTGTGCCCGATGAACTCGTTGCCTGGGATTGCCATATGTGTGCTCTGCGCGGCCAGGGCCGTTTTGAAGAGGCCCGCGACGCCATTGATCGCGTTGTGGAGCTGGACCCCACGAATATCCGCTATCTGATGATTCGCGCTGACAACCTCCTGCGTCTGGAACGCTACCGCGAGGCAGTAGTTGCCGCCGAACGCGCGCTCCAATTCGATCACGAGTACGCGCCTGCCCAGCGCATCCACGAAAAGGCCGCGCGCCTGCTCTATCAAACAAAACGTAGGAAAAAATAAACCAATTACATCTCGATCAGTTCTTCGACTTTTTGCAGGATGTCTTCGCGGCGGGCGAGCAGGGGTGTACGCAGGTGAGGGGCGACGAGGATGCGAATGCGGCGCTGGTGCTGTTCGTAGCGCGCCAGGTCGTCTGGTTGCAGTCCGGTGGCCTCAACCCAGTGGACCAGGGAGTCCATCCCTACGGGCGGCTGTTTAAAGGTCACCCAGACATCCATTTCCCATTTCTCCGGGCGGGGAATGTCCAGCAGCACCTCGTACTCGGCGATTTCCAGGCCCGACGTTGCGGCCAGCGTCTCTACCAGGGAAATCTCAACCTGGCGACGGCGGCGCGCATCCCAGAAAAGCGCGTCCAGCCGGTTATAGAGCCGCCCGGCCAGGCGACTGATCTCCAACACTTCTTTATAAGGACGGCGCAGTTGCAGACTCTCGGTCAGAGCGCGCGTGCTAACGGGCATCTCTGGCCGTTCAAGCAGAGCCAGTAGCGAGGCATCATCCAGGCCCATCAACTGCTCCACGCCCAGGGCCTCACTCAGCAGCGCCTCCTGCACAGCTCGCAACAGCATCATCTGTAAGGCGCGGCTGGTATGGTGCCAGTAGATATTGTCGAACATCTCCTGCCGAGCGTGCAGCAGCGAATGGAGCGGACTGATCCCCTTGTGAGTCACCACAATACGTCGCTGCCCATGCACATTGGGATGAACACGCAGCGAGGCCTGGAGCCGCGCCATATCGACGCCGCCATAGGGCACGTTGCAGGCGCGGGCGTCGCGTGGCAGGTAATCTAGCTTATCAACATCCAGCGCGCCGCTCAAAAGACTATGTAAAAGCTCGTCGTCGGCTGGCAATGCTTTGTGCCTGGGTGGATCGATCAGATCAGCCACGCGTTCGGGCGAGAGCTGGTAATCGCGCTCGATCAGCGTCGCGATCTCGCTCTTCTCAATGATGGCCCGTCCGACGCGCTCGTGCAAAATCACGGGACCGCCCAGCTCTTCGATGGTGTGCGAGAAGGGATAATGCCCGATATCGTGCAGCAGCGTGGCGACCAGGAGCGCGCGGATACTGTCGGCGGCGATACCATCCAGGCCACCCTCGCTGCCTCGTTGCAAGAGGGCGCGCAGAGCGCGCAGAGCCAGATAATACGTCCCCAGACTGTGTTCATAGCGCGTATGCGTCGCCCCCGGCCAGATGCGATAGACAAACCCAAGCTGCTTCACCTGTTGCAAACGCAAAAAGGGCTTGCTGCCAATCAGCTTCAGTTCACGCGGCCCCAAAGGAATCAGGTCATACAGGCTATCGCGCACCGTACTGACCGGCTGTTCATCGGGCAAAAGCGGCGCGCCCGTCTCATCGCGCCACTGCCGCCAACTCTCCGCCTGCACAAGACCGCTCTGCTCGTGAGCAGACGGGCGGCTATCAGCGCTTTTTCTCTCACGCGCACTCATCGGCATCTCCTCTATCGTCGTAGTCCTCTCGCCTCAGCATACCACACAGCGTTGCCCATCCAATAAGACAGCTCAAACTGGCTCCACAGCAAACTGGCGATGATACAAACGCGCGTAGAGTCCCTCGCGAGCCAGCAGGTCGGCATGTTTGCCCTGCTCAACAATGCGGCCCTGATCAAGCACCAGGATCTTATCGGCGCCCTCCACTGTAGTCAGGCGATGGGCGATGACCAGCGTTGTGCGTTGGCGCATGAGGCGGTGCAGCGCGTCCTGGACCAGGGCCTCGGACTCATTATCCAGCGAGGCTGTAGCTTCATCCAGAATGAGGATACGTGGGTTGCGCAACACCGCGCGTGCAATGGCAATGCGCTGGCGCTGCCCGGCAGAGAGCTTGACGCCACGTTCGCCCACAAGTGTTTCGTAGCCCTGGGGCAGACGCGTGATAAACTCACTGGCATTGGCTGCCTCTGCCGCGGCCTCGATCTCGGCGGCAGCGGCGTCGAGCCGTCCATACGCAATATTCTCGCGGATCGTGCCCCCGAAAAGCGTCGGTTCCTGCGGGACCAGCGCAATCTGTTCACGCAATGAGCGAATCTTCACAGTATGCAGGTCATAGCCATCGACCAGGATCTGCCCGCTGATCGGCTCATAGAGGCGAGGAATCAGGCTGGTAATGGTCGTTTTACCAGCTCCGCTGGGGCCAACCAGGGCTACGGTCTGTCCGGCAGGCACGGTCAACGAAAGCTCGTGTAGCACTGGAATATCAGGTGTATATGCAAACGAAACACGCTCAAAGACAATCTGCCCCTCTAGCACAGGTAAGGCGATAGCCGTGGGAGCATCTGACCGTTCAGGGGCTGTATCAAGCAACTCAAACACGCGTTCGGCGGCGCCTAGCGATTCCTGGATCTGCCCATAGATATTTCCCAGTTGGGCCACAGGGCCAGCGATCAGCACCATGTAGATTACGAAAGAGACAAGCTGACCAGGACTGAGGTGGCCTGCCAGAACTTCGCTCCCGCCAAACCAGACCACCATCACCACGCCGACAAAAGCCAGAAAACTCACCAGCGGAACGAAAAACGCGCGCGCCCGTGTCAGATGCATAGACAGAGCAAAGGCTCGCTCAACCCCGTGATCGAAACGCGCAATTTCGTATGGCTCGCGCGCAAACGACTTGACCACGCGCATGGATGAAAGCGTCTCCTCCAGAATAGAATTGACCGCCCCCAGTTCATCCTGCACTGCTTTGGTATACCCACGAAAACGGCGCCCAAAGAGCAGGGCAGAGAGCACGATCAGCGGCACCACCAGCACGATCAGGAGGGTCAGGCGCCAGTCGAGCACAGCGATGATCAGCACAGAGCCAATCAGAGTGAACACTTGCTGGACCAGGCTCAAAACGTTGGTAGTCAGGCCCACCTGCACACGCGTGACATCAGTCGTGACGCGTGAGAGAAGATCACCAACGCGCCGGTTATTAAAAAAAGTCAGGGAGAGATTTTGCAGATGCGCGTGCACCTGTTTGCGTACATCGGCCATCAAGCGTTCGCTCACATACGAGATGAAATAGCTCTGACCAAAGCCAAAAAGCATGCTGAGCGCGAAAACCGCCAGCAATAACAGGGCAATCTGATTCAGCAGACCCTGGTCATGACGCACAAAAACGCTGTCCAGCAAATGCTGGATCACCCAGGGGAAGATCAGATTCGTGCCGCTGGCAAACAATAGACAGATCCCGCCCACGCTCATAGGCAGCCAGAAAGGTCGCAAAAAACCAAAGAGGCGGCGCGCGGTGACAAGAGATGGGCCACTGAGCTGTGGTGAAGCCTCTGATTCGGGAACAGGCCTTCTGCCCGCGGAAGTACGATTGCGTCCAAACATACCGATACATATCCCTTTCGCTCTTTCTCAAAAAAAATAAAGATATATCGTATCGAAAGATATACGCATAGAAAAGACCAGGAGTTGTATATGCTGACCCAGGGGCTTGAAGCGGCCTATGCAGGCGCTTTCCAGAGAATCACCTTTTGATCTTTAGAAGCCGAGGCCAGGATGCCGGTGCTGCTCCAGGCCACGGCGAGGACGGCATCGTTGTGGCCGGTGTAGGTAATCTGGCTCTGCTCGCTGTTGGTGGCGCCGAGCTTCCAGACATTGACTGTATTGTCGCCAGCACCAGTAGCCAGGGTGGGGGTAGTTGCGCCCGGTTGCCAGGCGACGCTGTTGACCGCACCCTGGTGCTTGAGAGTAAAGCTCACCTGCCTGGAGCGAGCATCGTAGACAACGGCGACGTTATTTTCATAGCCCACGGCCACATAGATACCATCGAGGGACCAGGCGACGGAGTGGGCCGCTCCGTAGATGGGGCGCAGAGTGGCAACGGGCGCCCAGTTTTTGGCGAGATCCGCGAAGTAGACATGCCCGGTTTCCAGGGCCACAGCCAGCAGTGTATCGTCGGGGGCGACGGCAATGCCGTTCACGCGCACATTCGGGCCGGGCCTTCCAAAGTGTTTGTTGGTTGTGCTATTGATGGCGTGCAGGCCGTTGCCGTTGGTACCAATAAAGAGAAAATGGCTATCCCAGGCCAGGGCATTGATGGGCGCTCCCCAGCCGATTTCGGGTCGGCCCGTCGAGCCATCGGGCCTCCAGAGCACAACATCATGATCTGACCCGCCCAGGGCCAGCTTCGTGCCATCAGGATTCCAGGCCAGCGAGTCCACCGCAGAGGCTGTGTTGATAACCCTGCTCGCGCTATCGCTCTGGGGCGACCAGAGGCGTACCGTTTTATCGAGCGAGCCAGAGGCCAGTTGCGAACCATCGAACAGCCAGCTCAGGCTGCTCACTGCATCCGTATGGCCTGAGAGCGTGCGAAGTATGTGTGAAGACGAGCCGGACAGACCACCAGGCGAATTTTGATTGTGGAAATAAAAATACGTGCCGCCGCTCACCACCGCAACTGCTGCGGCTGTGCCAAGAATCCAGCCTAGCGCACCGCGGCGACTGACTTGCTGCTCACCCGGCTGCTGTTGCGGCTGTGTGTAGCCAGACGGGGGTCGTGCAAAGGGCGTTTGTGCGTTATAGGTGTTTCCCACCATCGGAGACGCCGGTGGGGCTGGATAGACCGTCGGCACGGGCGATGGCGCGTTGTACAGCGTTTGTGATTGATGGGCTGTTTGCGCGGACGAGGGCGTATTATACATGTCTGGCGTGAGATTGGCAGTACCAGGCAGGACCAGTTGGCCCGGTGTGCCGCGTCCAGCTGGATCGTGAGATGGCAGACCCAGCAGGCCAGGCACAACAGGTAACTGATCCGCTGAGGAGGCCACGCCACGCGTGAGATCGGGTGGGTGCTGACGCGAGATCGCCAGCGAAGACGCCGGCAGCCCCCTTGCCACTCTCGCAAACGCTTCCGCGAAGGCCGAGATTGAGGGGAAGCGCTGCTCAGGCTGTTTGGCCAGCGCGCGGGCAAATATACCGTTCATATAGGGCGGAATACGCGGGTTGAAGGTCGTGATCGAAGGTACATCGGCGGCCATGTGCCTGCGCATCAACTGCATGGGGTCGCCTTCAAAGGGGGGACGCCCGGCCAGCAGGAAATAGACCATCACGGCCAGGGCATACTGATCGCTTTCAGGACGCGCCGCACCCTCAAACTGTTCCGGGGCCATGTAGGTCGGTGTGCCCAGGATTGTATTGGTCGCTGAGCTGGCCGTAAAGACCTTTGCCAGGCCAAAATCAGAGAGCAGCAGGTGAACCGCTTTGTCGTGGGCATCGATACGCAGAAGAAAGTTCGCGGGCTTGATATCGCGATGCACGATGCCACGATCATGGGCATATTGCAGCGCCGAGGAGGCTTGTTGCAGATATTCGGCCACTTCATCCATGCCCAGAGGCCAGTTTGTAGGCAGGCCAGCGTTCAGTTCAGCCTGGGTAGGCTGAATGTGACCGGAAGTGAGGTCGGCGCGGCGGCGCAACCAGTCCCACAGCGAGCCTTCGGGACGATATTGCATAATCATATAGGCGCGCTGCCCGTTCGCTGTTGGCTCCTCGCCATAGCGATAGAGCGGCAGAATATGCAAATGGTCCAGGCCAGCTACCGCGCGCGCCTCCTGCCGAAAGCGCTCTAGAGCCAGCTCAGCCGAGGCTGAATCGGTATAGGAGTCCAGGTCCGTGCGAATAATCTTCACCGCGACCTGCTGACCGATGGTCGGATCATTGGCCAGGTAAACTGAACCCATGCCACCTGCGCCCAACAGCCTCACCAGCGTATACCCACCTATCGATGTTCCAATAAGCGTATCCAACGACTTCTCCTCACGGGGCCAGATTGCAGTCTGAAACGGCCACCTTAAAAGATCGCAACAAACAAGAACGTCCACAAGGCCAGGCTCGCGAGGATGGCCGGGATCAAGATCAAGAGCATCAGCATCACCGCAGCGGTAGCTTTGCCGCCGCTCATCTGATGCACCGAGACCGTGGCAAAGCATTGCAGCCCCACGCAATACACAAACAGGAGAGCGCCCAGAAAGGTCGAGAGAAAACTGCCTGCAAACGGAATCAGGCCCAACACACTCACTATCATGCCACAGGGTGCCAGAAACAGCAGCGTAGTATAGCTCTGCTGCACAAAAATTCCGTGTCCACCAAACGCGTGTGCCAGCCAGTAGAGCAGGCCCATCGCGCAAAAGAAAAACAATGGGATCAGGAGCAGCAACCCCAGCGACGTGGCCAGATTGACTGCCTGCAAGACCGCCGGACTGATTAACCCACTTGCATTGGGAGATGCTGGATAGAGCAGGTTGCGCAACAGCGATAACAGCGCGGCCACCATACTATACGCCAGCAAAAGCACCCAGACGATTTTCCACTCCGCGCGCCCTTCCTCTGCCAGAAAAGGCTCAAATCCCGGTTTTGTCAGAATAAAGCGCACACGTCCGGGCAATTGACGCAGGGCTTCGGGCAAGGGCAACGGCTGCGCGCGCGGCACAAAGCCCAGGTCCGGCGACCAGGTCTGGTACGCTGCGCGTGGGCGGGTAAGCTTGCCGCTTTTTTTATGTTCGCGCGGGCCATGCCCATTGCTCGAATGGTGCTGGCCGGGGTCCGTTAACATGCGCTCTACCTCTTCGTCACAATAGCATCAAAGGCGGATAAATCACAGACAATAACAGCAGGCCGTTTTTTCAGGTCAGAAAGGGACCAGCGCTGACAAAAAACCAGGCTCAATTCATCTTTTCCCCATCATAACATACCGACCAGGGGCATTCAACGCTCAAAGCAGGTGTAGGCCGTAAGATTACCCCTACCTTGAGCAATTCTTGAACTTTCCCATTGGTACTTACGGATGAAACGCGGCAAAGCTCGCAATGATCACGATGAAGATCACGATGACATACAGAACAACAAACACCCCCCAGGGGATTAGCACAACTCCGCTGGCTCTGCCCCCCGAAATGCGGTGCGCCGCCATGATCGAGAAAACGTTCAAAACAACGCTATAGACAAACAGGCCCAGTTCGACCACATAAAGGATGATCGTGACAATAATCGCAATCGGCAGGATTGTCGGGTTCGCAGAGGATGCAAGTAACTGGAGCGAGAGCACAGAGAGCACGCTGCTAACTACCTGCACAGGCACAATGAACAGCAAATGGTTATATGCCTGTTGCACATAGGTGCCATTGCCCTTAAAGAGTTTTGCCATACCGAACTGGATGCCCTCTCCAGCCAGAAAAAACAGCGGCAAGAAGATCGCCACAATGAGCCCCTCGATAATGGCAAAGTTGGCGGGAAGTTGGAAAGCAACAGTAGATCCGCTTGTGCCAACCGGATTCAGTAGCGCAGTCAGGGCATGTGCTCCCCCTGATGCGTTATTGAAGAGAACAGCTATCAGCGCAAGCAGCGTGATAAACAACAACTGCATCCAGATGATGCCCCATTCGGCCTTGCCCTGCTCTTCCGCAAATGCACGCGCTCCGGGTTTTGCAAAAATTTTCCAGTATTGACGCGGCAACTCGCGTATCGCCTGACCGAGCGGCAATGGATGCGAAGGTTGTATGGGTGGCATAAAGGGGGGCAAACCATAGCCGGGCGGCGGCATCATTGGCGGCATACCAGGAGGTGGCATATAACTATAGCCGGGAGGTGGCATCATTGGCGGTATACCAGGAGGTGGCATGTAGCTATAACCAGGCGGCATCATTGGTGGTGTGCCAGGCGCGTTATAATTGCTGGCAGGTGCGCCATACGGATCAGGCGCGGCGGCCTGCTGATAAAACGAGGGCAATGGTGGATATTGCTCGGTATTGGTCAGAGGTGGCTGGCCTGGCTGCGGCGCGGGCGATTGAGCCTCTTCTAGTCGGTTGGGCAAGGCATTGGGATCTTCGGACATCGGTGTGGCCTCCTGCATGCATGCTCATTTAACGATGTATATAACGGCGAGACGAGTTGAGTAACCCGTTTGTGATAATTTTATCCATGATAACATAACGAGCTAGCTAACGCGCGACCAAATTTTCCACAGGGGGGCCCAAAAAAAAGCGGGCGCCCCCCCGCGGTGTGGGGGGTGGGGGGAGATGATTAGGGCGCGC
>CAXUEY010000195.1:3638-10710 GCA_964250225.1 uncultured Ktedonobacteraceae bacterium | reverse complement strand
CCTTTATTACGCATCACGTTCACCAGCTTTTAGCCCACGCCGCCGACGGTTCGTCTCCCAGCGACCACACGGCCTGGGCCTTCGCGGTAGGCGGGATGTTTTTGTTGCAATTGTTGCCTGCCTGGGGTCGGGCGCGCCAGGAGAAGCACGCGACTGGGAATAGCACGCTGCTCGAAGCGTTGCGCTATCCCGCCTGGATTACGCTGCTGGCTTTCGCGATGGGCTGCCTCATCGGTTACGCACGTGTCTTCGTCGGCGTCCACTATCCCGGTGATATCCTGGGTGGCGCGTTCGATGGCCTGGTCGCGGCCATCGTGATGACGTTGTTGCGCGTGCTGTTGAGCAGGCCGACCAATGCCGTGCTACGTTTCGCGGGAAACATACGCCTGGCCTGAACTGGTATAGCTAAAGAGCTACATTCTTTCCAAATTCAATTGCCATGAAACCCCGTACTTATCAGCGACCCAGCCAAACTTTGCGCTGAACGGATATCTATCGAGAGGCATGAAAACCGCGCCGCCTTCAGAAAGCTTTTGAAACACCCTATCGATTTCTGGTTCTGTTTCGCATTGTACAAATATCGACAGAGCCGGGGTGAAAGTAAAAGCATGATGTCTACTGCTATCCTGGGCCTGGAAATCCTGTCCATTGAGAGAGAACCGGGCAAGCTTGACGGTTCCCGCTGCCTCTTCTTTATCTTCATCCTCGCCCCACCGTTCGATATGCAAGAGGCGTGAATTCTTGAACAAGGACATGTAGAATGTAATAGCTTCTTCAGCCCTGCCACACTGTTCTCCGACGAACAAGAAGTGTGAAATGAACTTTTGCTTTGAAGTGTCCATAGAAACCTCGCTCCTTCTACAAAATGAGAGAGACGATCAACGAAAGCGATATGAAGATCATCATAGCATGAAGCCTGCCCCAAAACTTCTCGGATCTTGCTCTTCTGCCATATACCCTGTAGATTTTTATTCCTGAATCTCGAAATCATCGGTCTGAAACTCATAAATCATCATATGTTGCAAAATGTGCTGCTGGTAATGGCAACGGTACTCCAAGAAAATCTCGCGCTGCACGCAAACCAGAGGTGTTTCGCCCTCCTCGATGCGTCCGCCCAGGCCATTCCAGCGCTGAGCGTTGGGCGGCTTGCTGCGATAGAGCATGAGCACCTGCTCGCCACGCAAGCAGAAACAGATGGTGTAGGGGAGCAGCATGTCTTTCCTCCGCGAAACAGATCTCATCTATTATACCACATTTCTCTACTATGTATCTTGCCCTTTGCCAGATCCATCGCGTACAATGCGTGAGATGAAGCGCCGGAATAACTTAGCAGGAAGGTTGGACGTGTCAGCTATGGTTGCATCGAAAGCAGCGCAGCGCGAGAAAAGGCTGGTCGCACTCTCATCGGTGGGGGCCGCGATAGGTTTAACGAGCATCAAGATTGTGGTCGCTGTGCTCACCGGCAGCCTGGGGATTCTAGCCGAGGCAGCTCACTCGGCGTTGGACCTGGTGGCGGCCCTGATGACCCTCTTCGCGGTGCGCGTGGCCGATAAGCCAGCCGATGCGACGCACAACTATGGCCATAGCAAAGTCGAGAACCTCTCAGCCTTCCTGGAAGCCGGTTTGCTTTTGCTGACGGCGCTCTGGATTATCTACGAAGCGGTGCAACGTTTGCTCTATCACGAGCAGGCCGTTGATGCCAGTATCTGGGCTTTCGCGGTCATGCTCATCGCGGTCGTCGTGGATTACACGCGCTCGCGGGCGCTGTTGCGGGTGGCGCGCAAGCTGGGCAGTCAGGCGCTTGAGGCGGACGCGCTACACTTTAAGACGGATATCTGGAGTTCGTTGATGGTCATTGCGGGCCTGGCGGTGGTCTACATCGGCCATACCTGGCACCTGCCCGCGTGGCTGGCTCAGGCAGACGCGGTGGCCGCGCTGGGCGTCTCGTTGCTTGTTATCTGGGTGAGCATCCAACTGGCGAAAAATACCGCGGACGCGCTGCTGGACCGCGCTCCGCAAAAAGTGGATGAGCAGGTTGAGCGCGCCATTCAGGGAGTCGAACAGGTGAGCGAGGTGCGCCGGGTGCGCGCGCGTCGGGCTGGCAATAAGCTCTTCGCCGATGTGGTGATTGCCGCACCGCGTACCCTGACCTTCGAGCAGATCCACGAACTGAGCGAGCATGTGGAGACCGCGACACTCCAGGCTGTGCGCCAGATCTCGGAGACCAGCGAAGTGGACGTGCTGGTTCATGTCGAGCCGACCCAGAGCACCAGCGAAACTGTCAGCGAGCAGATCTACTATCTGGCAGAGCGCCACGGCGTTCACGCGCACGATATTCATGTACGCGAGGTGAATGGCAAATTAGAGGTGGATTTTGACCTGGAGGTGCAGGCGGGCCTGGATCTGCAAGAGGCCCACCAGGTCGCAACGCGTCTGGAACAGGCTATTCTGGCGGATAACGCGTACCTGCGCCGCGTGACCACCCACCTTGAGGCGCCCAGTACCGCTATCGAGCAACGTCTGGATGTGAGCGGCCAGCATCCCGAAATCGCCGAGCACATTGTGCAGATCGCCGATCAGATCGCCGGCGAGGGCAGCGCGCACGATGTCCATCTCTACCAGCCCTATCGCTCTGTGGTCGGCAACGGTGCCACACACTCTGGCGCGCACGCAGAACTGGATATCGTGCTGCACACCCTTTGCGAACCACACATCCCGCTCAGTCAGGCCCATTTGCGTGCCGAAGAGATCCAGCGCGCGCTGCGTCAGGCCTATCCCGATCTTGGCTCGGTCGTGATCCACACAGAGCCGCCCGAAGAATAGTTTTCAGCGCGATACCACGGCTTTGCCTGTAATAAGCCTGTGATACGTTTGAAAGCCGAGACGCTGGTACACGTTTCACGCCTCTCTTTCATCTCAATGTGCCGGATTTGCTGATTCGCCCTCTGGAACAAGTTCGCGGCGCTCAACAATGCGCTCCTGGCGCGGTTTGGCAACGGCTACATAATCGGCGGTTCGCAAAACCATCGAGCGATCCAGGCGAGCTGCATTGAAATACAATTCATCATTTTCCAGCAGCGAGGGATCAACGATCAGTTCCAATTCCCGCTTGAACGTGAATGGCAGCACTGTTCCGGCCACGCTGCCCGCCAGCCGTTCAGCAATCTCCGTTGAGGCAAAGGCGACGTAGGTGCCGCCTAGCAGCGCTTTTACCGCCTGCAAATCGACCTTCGCGTCCCCCGGCACAACCGCGAGAACATATCTGGTGATTTTTTTGCCAAGTTTGACCATCAGCACAATGCACTTCGCCGCCTGTTCCAGCCTGTTTCCACGCATGGCACTGACTAGTTCTGTGCGTCCTTCTGCCTCATGGTCGATCAGCCGATAGTGTGCCCCATGCTGATCGAGCAATGCGATAAGTTGGGTATAGGTATCTATTGTGTTTACTGACTCCATTTGTGAAAATCCTTTCCTGAGGGAATGTCTCTACTGTACACTAACTCAGGTGCCGCTGCAATAGGATATTCTCGTGCGGCGGGCAGGAGCTGAGGTATAGCCTGGAACGCCCCAAACCCCTACCGATGATCTCGATAGGGATTTGGGGCGTTCATCAGCAACTGCCACTTCTGGATGATTGCTCATCTGAAAAAGTGGCTGCGTGTGGAACAGTTGTGCTCAGGGTGCCTGGATATGTGGACTCTCCTCATCTATGCGCTTTTGAGGGCTAACACCTGAAGAGCTTCTGGTTGTTGCTTTGCCGCGGGGACGCTTTGCGCCTGAGGCTTCAACGTCGTAACGACCAGGTTCTTTGCCCTCGTGCTTGAGCATTTCTTCACCTTTGCGCGTCCCTGCCTGGTGGACTGGCTTTGGCTGTTTTTTGGGTGTCTGCTTTGCCATTTTCTCCATCTCTTTCACTATGCGTCACAGAACTGAAGCGATCAAACGCCTCAGTTTTTTTCAACGACCTGGCATCGTACAATGATACGCTAGCCATGTGCAAAAAGTGTCACGTTTTCCTCTGCAAGGACGGTTCAAAAAGGCGAGCACGGCGCGCTGGTGAACCTGTTTGGAGTTGGCTGAGAACCGGCCCAGGAGTTGGCCCTTGCATAATGGAATGTGGGAGAGTAAGCTTATGCGCAGAAGCCCATACGAACGCAGGAGAGATGGTATGTTTCATGTACAACCCGTCGCGCTCACTGGCAAGCTGGTGAGGCTGGAGCCGCTGGCAATCGAACACGCAGAGGAACTCTTTGAGGCCGCTCAGGACCAGGATATCTGGACCTATATGTTTGAAAATCCCAGCCATTCGCCCGCGGATATGCGTGAATGGATCAGCAGGAGTTTAGGACACCAGCACGCCGGGACAGAGTTGCCGTTTGCCATCCGTAGCCTGGCAAGCGGGCGTGTGTGTGGCTCGACGCGCTATATGGATATTGTGCCACGCAATCGCGGTCTGGAGATCGGGACAACCTGGCTGGGTGCCTCGACCCGACGCACCGGCATCAATACCGAGTGCAAGTATCTGCTCCTGCAACACGCCTTTGAGACGCTCGGAGCCATTCGCGTGCAGCTAAAAACCGATAGCCGCAATCTTCGTTCGCAAAAGGCTATTGAGCGCATTGGCGGCGTCAGAGAAGGCGTGCTGCGCAACCATATTATCCTGCTCGACGGTCACTATCGCCATTCCGCCTATTTCAGCATTATCGAGAGCGAATGGCCAGATGTCAAAGTGAACTTACTGAGGATGATGGAACGTTAAAAGTATAGATTTAGTGTGGAACGAGAGTCGTAATTTTGCGCTGCTTGAACCCCCACCAGTTAAAGAGAAAGGCCAGCGTCACCAGGGTCAGCAGGATATTGCGCGCGCCCACGATCCCGATAAAGCCGGGCACCGTAGCAAGCTGGGTGAGATCGGTGACCTGCGAGAAGATGAACGGGTACACAATGGTGGTCAGCAGAGAGATGCCGCCCCAGAGGGCCAGCCAGGGTCGGCTGAAGGCCCCATTATACGCCAGCAGCGGGATCAGCCAGATTAAGTATTGTGGGCTGAAAACTTTGCCAGTGGCGAGAAAGATCAGCAACAGGGCAACACACGCCTGGGTCAGATCGAACTTGCCGCGCCATTGCCAGAAGATCGTGAGAAGGCAGCCGAGCGCGAACAACCCATCAAAGGCGAGCGCCACGATATCGTCCAGATCGCCCTCAACATTCACCGAGCCAAAGGTATACACCACGCTGGCGGGATGGCCAAGCAGCGTGGTCAGCCAGAGCAGCGTGCTCCCTGTCGATTCAATCTCAACGGGGCGGTTGGCAAAGTAGCTGAGCTGGCTGACGACCGTGCCCTGGAAATTGATAAGCGAGAATAGGCCGCTCACGACAAGGATCACGCCGAAAAAGAGCAAGGCATGGTTCCAGCGCCACTTCCCTACACTGCATAAGGCACGCCAGATCTCCCCTGGCAAGGCCTTGAGCGTGAGGGCCTGGGATGGTCGTGGAAGACGCCCGCTTGTGACCTGTTCAGCGAGAAAGAGAGCCGGGAGCAGGAGTAAGGGATAGATTTTGAGCAAAAAGCCCAGCGCCAGCGCGATATAGGCCAGACTCCAGCGCCGCCGCTCCGCCGCGATCACGCAGAGCAGCGTCAGGCCCGCTGGTACGAGATCGAAACGCCCTTCCGCTGTGGCCCAGGCGCCCAGCACAAGATAGAGCACGCACGCCAGGCCAGCGCCCCGTGGCCCATAGCGCAATAACAACCAGTAGATACCAAGCACCGTGCCAGCCATCAGGGCCGCGAAGACGAGCTGGTAATAGGGGAGCGGTGCGAGCATGGGCAACGAGAAGAGACTCAGCGTGAATGGTGGGTATTCCAGGGGCAAAAGCTGGAAAGGCGCGATACCATTGGCGGGCAGATGAAAATTTGCCAGGAAAAAACATTGAATACCCGGCAAAGCATGGACGCCCGGACTCCCATGCCAGAAAAGCTGGGCATAACATTGGTAGCGCAATGTGTCACTTACGCTCTGAGAAATTTGCTGAGAAACGCCACAGAAAAGGAGGAGAATGGCCGCGACGCATGGGAGATACGCCATCACCCCACGCCGCGCCAGAAGTGCCTGCCAGCCAGCTTGCATCAGGCGAGCACTACGCCTGGATGAAGTCTGAGGGGGCAGATCGATGGGAAGTCCGCTCTGTTCAGGAGTGGCCTGTTCTTGCAGCATACGCTCTTTCGCACCGGCAGAGATCTACCAGTGCATCCTCTCTGGTGTGGTAAAATTCTTCAGTATGATCTGACCCATAACGCACCTGTTGCTCTCAATGTCAGACCGGGAAAGAGTACATTCAATTTGACAGCCCTTTCAAGGAAGTGCTAGAATCCCGCAGAGCAGATTTCAGTGCTCTATCTGGTGCTCAGGCAGAGACAATCAAGACATTTTGTCCTCTTGATTAGTAACGTTCAGGCAAACACTATTTGTTCAGAATAGGAAGGATGTAATACGATGCCTCGTACTGCAAGCCAAACTCTCAAGGTCGGTGACAGCGCTCCCGACTTTACATTGAAGACACCCGACCGCGAGGACTGGCACCTCAGTGATTTCCGCGGTAAAAAGAATGTTGTGCTAGCATTTGTGCCTTTCGCTTTCAGTAGCGTCTGTTCCGCTCAACTGCCCTCTTACGAAGTTGAACTGGATCGTTTCAACGATCTGGATACAGAGCTCGTCAGTATCAGCATGGATAGCGCCTATGCCCTTTCAGCCTGGGCCAAAACCATGAACACCACCTTCCCACTGCTCTCGGATTTTTATCCCCAGGGGCAGGTCGTCGATCTCTATGGTGTGCGCCACCAGGTCGGTATGGCCGAGCGCGCCCTGTTTGCCATCGATAAAGAGGGCGTGATCCGCTATATCGAAATTCAGGATTCGCCCGGCAATATGCCCGACAACGAGAATCTCTTCGAGGCGCTGCGCAAGTTTTAACTGTGAGCATCAGCAACTCTCAGCATTTATGCGCGCTTGGATGGAGCGGGGGGGGGGGGGGGGGGGGGGGGGGGGGGGCGCGGGGCCCGGGGGCGGAGGGC
>CAXUEY010000195.1:0-3628 GCA_964250225.1 uncultured Ktedonobacteraceae bacterium | reverse complement strand
CTCCATCCAAGGAGATTAACACGACTTCAACGGATTCGATAGTACGTGGCGTAGCAGCAGGCATGGCGCATTTTTGCAGAGTGGCTAGAGAAAGACCGGCGAAGATGTCACAAAACCCCGACCGAGCCAATCAACGAGAAACCATCCACTCAGTAGATGCGCGAGCCTAATTGAGCTGGTCGGCTGGGCATCAGAAGAGAAAGCGACCCGTCCTCAGCGGGCACCCCCAGAATGAGCACTTCTGAGAGGAAGCCGGCAATATTTTTTGGGGCGAAATTCACCACTCCCAGCACTTGCCGCCCTAACATCTCTTCCTGCGTATATTCCCGTTTGGCCTGGACACTTGACCATTTCAGACCAATCTCCGGCCCAAAGTCAATCTGCACTTTGTACGCGGGCTTACGCGCACGCGGGAAATCTTCAACCACAACGATTTTCCCGACACGTATATCCACCTGAGCGAAATCGTCGTAATGAATAAGCATATGTTTCTCCTTCAAAATAACGCCAATGACAACTTCTCCGTCTGCATTCAGCCCCAGGGCGGGCACGACGACGAGGGCGGCCAACTCATTTTTACTCACATCTGATTCCTCCAGTCTATGCGCTGACTTTTACATTATCCTGGACTTTGTTGCAAGCTGGTTGAACAAAATGGGCCAGACTGATATAGTTGCTCATTTTACGGACATGTATTCCAATGCCCACGAAACTCGCTTTAACCTACGTCCGTTGAAGCCTGTGAGCTTGCCCACAAACTCAACTGGACGGGAGCTTGGACTACGACCAAGCTGAAATGTTGCTTCCATTGCTCGTGTCGTCTGAGCAATAAGGCTTTGATTTCCTTCCGGTTCTGGCAGGTACGCAATTCCTGATCATCGAGCCGGAACGCAATATTCTCTGAGGCATTGATGTCAGCATGTGCCGTATGACCGCAAACTCGACAACAAAACGTTTGTTGATTAGGCCTGTTTTTCCGGTCAACATAATGGCACATAGAACATTCCTGCGAGGAATACGCACTTTTCACGCGGATTGCCAGCACCCCACGCTTGGTGGCATTCCAGGCGATTTGATTAGGGATATGCGCTAAATTGGATGCCCGCATGTAGGCGTTCATCGCACGCGCTTTATGGCGCATCGTAGCTACGGAAAGCTGTTCGTAGGCGAATTGAGAACCTTTGTGTTCTTCAAAACACAGATTGACTGCTCGGTTAATCGATTGTTTGACGTAGCGTATGAGCCGCTGCCCCGTGGCACTAGAGGTAGACGGCTGCTTGTTCTTCGGCACGCCCCTCTTTTCCAGACACTTCCTGAGTTTGGCTTTCCTGCGGCGCTTTTCCCGATCCCGCTTTTGTCGTTCACGCAACTTGCCGTTGAAGGTACCGTAGTGCTTTCCATCTGAAGTCGTGACGAAATTGGCGATTCCCACATCGATGCCGATGACAGGAGCATCTGAGGGGATCTGAACGGCTACTATCTCATCGTAAGAGAGGGTGAGCCACCACTCCCCATCGTGTTTGTTGAGCGTCACGCTGCTGTATCGATAGCATTCTCTTCCCTGAAGAAACCCGGATGTCAGCAGAGGCGCTACAGAAAAGGTTGCCATACAATCCTGAAGTCACACATGTCCTGAAAGATACAAAAACAGATATCGTTCTTGGCTATATCTCTATGAGTCCACTTAAGCAGGACATCCTTGAAAAACTAATTACTCTACAGACGGACGAAACTGAGCTAAATCCAGAGTATTTCACCCCGTATCTTGTCGATACCCCTCTAGATTGCTATGTCGTCAGCGTGGGAGCGAGAGCAGGAGCGGGCATTGCGCAACATTTCTATGCTGGCAAGCTGGTTTATGCGGTCAAAAGCTATCTCATAGAACTCTTAGAGAAAGGCGTCATTGTCCGTCATATCTATGCGGTTGCCGCTTCAAGGGAAGGAGAGAGACTGACACAAAGCCTCTCCTTTACCCCATTAGCACCAACAGAAAGATGGCCAGATGCCTATGAAGACTTCCGGCATCCCTATGTACTTGACTTAGAAGATAGGAATAGTCAGTCAAAAATGGTAAAGGAATATCAGAGGTTCAAAATGAATCGGGAGCGAAGATTGAAGCGATACACAAAGCAGGCCAGGAGGAGTCTCCTTCATACTGAGAGAGGTCAAAATGGAGAATAAAATTTGTCTATACTTTTTAAAAACACCTTATGATATACTAACAGGTAATCCGTAGTGCTTCCACCGTCAGAATATCTTTATTTCAGATGAGATGGCAAGAGATTGGATGGAAGGGTTGGAAGCAAGGCAGCGGACAGGAGCCGAAATACGACGCGTTTTCCTCTTCACACCACATGCTGGCGTGGGGATGCAGAAGTTCTGGCAGATACTCTCACATGTTTGCAAGAACGAGCAAGCACTTCACACATATACTACAGGAGGATTTACGGTTTATGAAGGTCTATAGTGCAGAACACATTCGCAATGTTGCTTTGATTTCTCATGGCGGAGCAGGGAAAACCTCTCTGATAGACGCGGCCCTCTACGATACTGGTGCTGCGACACGGCAGGGGAAAGTGGATGATGGCAGCTCAATCGCTGATTTTGAGCCTGATGAGCTAAAACGCGGCATGTCGCTGCATACCAAAGTGCTCCCCGTTGAATGGAAGGATACGAAGATTAACCTGATCGATACTCCTGGGTACGCGGACTTTGTGGGCGAGGTGAAGGCCGGTCTGCGTGTGGCGGACGCGGCTCTGATGGTGGTGACCGCGGAAAAGGGGGTCGAGGTTGGCACAGAATTGACCTGGCAGTACGCTAATGAGCGCAAGCTGCCACGTATAGTGCTGGTAAATAAGCTGGATCGCGAAAATACGTCGTTTGGAC
Organism: uncultured Ktedonobacteraceae bacterium; assembly: GCA_964250225.1. Classification (GTDB taxonomy): domain Bacteria; phylum Chloroflexota; class Ktedonobacteria; order Ktedonobacterales; family Ktedonobacteraceae; genus Paraktedonobacter. The sequence goes on along the minus strand of CAXUEY010000195.1, from coordinate 742 downwards.
AGGCGCTGGACTCGCTACGTAGCCAATTCGGTTTGAATGTGGTGCCGCTGCAAATCCCTATCGGCGAGCAGGCCGCCTTTAAGGGCGTGGTGGACCTGGTTTCGCAAAAGGGCTATACCTTCGAGGGCGGCAATAAGATTCAGGAGATCCCCGTGCCCGCTGATCTGCTCGCGGACGTGAGCACGTTCCGCGAGCAGTTGATTGAGTCCGCCGTGGAGAGCGACGACGCGCTGATGGAGAAGTTTCTGGAAGGGGAGGCGTTAAGCGACGAAGAGGTACTCTCGGTGGTAAAGAAGGGCACGCGCTCCGGCCAGTTGATCCCGGTGCTCTGCGGCTCTGCCAGCAAGAATATTGGCGTGCAGACCTTGCTCGACGCGCTGGTGGACTATTTGCCCAGCGCCGCTGAAGCTATCCCTGAAGATGCCCGCTCCCTCGGTACCGCGCTCTCGTTGCTGGTTTTCAAAACGACATCGGCCCAGGTTGGCACGATCAGTACTTTCCGCGTCTATTCTGGCACGCTCAAATCCGACACGCACGCCTTTAATCTGCGCACGAAGACCGATGAACGCCTGAGCCAGTTGATTACGCCACGCGGCAAAAACCAGGAGAGCGCTACAGAGATCCCCGCCGGCGACTTTGGGGCCATCGCCAAACTGACCAATACCCATACTAACGATACGCTCAGCACGAATAAAGAGGCCACAACCCTGGAACGAGTCGGTTTCCCGCCCCCCTGCTATAC